>NZ_LWBS01000110.1 GCF_001652265.1 Rhizobium leguminosarum
TGGAAATCCAGTGCATCTTGTCCTCCAAGCTGGTTCATCAGTCTCCGAGCTTTTCGGAGGTTATTTTGTATTTTCGTTGCCTATTCGGGACATCCCGCCATGGCGCTGAATGCGTTCCGACGTCGTCTCGATTTGATAGCGCGGAATCTCAGAATGAGGCATATATTACTCCGTGACGGATTGTCATATAGATAACGTCTATATACCGTCAGAATGTAAAAAACACAATAATGCGACAAACGAAAGTGAAGTGTCGCGATATGCTGGAAAATCCTGAAACATCAATCGTTAAGGCCAGAATCAAGCATCGCTGCCCTACTGGAAATGGCGGAGAACAAGACGGAGTAATCGGGCGATGACCGACATCAGTACGCCCGATCTCTCCCTTATCCGTGACGCCGATCTGAGGAAGAAACTCGCCCAAGCCCGCCAGCGGCTCAAGATGGATGCCGTATTCGTCCTGGAAGCGCGCGAGATTATCGCCGAACAGACCGCGCGCGATGCCAAGGCCGAGGCCCGCGCGAATGAAATGGCAGCCATGTCACCGGGGGCGCGGCGCCGCGCGAAAAGCAAAGACGCGCTCGAAAAAGGGGGCGCCCGCCAAGACCTGCGCCATATTCATAGCGTGCTGGCCCTGTGTGGCCTGCCCTATAGCCGCCAGCCGCTCGAGGAGCGCGAGTACCGCAGCAAACAGGGCAGGATGCGGCTGATCGTCAATGCCGGTGAGTTGCTGTCGCCAAGGGGCGAGTTCGTCAAGCAGCCGTTGCCCTATGGCTCCCGCGCGCGCCTGTTGCTGTTGCACCTGTGCAGCGAAGCCATCCGCCAGCAGTCGCCCACGATCAAGATCGACGCCAGCCTGACCGCCTTCATCAAGAAGATGGGCTTTGGAGCCAACGGCGGCCAACGCGGTAACCTGATCGCCTTCAAACAGCAGCTGAACGCGCTGGCGGCCTGCAAGATGACCATCGGCACCTTCGACGAGAAAGGGGGCCATACCAAGACGGTCAACACCGCGCCGTTTGAGTCGATGGACGTTTGGTTCCCGACCCATCCCGACCAGCAAATGCTCTGGGCGAGCACCATCACGTTCAGCCGCGAGTTCTACGACACCCTCGCCAGGCACGCGCTACCGGTCAACGTCCATGCGATCCGCGCGTTTTCGGACTCGCCGCGCAAGATCGACATCTACTATTGGCTCGGCCACCGCTGCTACAACTCGAGCGAACCCGTTTCGATCAGTTGGAAAGCCCTAAAAGAGCAGTTCGGGGAGGGGCATTTCGTGACCTCGGGCAAGACCGGCGGCTATACCCGCGATCGCGATTTCCGGGCCAAATTCACGAAGGAACTGGCTCACATCTGCGAGGTGTTTCCCAAGCTCCCCGTCGCCGTCAATGAAGGCGGCATCCGGCTGAAACCGGCTGATTCTGATGCGTTGTCAATCCCCGCCAAGAGTTCCACAAAAAAGCGTGAAACCATAAAGCGTTAGCTACGCTGAATCGGTCGCGCTTTCAGGGTCAAAGCACCCCATATGAATCAACCCGTTATCAGGGGCCTTACGCTGAATCGGTCGCGGGGCTACGCTGAATCGGTCGCGCTTCACTGTCTTTTCACGCTGAATCGGTCGCGCCCCTTACGCTGAATCGGTCGCGCTTTTACGCTGAATCGGTCGCGCCTATATATAGAACTGAACACTACGGAACACTGCGGAACACCTTTTTCTAAAATCCTTCTGAATTTACAGAACAGGAAGATTTGAAATTTTGGATTTTTTGAAGAGATGAAGCTTTGCGGACTTGATCGCACGTGGTAGCTCACCAAAGCCCACACAGCGCGTTTTCAGGACCTGAGTGCCCCGCGAGTGTGGCCGAGGCGTGAAAAACGCCTCCTAGTACCACGCCACAGAGATTATGACTCTTTGACGGGGTAAGCTTTACGGAGCTTTTTGCGGGCATTTTCGGTTGTGAACATCCATTGGATCTTTGCGCCGTGGGCGTTGCGTTGCTGCTCCCAGG
>NZ_LWBS01000111.1 GCF_001652265.1 Rhizobium leguminosarum
AAACATACCGCCGGGGAGCCCGGTGTCACAACGTGGCGCTGGAGAATGGCTTGAGCCGGGTGCGAAGTGATCCGCACGCCCGGTTCTTAGGGGGCGGCGGGGCAGCAATGCCCCGCTGCTACCCGACGTGGTGGGTGCAAAATGGGACGTCAGAGAGAGATAGAACCGCGTCCTGAAGGGACGCGACCGCTTGCCATCTCCGATGGCGACGGGAGGCTCCGGCTGTCTCCGGACAATGATATTCGCAGAGCCATGCTTGTTGCTGCGAGAGGATCGTAACCCGGCGGGGCGGAGACCGCGTGCGGCTCCGGTCGCGGTGCGACCAGAGCCGTGCGCCATCGGCGCCTCGCCCAAGCCCCATTCTTCACGAAAATGAATCGGTCGCATCTGTAGGATTCACATATGTCGTTGGACGTAGCGGCGCCGTGTGACGATCATGCCGGCATGATTTCGCAACCATACCAGCTCTATGTCGAACGAACGGATCCAGCCAAGAACATGGCGCGGTATTATGCCATGGAGATCGGGCAGACGATGTTCGGAGAGGCTTGCCTGACCCGGCGATGGGGAAGGATCGGCAAGCGTGGACAGGAAAAACAGCATGTGTTCGAACGGGAGGAGGAAGCGGTTCGCTTGTTCCTTGAGCTCGTGAAGCAAAAACGTGGTCGCGGCTATCGCCCAAAAACAACCTGCCGATATTCGCCGAGCTGACGATGATTGTGTTCCGCATTCCAGCTGGTAGAGGAGGGGCCGCTGAAGCGGCCCACGGCGCGTTATTCGCGCCGGTTCCAGTCGGTCTCGAACGACGCCTCGATCTCGACGAAGAACGGAATCTTGATGGCCAGTTTCAGGCCGAGTTTCCCCTTGCGGAAGTAGTGACAGATCACCTTGCCGAGGGTGCGGAGCCGACGGCCGGTGGCGGTGAGGAACTGAGCGAGCTGTTGCACGGTATTTTCTCCTTTCGAAATGTGGATATCGCGGGGATAGGCCGCATGGCGGACAACGAGGGACGCACCTGAAAGGCCGAAACGAGAGTGAAGGACCTGCCGGCGCCAAGAATCTGGCACGCGAGGAGCCGCAATGCGGCGGGGAAAATTCTGGCGCCGGCAGGTTGCGGGCGACGGACGGGATGCAGCATCCCCGATGTCGATGACGGTAGATCGAAAGGAGAGTCGCAGCGGATCGCCCCCCTCTCGGGATCCTGGATGCCGGCGGTCCCCCGGTGCTGGTGTTATGCCGCCCTCAGAAGGGCGGCTCGGCGTCGATGGAACCGTCCTGTTCGCCAAGCATCATGATCAGCTCGACCTGGGCGATTTCGAGCTCGGCTTCGATCTCGCGGCGCTCGGCGGGCTCGATGCAGGCGTTCAGCTCGGCGCGCAGTTCTTCGATTTGTTGTTCGATCATCGTCATCTCCTTGATGTTTGAGAAAGATGACGCCCGCCGGCGTGGCGGTGGGTCAGGGTCAAGGATCGCGCATGCGACCGCCAGCGGCGGTGAGTGGGGGAGCCGAAATGCGCCGGCATTTTGGGGGAACCGCTCGTCCTTGAGGCTGTCCCGGCTCCACGGCATGATGGGCCCGATATGAGCAGACCCCCACCTCTCCGTATGGCACCCTAAAAGTCGGCCGCGGGCTCGACGCCCGGGGCCTTGTTGGGATCTCAATCCCGATTGGGGCGGGACCAGATCAGCTGGTAGCCGTCCTCGCCTTCGACCTCGGAGAGCGTTGCGTAGATCGGGGCGGGGAAGCTCGGGTCGTCCAGCTTGACCGAGAGATAGTCGCGGTCGCTCTCGCCGGAGCGCTTCTGCCAAGCCGCACCCAGCTCGACGTTATGCGGTGCACCGCATAACGTTGATTATGCAGAGAGCGGGATTATGCGGAGTATCGGTCGCTGAAGACTGGTTTTGCCGGAGTTTGCGGTGGATTTACTCCGCATAATCCCGGAGCCTTCTGTGCCGCTGAGATGGATAGTGCGT
>NZ_LWBS01000112.1 GCF_001652265.1 Rhizobium leguminosarum
GGACTGTCTCGTATGACACGTCGATTCCACGCTCGAGCAGCATTTCCTCAACTTCACGCAGACTAAGGTTGAACCGCAAATAAAGCCAGACCGCGTGAGAAACGATCCGTGGCGGAAAACGGTGACGCTTGAAGCTGATATCTCGTGAATGCATCGCCGAAATCTACGCCCAACCCGTCAGGCAGGCAACCGCAGCCCAGTTAACGTGACAATACCCGCCGAAGATATAGGTCCACATCGTGCGTTGATCGTGTGGTGCCGAAGGCCTTGTTCCCTTGCGTGCCCATCGCCGGGTGATCTTGTTCTTTTGGCCTATCCGAGCTTCGTCGGCCCACCAGAGCTCGATCTCGACGTTCTTCGGGAGCCTGCTTTTGATGGCTGCCAGTGTGGCGGGGAACTTTTTTTAAAACTCTCCAGGTCGCCTTCGTTCTGAGCGTAGTGGCGCGGACGAGCGGACAGTTTTGCAAAGCCGAGCGCCTTCAATTCGCGGCCAATGGTCGTTTCATCGACGGATATCCGATATTCCTGGAACAGCCATTGAACAAGATCCTTGCGCCGCCAGCGCACAACGCCATGCACCGCCGGTATCGGGCCACTTTCGACGATCTTTGCCAAAGCCTGGCGATGCACGTCGGAAAGCTTTCCTTGATTGCCGGGTGCTTTGCCATTGATGAGCCCTGACGGGCCACGCGCATTGAAGCGAATAACCCAGTCGCGGACAATTTGCAGGGTCACGCCTCCGATCCTGGCCGCATCGCTGCGGGAATGGCCATCATAGATTTCGGCAAGGGCAAGAAGCCGCCGAGCCTGTGCCGCAACCATCGTGCCTTTGGCCAACGCCCGAAGAGCGAAGCCGTCGAAGTCATCGCGCAGTGGAATTCCTGATGTCATCCGCAAACCTCCGTTTGCGGTATTGATTCAGAACTCAACTGATTTGGAAACCTCAAAAAGAGTCACAGACCGCTCACGCTGGTATAAGCGAGGCCGCGCAAGCCTTGGGGATCGCCATGTGCGTCGGTTCGCAGCGCGTGAGCCTGCAATCGCGCAACTCCCAGGGGCTGACGCGCGCGGTGCGCCGCCTGGCCCCAGATATTCCCTTGCTGGCCAATATCGGCGCCGCACAACTGCGCGAGGCCGACGGCCTAGATCTGGCGCGCCGGGCGGTGGATGCGCTGGAGGCCGATGCACTCATCGTCCATCTCAATCCATTGCAGGAAGCGGTACAGCCGGAGGGCGACCGCGACTGGCGCGGCGTCCTGGCGCAGATCGCTCGCGCCGCACGCTGCATGGGCGTGCCGATCGTGGCCAAGGAAGTGGGGTCGGGCCTATCCGCCTCGGTGGCCTGTACGCTCGTCGAGGCGGGCGTGGCGGTGATTGATGTGGCCGGCGCCGGCGGCACCAGTTGGGCCGCGGTGGAGGGCGAGCGCGCCCGCGATACTGCCGACCGTGCAGTGGCGATGGCGTTCGCCGATTGGGGGATTCCGACCCCGGCCAGCGTGCAGGCGGTACGTCGGGCGCTGCCAACGGTGAAGCTTATCGCGTCGGGCGGGATCCGCGATGGGGTCGACGTGGCCAAGGCCATCCGTCTGGGCGCGGACATCGCCGGGCAGGCGGCCGGGGTGCTGCGCGCGGCGACGGTGTCCACCGAGGCGGTTGTCGCGCACTTCGAGATCGTCATCCGCCAATTGGCCGTCGCCTGCTTCTGCACCGGCTCGGCTGATCTGGCGGCGCTGCGTCAGGCGCGCTTGTTGCCCCCCGTTTGATGCCGGCGTCCCCCGCACGTGGTGGCGGGCGTCTAGCGCTGCTAGAGCACGTCCATTTTAATCGGGGTCATATCCGGCTGCTGCGAAGTAGTTTGCACATTCCTGCGGTTTGAAGAGCGTGACGATTTTGCCGACGGTATCCCACAAGGCGTCAACGGAGCGCTCGG
>NZ_LWBS01000113.1 GCF_001652265.1 Rhizobium leguminosarum
TCTCAGTGCGCCCCGACGGCGCGTAACACCAGTGGAGGAAGGTTCCACCCAGATAATTGTCGATAGGTCTGGTAGCTGACGAGCGGCTTGGCAGGGTAACCGGCCGGGCCGAAGCCTCGTGACAAAGGCCGCCTTGGGCGGTTGAGCAATCCAGTGGGCCGTAACGAGTGTGAAGCCTGAGCAGGCCTCGAAAGTGAAGATGCGGATGCCGACCCTCCTGAGATTAGGGGAAGGCAGCACGAGCGGGGAAGAAATCGACGAGCGCACCCGCTCGATTCGCCGGGGTAGTGGGCACGGCACGCTGGAAAGGTGGTGCGGGTAATCGGGGGAGACCCGTCCCGGGCGAGGGTAGCGGCCTCAACGGCGTGCTTGGCACGCCGGTCTGGAGCGGGAGTCGGACAGGGTCATACTACTGCTGAGGCCGGGTAATGCCGGTGGAGGGAAGGCCCCTGACTTCTGGTGTGCTTTTGACGATGATGAGGTGGAGGTGATTGGCGATGAGCCTGCAAACGCCTGATAAGATCCGGACTCTTCAGAGGAAGCTGTATCGTAAAGCGAAGGCGGAGCCTGCCTTCCGCTTTTACGCTCTCTACGACAAGATCTGTCGCGACGACATTCTGTACCATGCCTATCGGCTAGCCCGCTCCAATGCTGGTTCGCCGGGCGTCGACGGCGTGACGTTCGCGCGGATCGAGGCGGCGGGAGCGCAGGAGTGGCTGGCGGGACTGCGCGAGGAACTCGTTTCGAAAACGTATCGGCCCCAACTGGTACGACGGGTCATGCTACCAAAGCCTGGAGGTGGAGAAAGGCCGCTCGGTATTCCGACTATTCGGGATCGTGTCGTCCAGACTGCCGCCAAGCTGGTGCTTGAACCGATCTTCGAGGCGGATTTCGAGGATAGCGCCTATGGCTATCGCCCCAATCGGGGTGGTGGTCAGGCGGTCAAGGAGGTGCACCGGCTAATATGCCGGGGTTACACCGATGTGGTCGACGCTGATTTGTCGGGATATTTCGACTCGATTCCGCACGCGGACCTTCTACGATCCGTGGCCCGCAGGGTCGTCGACAGGCATGTGCTGCATCTTATCAAGATGTGGCTGAAAGCGCCTGTTGAAGAACGGGATGGCGACGGCAAGCGGCGCATGAGTGGTGGTCGCAACGCAACGAGCGGAACGCCTCAGGGCGGTGTCGCGAGTCCGATGCTGGCCAACATCTACATGAACCGTTTCCTGAAGCATTGGCGGCAGACCGCACGGGGAGAAGCGTTCCAAGCCCACGTCGTTTCCTACGCCGACGACTTCGTCATCCTCAGCCGTGGTTATGCGGAAGAGGCTCTGTCGTGGACGCGGCTGGTTATGGCGAAGCTCGGGCTCACCCTCAATGAGGCGAAAACCTCGGTGAGGAATGCACGACAGGAGCATTTCGACTTCCTTGGCTATAGCTTTGGCCCCGAGCATTTTCGCAAGGATGGTCATTGGTATCTGGGCGCAAGCCCATCTCGGAAAAGTGTCCAGCGGCTCAAGAAAAAGGTGAGCGATTTGCTCGTGCCCGGTGAGATGGGGACATGGCCCGACGTGCGGAACCGGCTCAACCGCCTTTTGCGCGGCTGGTCGACCTACTTCGGTTATGGCTCCCGCCTTCCGGCATATCGGGCGGTCGACAACCATGTTTACGAGCGTGTGCGAAACTTCCTCACGCGGCGGCACAAGGTGGCAGGGCGCGGGTCGCACCGTTTCTCCGATGACTATGTCTTTGGAGAGGGCGGTGTGCTGCGCCTTCGACGCGTCCACATCGGGCCACCTCCGAGAGCTATGCGGTGAAGCCAGTCGGAAAGCCGGATGCCGGAAATCGGCACGTCCGGTTTGACGAGCGGGGACAGGAAACGGGACTCATGTCACCGCGCCTGTCCTCGACTCTACCAGCGCC
>NZ_LWBS01000114.1 GCF_001652265.1 Rhizobium leguminosarum
CCCGAGCCCGATCAGATGATGGGCCAGCTGGTTGGCATCGGCATTGAGCGCGCCATAGGAGATCGACTGCTCTTCGAAGACCAGTGCGACCGCGTCGGGCGCCCGGCGCACCTGCGCCTCGAACAGCGCATGCACGCAAAGATCCGACGGATAGTCCGCTTCCGTCCGGTTCAACTCCTCCAGCAGGTAGCTGCGCTCCTCAGCCGGAAGAATGTCGAGCTCGCGCACCGGCCTATCGGGCGCTTGCTCCAGCGCGTCGACCAGTTGCTCGAGCGCCCGCTGCATGTAGCCGCAGATCCGATCGGCGGAGATCGGTTCGACCGCATCCGCCGTGAGCCCCAGCTCCTGACCAAAATCATCCACCGACAATGTCAGCGGGTAGTTGGTCCGTTCCTCGTCCCCCAGCCATTCCATGCCGGACAGCACGTCGCTTGTTCCCTCGCCGGCCATGGCCGGCGTGTTGTGGCGATAGTTCAGCAGCGCACTGAACAGTGGCGCTGGTGCGGCAATATCGCTGCAGCGTTGCGCCAATGCCAGCGAGGCATGCTCGTGTGAGAGCAATTCGGCCAGACGGGCGTGGGCGATACGCACACTTTCCTCGACCCCGGTCTCATCCAGATCCAGCCGCAACGGCAAGGTATTCATGAACAAGCCCATGGTACGGTCGGCGCCGGCACCCGCATGCATGCGGCCGAACAGCACCGTGCCGAACACCACCTGCTCGCGCCCGCTGCTCAGCGCCATCACCTGGGCCCAGGCCAGATGGCAAAGGCTAGCCAGACTCACCCCCAGCCGCCGCGCCTGGTGGCGCAGCCGATCGTTGAGCGCCTCCGGCAGCATCCGCCGTGCCTCGCGGGATCCGCGGCCGTCGCCGTAGACCTCGCTCAGACCGAACGGCAGCGTCGGCTCGTCGATGTCGGCCAGCATCTCCCGGAAGAACGCTTCATGCGCTTTGGCATCCATGCCAAGCCGCGCCTGCGCCACCAGGTTGCGGAACGGCTGCGGCGTTGCAAGCTCATGCGCGCGCCCCTGCAGCACGGCCCGGACCTCGGCATACATCACTTCGGCCGTCGTATGATCGCCGATCAGATGGTGCTGCAACACCAAAAGCAGCCAGCGCCCACTGCCCGGTTCGCGCGCGATCACGAACCGCATCAGCGGCGCCCGGCCAAGGTCGAGACGGTACTGGCGCGGATCGAACCGCCGCCTGAGCTCATCGGCGCCGGAACCATCACAGCCCTCCAGCTCGACCTCGAGCACATCCAAGGACGCCTTGCGCCAGACAACCTGCGCCGGGCTCGACAGACCCTCCCAGACAAAGGCCGTGCGCAGAATGTCGTGGCGGTCGACCACCTGTTGAACCGCAGCAAGGTAGCGATCGAGCACACCCCGCTCGGCAAAGGCCATCTGCGACACCAGGAGATAGGGGTCACCCTGGGTTGCCAGCAAATGATGGAACAGAATGCCGTCCTGCAGCGGCGACAGGCCATAGATATCCTGGATATTGCCGACGCCGCCGGGCACCGTCGACACGATCCGGTCGATCTCCGGTTGGGTAAGATCGATCAGCGGCAGCATCTGCGGCGTGATCGCCGTACTCTGTTCCGTGATCGGGTTGGCAGGCACCGCCACCTCCCGGTGGCTGCCAAGATTGGCCGCCAGATCGGCAAGCATCGGCTTTGCAAATACGGTGCGAACCTCGACCCCGAGCGACAGCCGCCGCAGACGCTCCATCATTTGAACCGCCAACAATGAGTGGCCGCCGAGCTCGAAGAAGTTGTCGTGGCGCCCGACCCGCTCAACGCCGAGAAGCTCGGCCCAGATCCCGGCCAGCAGCGTCTCGATCTCGCCCTGCGGCGCCTCATAGG
>NZ_LWBS01000115.1 GCF_001652265.1 Rhizobium leguminosarum
TCCGCTCACAGCGGGGCGCTACCCATCAACCCCCGGAGTTATGCGGAGTAAAATCCACCGCAAACACCGGCAAAACCAGTCTTCAGCGACCGATACTCCGCATAATCCCGCTCTCTGCATAATCGACGTTATGCGGTGCACCGCATAACACGGAACTCGGCGCCGCCTGGCAGAAGCACTCGGAGCAGACGGGCCGCGATTATCTCTCGGTCAAGCTCGATGACCCGAGCTTCCCCGCTCCCATCTACGCAACGCTGACGGAAGTCGAAGGCGAAAAGGAACTCCAGCTGATCTGGTCCCGCCCGAACCGGGACTGAGAACCCAAGCCCCGCCCGAAAGGGCAGGGTCATAACCTCTCCGAAAATCAAAAGCCGGATCAGGCTTCGAGCCTGGCCCGGCTTTTTTGGTGCCACACCAGAGGGAGGGATAGCTGCTCAGAAACCGGGAGTGTGCCGCTCGCGCATGCCGGCCTCAAGGATGAGCGGTTCCCCCAATTTTCTCCAGCCGCCTGCGGCACCTTCCGAAAATCGGCTCCCCCACTCCCCGGCGTGCCGGTCGCTTGCGCGATCCCTGACCTCGCCATCCCCTCCCGGCCGCTGACGTCGTCTTTCACATTCAAGGAGATCAGACGATGACATACGACATTGAAATCCAGATCGAGGAACTGCGGGCCGAGATTCGTAACGCCTGCGACGCCGGCGAGCGTCGCCAGATCCAGGCCGAACTAGATGTCGCTCAGGCGGAGCTTGCAACTGCCGTCGCCCTGCAGAACGAGACCGTCGATCGGGAGCCTCCTCACTGAGGGGCAACCGATAGCGCTGCGCCATGATCGACTGTCGCGGTTCTCCTGTGATCCGATTTCATCGACATCAGGGATGGTGCGTATCGAGCGTCGTGCCGCGACCTGATGCCGCCAGAATTTTCCCCGCCTTCGGCTTCCTCGGGAGCCAAAATTCAGCCGTCCTCAGGTGTCCTCCGCTTCGCTTCGGTCGTTCCGATGCACCACTCCTTCCCGATCCGCATCTCATCCCCGCGATGAAACGCAATCACAGGAGAAACACCATGCAACAGCTCGCAAAATTCCTCACCGCTACCGGCCGCCGCCTGCACACTCTTGGCAAGGTCATCAGTCACTTCTTCCGAAAGGGTAAGCTCGGCTTGAAGCTCGCGATCAAGATCCCGTTCTTCATCGACATCGAGGTCACCTTCGAGACCAACTGGAACAGGCGCCCATGAGGCGCCACCGACCCGCTCCGGCGGGTCGGTCCTTCAACACCAGGGCTCGCGCCGGCCCGACCAAGTTCGTGCCAGGCCTTCCTCAACCAGCCGATCGCCGAGGCTTCGCCCGTCCCGGACGAGAACCCGAAGCTTGCGGCCGTACCGATCCGTATCACGGCCTGGCCAAGCCTGGGGTTGGAATGGCCCTTCGTTGACGAGCTCGATCAACCGGTCTGTTGCCTTGTTGCCGAGTGTCAGTTCCGACGCGCATTTCGGCGTGCTGATCTCCGGGGCGTCGATATCGGCAACCCTCACCTTCTGGCCGTTGATCCACAGCGTATCACCGTCGACGACACAGTTGTAACGGGCGCCGGAAGCACATTTGGGGTACCTTGCGGGTTGACCAGACTGCGCCGCTTCAACGTACGGGACAGCAGATATAGCTCCTAGTACCACGCCACAGAGATTATGACGGTTTGTCTTATCGTAGAATTGGCAGGGCTTCTGGTGGGATGAGAAGTTGGATGCTGCGTGCGGCGCCTGGCACGCGAGATATAAAACCCGCCTTCTCGAGGGTCAGCACCATCTGGTGAACAGACGGAGCCGTAACGCCGAAGTGGCGAC
>NZ_LWBS01000116.1 GCF_001652265.1 Rhizobium leguminosarum
CAGCGACGGCGAGTTGGCTTACTTGACCTCTGTGACGGTGAGCTTGCCGTTGACGCGCTCTGCGACAAACTCAATATTCGAGCCTTCCTTGAGCTTCTCAAGCAGGGCCGGGTCTTCGACGCGGAAAACCATCGTCATCGCGGGCATGTCGAGGTTCTTCAGGTCCTCATGTTTGATGGTCACCTTGTTCGCTTTTGCGTCGACCTTGTTGACGACACCCTTGGTGAATTCCTGGGCGAACGCACCGAAGGCCGCGCTTAAGGACACGAGGGCAGCAACAGTGATCTTGAGTGCTATTTTCATCTCGATGTCTCCTTGGTTCGATTATTTTCCAGCGACGGTGACGTCACCGTGCATGCCTGCTTCATAGTGACCGGGGATCAGGCAGGCGAACTTGAACTCGCCGTCGGTGGTGAACTTCCAGACGATCTCGCCGGATTGACCGGCCGGAAGGCGGATGGAATTGGCATCGGCATGTTCCATCTCGGGGAACTTCTCCATGACCTTCTTGTGCTCCAGAATCTTGTCCTCCTGATCGAGCACAAATTCGTGGTCGACGGTTCCGGCATTCTTGATCGCGATCTTGACTGTCTGCCCCTTGCGGACATTGAAGACGGCAGGGGTGAATATCATCCTCCCGTCTTCGGTTTCCTTCATCGTGACGCGGACCGTCTGCGTCGCCTTGGCCTTGTCGCCGGGTTCTCCAACCGCCATTTTTTCACCGTGGCCGCCGGCGTGATTGCCGGAAGCCAGGGCAGGGGTTGCGAGGGCGAACAGCGCCAGTGCCATTACAAAGTTCTTCATGCGTAGATCCTTTTTGACGTGGGAGTTTTAGGCCTCAGCCGTTTGTCGGCTTCGGCGTGATTTGCGTCTTCGCGTCTTTGGTCCTGGTCGCGTCCGGTAGTTCGCCGGTCCACTCCCAGGCCTGTGTTCCCGGTGGGTTTTCGTACCAGCCGGGATCGGAGTAGTCGTCCGCCGAGATGCCCTCGCGGACCTTCACGACCGAGAACATGCCGCCCATTTCGATCGGACCATGCGGCCCCCAGCCGGTCATCATGGGAACCGTGTTCTCGGGGATGGGCATTTCCATTTCGCCCATGTCGGCCATGCCTTTGGTTCCCATGGGCATGTATTCCGGCTGCAGCTTCCTGATCTTCTCGGCGACCTTCGACTTGTCCGCACCGATGAAGGTCGGGATGTCGTGACCCATGGCGTTCATCGTATGGTGCGACTTGTGGCAGTGGATCGCCCAGTCGCCGAGGTACTTGGCATCGAACTCGTAGGCACGCATCGCGCCGACCGGGATGTCGATGCTCACCTCCGGCCACCGCGCTTCCGGCCGCACCCAGCCGCCGTCGGTACATGTCACTTCGAAATCGTAGCCGTGCATGTGGATCGGATGGTTCGTCATGGTGAGGTTGCCGACTCGCACCCGCACCCTGTCGTTCCTGGAAACGACGAGCGGGCTGATGTCCGGAAACACGCGGCTGTTCCAGCACCACATGTTGAAGTCGGTCATCTCCATGATCCGCGGCACATAGGAGCCGGGATCGATGTCGTAGGCGTTGAGCAGGAAGACAAAGTCGCGGTCGACGCGCATGAACGTCGGATCCTTGGGATGGACGACGAAGAAGCCCATCATGCCCATGGCCATCTGCACCATCTCGTCGGAATGCGGGTGGTACATGAAAGTGCCGGATTTCACGAGGTCGAACTCGTAGACGTAGGTCTTGCCGACCGG
>NZ_LWBS01000117.1 GCF_001652265.1 Rhizobium leguminosarum
CGCGCCTGGCGGCATCATAGGACCGGAGCTTGTCGGTGATCATGACCCGTGGTGTCCGCCCTTGAGCCTTCAGCAACTTACGCATCAGACGCTTTGCCGCCTTGGCATTTCGGCGGCTTTGCACCAGTACTTCGAGGACGAAGCCGTCCTGATCGACCGCACGCCAGAGCCACTGCTTCTTGCCATTGATGGCCACCACGCATTCGTCGAGATGCCATATGTGGACGGCCCCTCCTTGCAAGAACTCTTTGATGATTTGATCGGATCTCTTGCGTTCATATGTCCGGCCTTTTGTTGCGTTCACACATGAACGCTGGCCAAGATGGGTTCCGCGACGTGGGTTCCAAACACTTGATCGGCCTCGTTGGGCCACTGGCATCTACGGAGTGTACCGCGTCTCGGATCGAGCGATCACACCATCTAATCGTTTCCTGCAAGTTCACGCATCAGCTCAGCACGGTAGCGTCTGTATCCTGCTCACCGTGACCGACTGATCTCTTCACGCCGCGCAGGCCAGAGCCGGGCGCGCAGCATTGCCCTTGTAAGCCTCGCCGGTCACCATCATTTTCCAGGCGATCCTGGCGATCTTGTTGGCCAACGCGACAGCCGCGAGTTTTGGGGCCTTGCGCTTGAGCAACTCGATGAGCCAGAGCGAAGCGTTCCTGCCTCTTCCCGCTCTCACCTGTCGAAGCAACGAGGTCGCACCCACGACCAATGTTTTGCGCAATGCCTCATCGCCGGCCCTCGTAATGATACCGAGCCTGACTTTGCCAGCAGTCGAATGATCCTTGGGCGTCAGGCCCATCCAGGCGGCAAACTGCCTTCCAGATCTGAACTGTTCCGGTGCCGGCGCTTTCATCACCAGCAAGACCGCGCCGATTGGTCCGACACCAGGGATCTTTGCAAGACGGCGACAACATTCATTGTTGCGATACCAAGCCATCAGTTTTGCCTCCACCTCTTTCAGGCGCTCACCCAACTGCGCAAATTCCTCAACGAGAGACGCGAACAGCTCACGCGCCACAGCCGGAATGCTTTCATCAATCATGATGCGTTCCAGAAGGAGCGGAAGATGAGACATGCCTTTGGCCGCGGTCAGCCCGAACTCAGCTGCATAGCCACGAATCGTATTGGCAAGCTGCGTCTGTGCGGCGACAGCGCGCTCGCGCATGCCCACCAGCATCAGCACGGCTTGCTGATCCGCACTCTTTACCGGAACGAACCGCATCGTCGGGCGGCTCATCGCCTCGCATAGCGCTTCGGCATCGGCCGCATCATTCTTGCCGCGCTTGACGTAGGGCTTCGCCAGTTGTGGCGCGATCAGCTTTACCTCATGTCCGAACCCTGTCAGCAACCGCGCCCAGTGATGCGAAGCGGCACAGGCTTCGATCGCAATCACGGTCGGTGGGCATGTCGCAAAGAAATCCACCATCTCCTTGCGGCGCATCTTCGTATCCATCCGAGGTGGGCCGCAGGACTTAATGGGGTTCGCGTGGTAACGTCGGGTTCATGGAGATCGATGAGGACAAGATCGACGATGCCGTTTTGGCGCTGTTGTGGCTAACGCTGCATAACGAGCGTTGTGCCTGGAAGGGCTTTGACTGGGCAACGACGGATCGCTTGCATCAGAAGGGCATGATCGGCGACCCGGTGAACAAGTCGAAGTCGCTGGTGCTGACGGACG
>NZ_LWBS01000118.1 GCF_001652265.1 Rhizobium leguminosarum
CCAGGAATGACCTCTCCTGGTGGCAGATAAACCGGCGGCGAGCGAGCCAACGGAACAAGTCCAAGCGCTGTCTCCCATTTCGGCCTGTCTGCCTTGGCAAGACGCGCCGCTGACCATCCAGGGGGGATTGTTCGCTGTGCCAACGTTAGGTACGGGCCACAGGCGATCGCGCAGCCATAATAGCCCTCAGGGACATAGAGTGCCTTTGCCCCGGCGGAGATCCGGCCATAGCGCACATTGTGGTTCTGGCCGCACGCAACGATGCTGTTGCCGACGCAATCCAAGGTTTGCTGCAGGAAGGACCGCACGTCGGCTTCCTTGGTTTGCGCATCTCCAAACATGCCGCCGTCTTCGTTGAACAGACTCGACCCGGTGCTTCAGCAACGCGGCATCTGTCACCGGAAACAATCCTGCATGTGCCTTCATCCAAACCGGCCGCAGATGCAATTCCAACAGCGAGTTTCAACCCCGTCACATAGCCGTTTCCGGACGCGCCGTTTCCGACTGTCCCTCCACAAAGGGCAGCATATGGACCGATCGCGCCGCTGACGACCACGGCAGGATCATATTCACCGTGACATCCTACGACGGTCGACATGGCCCAAATCCTCCCTTGGATGCCAGGACGTTGTTTCGCGCTAGTCGGAATTCAAATGTTGCTATCTGGGCGTGGCAAATTGCATTCCCTGCCGACTTTGGCAGCCGATAGATCTGTCCGGGGAATAAAGTGTTCAGAGCGGCATTCTGCAGCAATCAGACAATATATCCACCTTGAGGATCGCAGCCTTTGCGTGTATTTTATTCATTTAAATCGCCTTGTTGTATTAATCACTTAGGACCATTGTAGTAAATGAGCAAATTTACTCACTTTGGGAGGAAAGATTCGCCATCCTATCCATGCCATGGCCGCCACTATCAAGCGGCAGCACGAACCGCCGCGTATCGTCGGTGACCTCCTGCAGTCGGAGATCGCCGAGAAGCAGGCCCGGTCCATTCGCTACCAGCTCAGCATCGCCAAGCTGCCACTTGCCAAGGACATCGATGGGCACCGTAACGTTAACCGGGCATCGATCAAAATGTGGGATCTGGCGGCATGACCAGATTTTCCCCTGATCCTCTTTATCGTCGCCACCGATTTCCCGCACGCTATGACGCGAAACACGAGGCCAAGTCCGGGCAGGGCGACAAGGGCGACCGCAAGCGCTGATCTGGGGAAAAATTGCCACCGAGCCGGCCGGCCGGTCGATGCTTGGCAACAGAACCGCTATTGCGAGAGACCATTTAGCAAAGTCGCAAGCCTGGTGGTGGGAGCCGATAGATCATGCCCTGTAATTTGGGATGATGGGTCAAAGCCTCTATCTGCGTTTCGATAGAGCCACCGCCCGGCAATTCTGTTTTGATCGTGAAAGCTTCGTTTGGAAATAGCCCGCGGTTCGGTTTTGTCGCAAACTTTTTAAAAGGCCGCAGAAGCGGCCATCGCTGGACACAGTTATGCAGCGAGTGCGGCGAATTGCTGAAATGCCGATTGGCCACTGGTTGAAAATTGGCGCTTGCGGATCATGTGAGCCACCTCGATACCATCCAGTGTTGCTGACGCAGACTGAAAGGATTTGAAGCCCTTCATGGGGCGGGTCAGCTTCTTGATAAACCGGTGGTCCTGCTCAATC
>NZ_LWBS01000119.1 GCF_001652265.1 Rhizobium leguminosarum
CGTTTGCGACAAGCCCCGCAATACCATCAGCTCACTGTAATCTGCGGATCCCATTGGAAATAGCCATAAAGCTTTTGCGTTTGGCCATCCTCGGCCAACTTATAAAGGGCGAACCTGACGTAGAAAATCTCCGTTCCGGAACGTCTCACCCGAGCGTCATAGATCGAAAATGTCAGACGCTTGTGAAGTGCCGGAAGGCCGTTTCCCGAATTGGGGTCAGGGAACGCCGCCCTGTCTCGGGCGGCGTAATTCGCGTGGAACCGGTTAAATACCTGGTCACCACTTGCATGCGTAATGCCGCAGAGAATAACAGCGTCCTCCGAATTGCTATAAACGGACGTGCCAGCGAAGGATACGCTGTCACCAACATTCGCGTGAAAAGAGAGATCCGAGCTGCACTGACCGGTGACTTGACCGCGCGATCCCGTGCAGATCATAAATTGGCTTTCGTGATTGATCGGTTGTGGGTGTTCAAAATGACTGTTGGGCTTGTAGTGTGCCGTGACGCTTGCGGTATCGATCACGACAAGTAAGCCGATCTGCTGCGCGCTGGCCGGGAGAGCGTCGATTGCCATGGGTTCCTCCGCCCGGCAAAACCGCGATGCGGCATCACCGAATGGTTTGAGCTTCATAGATCGAGGCGGCGGCTTTTCCCGGCCGCCGCCTGTAACCGTTAGGCCTCAGGGGACTATGATCTGTGGATCCCAGTAGTAATAGCCATACAAATTCTGAGACTGACCGTCGTCAGAGAGCTTGTAGAGGGCAAAATAGACGTAGAAATTTTCCTTACCAGAACGTGCAATCTTCGCGTCGTAGGTTGCGAAAGTTAATTGTTCTTGCAGCGGAGGAATCCCATTTGACGTCTCTGGATTGGGAAAAACCGCGTTCTTCCGCGTTACGACGTTGGGTACGAACTGATTGAAGACCTTGTCACCGTTCCAGTACTTGATACCGTAGACAATCACGGCGTCATCTGAATTGTCGTAGATCGAAACCCCGGTGAACGACACGTTATCGCCGACATTCGCTTTGAACGAAAGATCCGCGCTGCCTTGGCCGGTAACGTCGCCGCGCGAGCCGGTGCAGATCATAAATTGGCTGTTGTGATCGATTCCTGGTGGGCTATCCGAGCTACTGTTGGGCGGATAGTGGGCCTTCACGTATTCAGTGTCGATAACCACCAATATATTGACCTGCTGAGGGCTGGCGGCCAGTGCGTCGTCTACTGCGGAATTTCCTGGGACAGTTGCCATGATGTTTCCTCCGTATCGTTATTGTGACGTCAGCACATCCTAAAGGCGAGTGCGAGCGCACATTACATCTATCTTATAGATTGTAGAATGTAAAGGAAAATATCTCTGATTGTATGTTCTGCGCCGCTTTAGGGCGCGCTCGAAGCTCAGGCGGT
>NZ_LWBS01000120.1 GCF_001652265.1 Rhizobium leguminosarum
GCTGTCGGAAAGCCAGGAGCGCATGCTCATGGTGCTGCAGCCGGAGAAGGAAGAGGAAGCCAAAGCGATCTTCGTCAAGTGGGGCCTCGATTTCGCAATCGTCGGCAAGACGACCGACGACCTGCGCTTCCGCGTCGTGCACCAGGGCGAAGAAGTCGCCAACCTTCCAATCAAGGATCTCGGTGACCAGGCGCCGGAATATGATCGCCCCTGGCGCGAATCCGGCAAGCATGCCCCCCTGCCCGCCAATCTCGTCGCCGCACCCGAAGATTACGGCCAGGCCCTGCTGCAACTCGTCGGCTCCGCCAACCAGTCGAGCCGCCGCTGGGTCTATGAGCAATACGACACGCTGATCCAGGGCAATTCGCTGCAGCTTCCGGGCGGCGATGCCGGCGTGGTGCGCGTTGACGGCCATCCCT
Source organism: Rhizobium leguminosarum (assembly GCF_001652265.1). Lineage (GTDB taxonomy): Bacteria > Pseudomonadota > Alphaproteobacteria > Rhizobiales > Rhizobiaceae > Rhizobium > Rhizobium leguminosarum_D. Next base: position 420 of record NZ_LWBS01000120.1, read on the forward strand.
CCAAGGCGCTCGCCTTCTCCTCCGACGTCACCCCGCGTTATGTCGAGGCAGACCCCTTCGAAGGCGGCAAGCAGGCGGTCGCCGAATGCTGGCGCAATATCACCGCGACAGGCGCCGAACCGCTCGCCGCCACCGACAATCTGAACTTCGGCAATCCCGAAAAGCCCGAGATCATGGGCCAGTTCGTCGAGGCGGTGAAGGGCATCGGCGAGGCCTGCCGCGCGCTGGATTTCCCGATCGTGTCAGGCAACGTGTCGCTCTACAACGAGACCAACGGCGTCGCCATTCTGCCGACCCCGACGATCGCAGGCGTCGGCCTGCTGCCGGACTGGCGCAAGATGGCTCGCATCGGCACTGCCAACGACGGCGACAAGGTGATCATGATCGGCGTCGACGGCAGCCATCTCGGCCAGTCCGTCTATCTCCGCGACGTACTTTCCAGCCGCGAAGGTCCGGCACCGGAGGTGGATCTGTTTGCCGAGCGCCGCAATGGCGATTTCGTTCGCTCCGTCATCCGCAACGGCCAGGCGACCGCTTGCCACGACATCTCCTCGGGCGGCCTTGCCGTGGCGCTCGCCGAAATGGCGATGGCCTCGGGCAAAGGCCTGACGATCGATCTGAGCGAAGGCAAGGGTGCACCACATGCGCTGCTCTTCGGTGAGGATCAGGCGCGCTACGTCCTCACCTTGCCTGCCGATGTTGCCGATTTCGTCTGCGTCAATGCAGAAGGTGGCGGCGTTCCTTTCCGCCGTCTCGGCACGGTCGGAGGAACAGCGCTCGTCGTCGGCGATCTCATCTCGCTGCCGATTCAGCAATTGCGCGATGCCCATGAATCATGGTTCCCTGATTTCATGGAAGGCCGCGGCGAACTTGCCGCTGCGGAATGATGTGCAAGGAGTAACGATCATGGCCATGAAACCCGGCGATATCGAAGACATGATCAAGGCTGGGATTCCCGGTGCCAAAGTGACGATCCGCGATCTGGCGGGCGACGGCGATCACTACGCCGCCGAAGTCGTCGCCGAAGCCTTTCGCGGCAAGAGCCGCGTGCAACAGCACCAGATGGTCTACGAGGCGCTGAAGGGCAATATGGGCGGCATATTGCATGCGCTGGCGCTGCAGACCTCGGCGCCGGAATAGAGCCGATGCAATCCGGACGGACGATGCCCGGCCCTCAGCCGGGCATTCTCTTTTCATCGGGATCGGCAAAGACCAAGGCCGGCATCGGTCCCGCGGTCATCAGCGTGAAATCAAACGACGCCTTTAGGTCCAGGCCAAGCACATATTGCCGGTGGACGCGTAGCTGGTCCTTGCGGATCTTGCGGTAGTGTTCGCGCGTCAGCATCTGCTTGACGCGAATCAGGATCATCTTCGCCTGAGGCGCATCCCGATGGCCGGAGACGGCGACGACCGGCACCTTGTAAAAATTGATCGAATCCGTCAGGCACTGCACATCGAGCCAGGAAATGTCGGGACAGCGGGCGATCAGCCCGACGCGGGCGCGCAGCAGTGTCGCCGATGACATCAACGCACATTGCAGGATGGCGCTGCCGAGGGTGGCAAACACCACGCGCTTGCCTTTGAATATCTCCGGCTCCCTCTCCAGCAATAGGCCGATGACATGGGCGGCGACGCTCGATCCCATGCTGTGCGAGGAGATCACATATTCGTCCGCCTCTTCGTCAAGCGTCTTGCGTACGGCGGTGGCCCGATCCTCCAGCCAGCCGTTGAAATCGGCCCGGTCCATGCGGCCGAGCGCCACGGCCATTTTCCAATCGGCAAAGAGATGCAGCGTGTGGAAACGCTCGGAAAACGGCAGGAAGGCGAAGATGAAGAAACAGAGCGCCAGCGGCCCGCTCCACAGCATGTGCCATGGCGAAAAGCCGAGAGCATAGGGCAGGATGGCGATCTGCGCCGTCAGCGCGATCGCCAGTGCCGTCAGCACGAACGGGAAGAGGAAGAACAGGCCGAAGCGCCAGGCGTGGCGAAAATAGCCCCGCATCCCGCCTTCGAGCATGATCTCGGCGCAGCTTCGGAAGCCCGCCATGATCTGGCTCAGCGTGTTGCCGGCACGCAGTCTGCGCACCAGGGTATCGTGATCGACCATGTGGATCCGGCTCTTCGTCTGCCAGCCGGAGGAACCGGTTCCTTCCCCGGCCGCCGCTTTGTCGGCGCCCCGTTCGCCCGTCGTGACCAAGAAACTGAGGGGATCACTTCCCGCCTCCGGCGCACCCGTTTCAAGCGAATAGCCCCAGACGGCGGCACTCTGCCTAGCCGAACGCTCATAGCGCGCCCTGTGGGCAACGCCGTCAAGCGGCTCGAAGCCCGGGAAATGCAGGACGACCCGCTTCTCGATCAGTTTCATTCCGCTCTTCCGGCCGGGCAAATGGCCGGCATGTTGCTGCGATCCGGCTGCTGTGCCGCTGATATCGGCAAAAAAGCAGCTATGGTGTCGAAGCCGTCTTGCTAACCGAACTCTTCCGGAATTCAATAGCATCCATGTCGTTTCCATCACGAACGGAGGGGTTTTGTGGCCGACCTAGTCAAAGAATTGATATCAGGCGTCGTCGACACCGTGCTGAAGGAGATCCTGAAGAAAACCACCGGCCGCGTCACGACGAAGCGCAGGAGGCGTAAGACACGCCCCGCCGCGACGACGACAGTCGCGCGCAAGGCGACCTCGGCCAAACCCAAGCCTCCCCGCAAACAAGTCAGCAAGCGCCGCACCGCCGCCGGCCGCAGCCGTCAACGCCGCAGTTGAGGTACAATGAAAATGTGAGCAGTTTCGGACGAATTATGCTCCGGTAAAGTGCCGTCAAGCTCACGTTCTGCATCGACCTTCCGAACTTCGCCAATACCCCCGGCTCAAGATGCTGCGGCAACGCAAAAGCCGGCGCTTCGCCTATGCCAACTCCACAACGTCATTGAGGGCCCGAACCGATGAAGCGCATTGTGAAAATCATTCTCGCGGCCGTCGTCGCGATCTGTCTCATCGCCGTTGCCGGCGTATACGCCCTATTGGAGATGCGTCTCTCCAGGACCTATGACGTCGCAGCGGCGGATTTCACCGTCAAGACGACGCTGTCTGCGGAAGAAGCCGAACGCCGCGCCCGCACGCTGATGTGCGGCGGCTGTCATCACGATGCCGGCAACGTGCTCATCGACGAGCCGGGCGTCGGCCGCATCGTCGCGCCGAACCTGACCCGCTTCGTGCCCATGTACAGCGATGCTGAACTCGTGCGCCTCATCCGCCACGGCATCAAGAAAGACGGCACCGGTGTCTTCATCATGCCGGCAAGCAACTTCGCCAATATCACCGATGACGACATGGCGGCGATCATTGCCTGGCTGCGCAGTCTGAAGCAGCTTCCCGACGCGGTGGTGGGAACGACGCAATGGGGACCGCTCGGGCGAATCGGCCTGGCGCTCGACAAAATCCCCTTCGAAGCCGATCTGGTGCCCGCCGTCATCGCCCCTGCCGCCACGCGTCCGGCCGATATCGGCGAATATGCCTTCAGGACCGACTGCAGCCATTGCCACAATCTCGATACGGCAAAGCAGTCGGAAGCCTTCCTGGCGCCGGCGCTTAAGCCCCTGGCGCAATCCTATTCGGCTGCCGATTTCAAGACGCTGCTGCGCACCGGCAAGGGTGTCGGCGGCCGCGATCTCGGCGTGATGACGCAGGTTTCACAATGGGATTTCAGCCACTTCACCGAGGCTGACATCGAGCAGATTCAGATCTATCTCGCCCACCGACCGTAACGCGACGGCAACAACCCGGCAACGGCCTGCCCGAATTGGTCTTTTTTTGGTTCGGGCGGCTGGAATTCCCGCTGTCGCATGCTATCTAAAGGCAACGATTGAAACGGTGGGCCTTTAACCCGCCTGTTGAAAAGGATTAGGTCCCATGAGCGGTATTCACGAATTCATCGACAACGAAATCAAGAGCAACGACGTCGTCCTCTTCATGAAGGGCACGCCGCAGTTTCCGCAGTGCGGTTTCTCCGGCCAGGTCGTACAGATTCTCGATTACATCGGCGTCGACTACAAGAGCGTCAACGTGCTCGCCGATTCGGAAATCCGCCAGGGCATCAAGGAATACTCCAGCTGGCCGACAATCCCGCAGCTTTACATAAAGGGCGAGTTCGTCGGCGGCTGCGACATCGTCCGGGAAATGTTCCAGGCTGGTGAACTGCAGCAGCACCTCCAGGAAAACGGCATCGCGGTGCGCGCCGCCTCCTGACCGGTCACCGGGCGTCCGCCCGGTTTCCAAATCTGTATCTTGAGTCCGAGGCGCTGCGGCAAGCAGCGCCTTAGCCTGTTTATGGGAATTTCATTGTGACAGATTCATCACAAGCCGTGTCCGCGGGCCGCCTGCCCATGGGCAAGCGAGAATTTATCGCGCTCGCCGCCTTCCTGATGGCCGTCAACTCTCTGGCGATCGACATCATGCTGCCAGCCTTGCAGCAGATCGGCGCCAGCCTCGGCGTCGAGAGCGAAAATCACCGGCAATTCGTCGTCTCCACCTATCTGCTCGGCTTCGGCTGTGCCCAGCTGTTCTACGGGCCGCTCTCTGACCGTTTCGGTCGCCGCACGCCGCTTTTGATCGGTCTCGTCATCTATATCCTGTCCGCCATCAGTATCGTCTTCGTGCCGTCCTTTGCAGGGTTGCTCGCCCTGCGCTTCGTGCAGGGCGTCGGTTCGGCCGCAACCCGCGTCATCACCGTCTCCATCGTTCGCGATATCTATGGCGGCCGGCAGATGGCCGAAGTCATGTCGCTGATCATGATGGTCTTCATGATCGTACCGGTCATTGCGCCCGGCACCGGCCAGATCGTCATGTTCTTCGGCAACTGGCACCTGATCTTCCTCTTCATCGCCACCATGGCGACTGGTATTGCCGTCTGGGCCTATCTCCGCCTGCCGGAAACATTGCATCCCGCCAATGTCCGTCCCTTCACCGCCCGCTCCATCTTCGGCGCCTTCAAGCTGGTGCTGACCAATCGCGTCGCGCTCTGCTACACCATCGCCAGCACCTTCATCTTTGGCGCGCTGTTCGGCTTCATCAATTCGGCCCAGCAGGTCTATGTCGGCATTTACGATCTAGGCGTCTATTTCCCCTTCGCCTTCGCCGGCGTGGCGATCTTCATGTCGCTGTCGTCCTTCTTCAATTCGCGCTTTGTCGGCAAGCTCGGCATGCGCCGCCTGTCGCACGGCTCGCTGCTCGGCTTCATCGCCATCAACGCCATCTGGCTGATCGTCCAGATGGCCAGCACCGAGCCGATGCCCTTCGCTCTGTTCATCTCCTTCTTCGGCCTTGCCATGTTCCAGTTCGGCTGGATCGGCTCAAACTTCAATTCGCTCGCCATGGAGCCGCTCGGCCATGTCGCCGGCACCGCCTCCTCTGTCCTCGGCTTCATGAGCACGGTCGGCGGCGCCCTCATCGGCGCCGGCATCGGCCAGGCCTTCGACGGCACCGCGCTGCCGATGGTCGCGGGTTATTTCTTTGTGTCGATCATTGGCCTTGTCTTTGTGCTGATCGCCGAGAAGGGCCGCCTCTTCCAACAGCAGAACCCGGCCGTCTGAACGGCCGGTCTCCCTCGCATCCGGGATCTCAATAACATGACGCCGCCGCATAAACCGCACCAGGAAAACCAGGGCTCCCGCCGCATCGGCATGGGCTTTGCCGAATTCGTCGTCACCATCGCCATCATGACCGCCAGCGTCGCCATGGCAATCGACAGCATGCTGCCGGCTTTGCCCAATATCGGCCATTCTCTCGGCGTCACCAATACCAACGACGCGCAGCTGATCATCGGCGTGTTCTTCTTGGGATTCGGCGTCTCGCAGATCTTCTTCGGCAGCCTTTCGGATACCTTCGGCCGCCGCAACATCCTGCTCGGCGGCCTCGCCTGCTATGTTGTCGGCATGTTTGCCGCCGCAGCGACCGGCAGCTTTGAAATGCTGCTCGTCATGCGCTTCGTTCAGGGTGTGGGCGGTGCTGCTGTGCGCATAACGACCATGGCCATGGTACGCGACTGCTTCGGTGGCCGCGAAATGGCCCGTGTCATGTCCTATGTGATGATCGTCTTCATGATCGTGCCGATCGTTGCCCCCTCCGTCGGCCAACTCATTATCCTTTATGCCAACTGGCACTGGATCTTCATCCTGCTCGGCATCATCGCCACCATCCTGTTCGTCTGGGCTCTCCTGCGGCTGAAGGAATCGCTGCCGCCGGAAGAACGGCTGCCGCTGTCGGTCGGCTCTGTCGTCGATGGCTTCAAGACCGTGCTCACAAACCGCATCACCTGCGGCTATATGATCGGCCTCACCATGTTTACCGGCGTCATCAGCGCTTATGTGATCTCGGTGCAGCAGGTGTTCGGCGAGGTCTATGGCCTTGGCGACTGGCTGCCGATCGCCTTTGCGGCCACCGCCGGCGGCATCGCCGTCGCCAATTTCGCCAACGGCTTCTTCGTGCGCAAATTCGGCATGCGCCGCATCTCGCACACCGCCCTGCTGATTTTCACGGTGCTGTCGGCTATCGGCTTTTTCCATTCGCTGGCCGGCAAACCGGATTTCGCCATCGCCTACGGCATCTTCACCATCGTGCTGATGATGTTTGCCGTGATCGCCACCAATTTCACCGCCATCAGCCTCGAGCCGATGGGCAATCTCGCCGGTACGGCGACCGCCATCACCGGCTTCGTCTCGACGACGGCCGGCGCTATTCTCGGTGGCCTGGTCGGCCAGATGTTCAACGGCACAGTGCAGCCGCTCTTCGGCGGCTTCGCGTTTTTCGGCGCGGTGACGATCGCAGCCACCCTCTGGGCGGAAAATGGCAAGCTGTTCACCCACCCCGGCGACAGTCCACAACTCGATCCGGGTGCTGCCCATTTCTGAAATGGGAAATCTGTCTGACCGGCTGGTCTCCGGCGGCATTGCATTAAGTGGCACTCTGCCGTTTCTGAATCTGGAAGCCCCTGGACGAAGGAGCCTGATTTTGGATGCAGAATATCAACGTCTCCCTCCGCCATTGCAGGGCGAGATAATTCAAGTCAAACCGGATGCCAGCACAGGCATGGTGGTGCTCGGCGGCTCCAGTGGCCGGGTCGATGTGGCCCGCGCCAGGTTGTTTGCGAGCCAGGGGGCAACGGTCATAGCGCTTCGCTGGTTCGGCGGCGAAGGCCAGGTGCCAGGCATTTGCGAGGTGCCGCTGGAAACCTTTTTCGCTGCCACTGATTACTTGATCGAACTCGGTTGTAAACGCATCGTCCTGGTGGGTACATCGAAAGGCGCCGAAGCTGCGCTGCTCACAGCGGTATACGATCCGCGCATCAGCGCGGTTGTGGCAATAAGCCCTTCTTCAGTCGTCTGGGGAAATATTGGTCCCGGGCTTGATGGCATCAGCTGGCCCGAGCGCTCGTCGTGGACATTGCGAGGTACACCGCTTCCTTTTGTTTCGTCAGACCCAGAATGGGTGCGGGAATACAGAGACGGGTTGGTCGCCTATAGGGATCTGTTCGAAAGATGTCTCGATATGCACGAATCTGAGATCGACGCAGCGGCTATCCCTTTGGAGAAAACGAATGCCGAAATTCTGCTCGTAGCGGGATGCGATGACGCGCTCTGGCCATCAGACAAATTTGCCGCATCAATTGATCGGCGGCGCACAGCTTGGGGCTTACAGACCCAGCTTGTGTTGGGAGAAGAGGCCGGCCATCGCATTCTGCTCCCGAGCGAAACCACTTCCCGATCATCGCTGGACGCTCACGGTGGAAGTGACGAAGCCGACGCCGAATTGGGACGACTCGCGTGGCGATATATTCTCGACATGCTATAGCGTGAGCGCTGCAGTCGTTCGATCGAAGGCTCAACTCATCGGATTGGTGAGGCAGTGCGCGAAAGGCATCCTCGATGGACGACCGAATTCTGATCAGGCCCTACGCTCCAAGCGACGTGGACACGACGATTGAAATTTTTCTGCGCGCCATTCGAGAGGTCTCATCGAAAGATTACTCACCCGCTGAAATACAGGCTTGGGCAAAAGTGGAAGATCGCGAACTATGGGCAGAGCGAAGGATAAGCAGGCCTGCGTGGATCGCAGAATTTGACGGAGCGCCTGTCGGGTTTTCCGACCTGACTGGCGACGGGTGCCTGGACATGATGTTTGTGCACCCCGAATTTCAAGGGGTCGGAATCGCAAGTCGGCTATTGAGCCGGGTCGAGGACGAAGCTCTGAAACTGGGTTTTAGCCGAATTTATACCGAAGCCAGCCGAACCGCTCGACCGTTTTTTGAGCGCAAAGGCTTCCGCGTCATAACGAAGCAAATCGTCGAGAAACGTGGGCAAGGCCTGGAAAACTTTCTCATGGAAAAGCTCTACCAGTAACATGCGGCAGGTCGGGCGGTTGTTCAGACCGTGAACACCGCACGCCGCAGCACCTCCCATGAGGCCTTGTCGGGGGTAATCAGCAGCCCGCCATCGAGATGATGCGGCAGGTAGGGCGAGCCGTCGAAGCGAGCCGCATAGGCGCCAGCCTCCTGCGAGATCAGCGTACCGGCAAGATGATCCCAGGGCATCAGCTTGTTGTACATGAGGTAATGCACATGGCCGCCGGCAAAAGTGCGGTATTCGTGGGCGGCGCAGCGGTAATTGGTGAGGAAACGCACCTTGGCGAGATTGGCGAGCACTTCGGCGCGCTTTTCCTTCGGCAAGTAGCCGGTCGAGGCCATGCCAACCATGTGCTCCAGTTCGACGGGAGCTGCGACCGAGAGCCGCTCAGCGCCGCCGTCCGGCCGCCGCAGCCAGGCACCGCCGCCCTTTTCCGCCATCACCCAGTCGTCGCCCATTGGATCGTAGATGATACCGGCAATCGTCTCGCCGCCGGAGATAACGGACGCCATGACGCCGAAGGCGGGGATGCCGGCGGCAAAATTGAACGTGCCGTCAACAGGATCGACGACGATCGCGAGATCGGCATGTTCGAGGCTGCCGAGCAAATCAGGATCGGCCGCGACCGATTCTTCGCCAAGGAACAGTGCGCTAGGCCAGAGCCGCTGAGCTTCCGCCTTGATCATCCGCTCGGCCTGCTCATCGGCCTCGGTGACGAGATCGGTCGCCTCGCTCTTGGCGCGCACGTCGTCCTGACCAAGCCGGCGGAAGCGTGGCAGGATCTCTGCGTTCGCGGCACGGCGCAGCAGATCGGCCAGAACGATCACGTCAACAGTCGAAGTCATGTCAAATCCTCACGCTTAGGTCTCTCAGGAGAACCTTGAATCAGATGCCGACGATCTCACGCCGGATGAGCTGCCAGCTCTCCTTGTCGGGCGCGGAGATGATCCCGCCCACGGTCTCTCCGGGGCGATAGGGCGTGCCGTCGTATTTCGCCGTATGGCCGCCGGCCTCCTGATGCGCAAGCACGCCGGCCAGGTGATCCCAGGGCATCAGTTTCGTATGCCCGATGAAATGCAGCTTGCCGGAGGCAACCATCCAATATTCGTAGGCCGAGCAGTTGAAGGCGAAGGTCATCCGGATCTTTGCCATGTTGGCACAGATACGCGAGCGATCCGGTTCATCCATATGCCCCCACGACATGCCGCCGACCATCTGGTTCAGGCTAGCAGGCTCTGCCACCTTCAGCTTTGTCGATTGCCCGTCCTGGCGCGTCAGGAAGGTGCCCGCACCTTTGATCGCGGTGACGGTGTCGCCGAGAACGGGATCGTGAATGATGCCGGCGACCGTCTCGCCCTTCACGGTCACCGCCAGGATCGTCCCGAAGACGGGAAGCGCGGCGGCGAAATTGAAGGTCCCGTCGACGGGGTCGATGACGAAAGCAAGCTCGGCGTCAGCAAGGGCCGGCACGACGGACCGGTCGGCGTCATAAGCCTCCTCGCCGACAATGAGTGCTGCGGGAAAGCGCTCTCTCAGCGCCGCGGTGATCCTGTGTTCGGCAAGCAGATCCGCCTGCGTCACCAGATCGACCGCCGAGGTCTTTTCCGAAATATCGCCGGCGCCGAGATTGCGGAAACGCGGCATGATTTCGGCGCGCGCCGCCTCTCGGACGCAATCGCCGAGAAAGAGAATATCCTGATCTGAAATAGTCATGCGAAATCCTGTCCTTGATGCAATGACCAGCCTGCTTAGCCGGCCATTCATGAAGGTTCGGTGACACCAAGGGTGGAAAAGTCGAAGAGTTTCGGATCGAGCAGATGCGACGGGTTCACATGCGAAAGCGCCCGCAGCATCGTATCCTTGCGGCCCGGCATCCGCCGCTCGATATCGGCGAGCATGTCCTTCATCGCATTGCGCTGCAGCCCGTCCTGCGAGCCGCAGAGATCGCAGGGGATGATCGGAAACTGCATGGCGGCGGCGAATTTCGAGAGGTCGTCCTCCGCGGCATAGGCAAGCGGCCGGAGCACCATCAGATCGCCCTCGTCGTTCAGAAGCTTTGCCGGCATCGAGGCGAGCCGGCCGCTATGGAAGAAATTCATGAAGAAGGTTTCGAGAATGTCCTCGCGGTGATGACCGAGCACCAGCGCATCGCAACCCTCTTCCCGCGCGACGCGGTAGAGATTGCCGCGCCGCAGCCGCGAACAGAGCGAACAATAGGTGGCGCCTTCAGGCACTTTCTCCTTCACGATCGAATAGGTGTCGCGATATTCGATCCGTTGGCGGACGCCGATCTTGGTGAGATAGTCCGGCAGCACGTGCTTCGGAAAATTCGGCTGTCCCTGATCGAGATTGCAGGCGATGAGTTCGACCGGCAGCAGGCCGCGCCATTTGAGATCGAGCAGCAGCGCCAGCAGCCCGTAGGAATCCTTGCCGCCGGAAAGGCCGACCAGCCAGCGCTTCTGGCCCTTCAGCATGTCGAAATCGTCGAAGGCCTGGCGCACCTGCCGCAACAGCCGCTTGCGCAGCTTGTTGAAGGAGACCGAGCGCGGTGCATCGGCAAACAGCGCATGGCCGCTGGTGTCGGCTTCGCCGGTTTCCAAATCATCGGCGATGTTGGCTGCGATATTCATTGCTTCGTCCTACAGAAATTCCACATTTGCTCTAGCAGAAACCCGCCTGGCAACACAGCGTCAATCGCCGAAAACCGACCAGCCGGTACGCGCCGCGAGCATCTCCAATGCCGCAGCGCCGAGCTGTGAATTGCCGACCTTGTTCAGCCCCGGCGACCACACCGCGATCGAGGCGATGCCAGGCGCCACCGCGAAGATGCCGCCGCCGACGCCGCTCTTGCCGGGCAGGCCGACATGATAGGCGAAGTCACCCGAGCCATCGTAATGGCCGCAGGTCAGCATCAGCGCATTGATGCGACGCGCCCGCTTCGGCGAGACCACCGAATGGCCGGTCGTCGGATTGCTGCCGCGCGCCGCCAGGAACAGCCCGGCGCGGGCGAGTTGCTCACAGCTCATCGACAAGGCGCATTGATGGAAATAAACGCCGAGCACGTGGTCGACGGGATGGTCGAGATTGCGGTAGGCGCGCATGAAGTTGGCAAGCGCGAAATTGCGGTATCCCGTCTGCGTTTCCGAGCGCGCCACCTTGTCGTCGATGGTGATCGACTCGTCATCGGCAAGATAACGCACGAAACGCAGCAGCTCGCCGATTGCCTCGCGCGGCGCATGGCCGGCCATGACGACGTCGCTGACGGCGATCGCGCCGGCATTGATGAAGGGATTGCGGGGAATGCCGCTTTCATGCTCGAGCTGGACGATCGAGTTGAAAGCCGATCCGGAAGGTTCGCGCCCGACGCGCTTCCACAGCCCCTCGCCGACCTTGCCGAGCGCCAGCGTCAGCATGAAGATCTTCGATATGCTCTGGATCGAGAAGGCGGTATCGGCATCACCGACACGATAGACCTTGCCATCGACCGTGACGATCGCCATGCCGAACTGCTTCGGGTCGACCTTGGCGAGCTCGGGAATGTAGTCCGCGACCTTGCCCTCGCCGATCCGCGGCTGGATATCGGCGTAGATGCTATCGAGGGTCGCCTGCAAATCTGTCATTGCTTCTCTCCAGATCGCAAAAAAGCCGCTCGAAAGAGCGGCTTTCCGTATATCGACGCATGCTGTTGTCTCGCAATCGGTTTCGACTGCGAGACGAATGCATTAACGCGAATAGAATTCGACGACCAGATGCGGTTCCATGACGACCGGGAACGGAACGTCGCTGAGTGTCGGGACGCGGCCGAAGGTTGCGACCATCTTGTTGTGATCGACTTCGATGTAATCGGGAACGTCGCGCTCGGCGAGGCTGACGGCTTCCAGAACGATCACCAGCTGCTTCGACTTTTCGCGAACTTCGATGACGTCGCCGGCCTTGCAGCGGTAGGAACCGATGTTGACGCGTACGCCGTTGACCGAGACGTGGCCATGGTTGACGAACTGACGGGCAGCAAAGACCGTCGGAACGAACTTGGCGCGATAGACGATCGCGTCGAGGCGCGATTCCAAGAGGCCGATCAGGTTTTCAGAGGTGTCGCCCTTGCGGCGGTCGGCTTCGGCGAAGATCGCGCGGAACTGCTTTTCGCGCAGGTCACCGTAGTAGCCCTTGAGCTTCTGCTTGGCGCGCAGCTGCACACCGAAGTCCGAGAGCTTGCCCTTGCGGCGCTGGCCGTGCTGGCCCGGGCCGTATTCGCGGCGGTTCACCGGGGACTTCGGACGGCCCCAGATGTTTTCGCCCATACGGCGATCAATTTTGTACTTGGACGATTCGCGCTTGCTCATCGTATTTCCTTTCAAAGGTTTAAGACGGTTTGTTGCCAAACCGCACGAAGGAAACACGCCCTCCTCTGATCTCTGCCGAGATCTGACAGGATGTTCCGGTTAGCGAACAGGAACGATCCACGGGACATGTCAAATGAAACACCGGACATTGCTGCCCGGTGCTTGCGGCGGTCTTTAGAGGGCCGTCATGAAAATGTCAACAGCGGCAAACCCCGAAAGCGCCACTATTCCGCCGCCAGCGATTGGTCCCCGCCAGCATCCGGTGCGTTGGCGTCGCCCGGCGCCGTCTGGCAGTCCATGTCCGGGAAAGCGACGATACGCTTGCCGGAAAAATCGGCGTGCACGACGATGATGCCCTGCTCCTCGAAATAACCAAGCAGGCGCCGGGCGCGGCGGGCGGAATGGGTGCCGTAGGCGCGGGCGATGCGGGCGTCCGACGGGCACGGCTCGCCGCAGACGGCGGCCTTGGCGAGCATCAGGAAGACGCCCTGCAGGTCGTCGGTGACACCTGAAGACAACGACAGCGCCGTCGCCCAGGCATCGGTCGCGGCCGTTGCCGCATCGACGCCGGAACGCGAGATCGCCACACGCCGGCGGAAATCCGGCAATGCGATCGGCGGTCCCGGCACGCGGCGCATGCGCAGCCTTACCAGAAAATCCTGGTAGAGCACCGAAACGGTACGGAAGGCGGAAGTGGGATCGTCGAGGATTTCGGCAAGCACGCCGGCAAGGCGCTCCTCCCGCTCCTCGACGGAGACTTCCACCTGGCTCGCCCTCGCCTCGGCAGGTACCGCCGATGCCGCCGGCGTCGAGCGCGAGAGTTCGGCCAGAATATCGGTCGTCGGCCGCGGCGCGGGCGGGGCGCGGCGCACCAGCGGCCGCTGGAATTCCTCCGGATCGGGCGTGAAGATCAGATCCTCGACATCCTGAGGCGCATCCGGCAGCGGCATCAGCTTCGGGCTGGAAGAGCGCGCCGAGGTCTCCACCGCGCCGATCTGGATCGGCAGCGGCCGGCGCGACAGCGCCGGTCCGAGAGCGACGAAATTGCCGCGCTTCAGGTCGCGGAACATCTCGGCCTGGCGCCGGTCCATGCCGAGCAGGTCGGCAGCGCGCGCCATGTCGATATCGAGAAAGGTGCGGCCCATCAGGAAGTTCGACGCCTCTGCGGCGACGTTCTTGGCGAGCTTGGCAAGCCGCTGCGTCGCGATCACGCCCGCAAGGCCGCGTTTACGCCCGCGGCACATCAGGTTGGTCATCGCGCCGAGCGACATCTTTCGCGCATCTTCCGAGACATCGCCGCCGACCGACGGCGCAAACATCTGCGCCTCGTCGACCACGACGAGAACCGGATACCAGTATTCGCGATCGGCGTCGAACATGCCGTTGAGGAAGGCGGCGGCGGCGCGCATCTGGTCTTCGAGATCGAGGCCTTCGAGCGTCAGCACGCAGGAAACGCGATGCTGGCGGATCCGGTTGGCGATGCCCGCCAATTCCGCCTCTGTGCGCTCACCGTCGACGACGACATGGCCGAACCTGTCGCTGAGGGTGACGAAATCACCCTCAGGATCGATGATGACCTGTTGCACCCATTGCGCCGATTGTTCGAGCAGCCGGCGCAGCAGATGCGACTTGCCCGATCCGGAATTGCCCTGCACGAGCAGACGGGTCGCCAGCAGCTCCTCGATATCGAGCGTCGCCGGGCTACCGGACGCCAATCCCATATCGATGCCAACCTGCAATGCATATCCTCGCGGCGAAGAGACTCACATGAACGAAGCGCCATTCTTCCGAAACGGCATCGCCTCGTCTATCAAAGAATGCGCGGCTTTTCAGGATCGGATTTTGCCAACCCACAGGACAATTCCTGGCATCATCCGAGAAGCTGATCCATCGCCGCGATCGCGCATCTCTTCGCCGAACTACGCCCTCAATCCGAATCCCTGCATCAGCCGCCGCGTGGCGAAGTCCTGCTGACCCGAGGTAAAAACCGCGAAGTCGAAATTATCGGGGTGTACTGCATCTGCGACGAGCGGCACCAGCGTGCGGGCGCGGCGGGCGATCGCTTCGGCGGGGTCGAGCCAGTCAACCGGCCAGGGCGCAAGCCGCCGGAAAAGATTGGCCATGAAGGGATAATGCGTGCAGGCAAGCACGACGATATCGGTCTTCTGACCGTCCTTCTCGACGAAACATTGGTCGATCTCGGTCAGCACCGCCTCATCGGAAACGGCATCGCCGCGAATATAGGCTTCCGCCATGCGCGCAAGGTTCTCCGAGCCGACGAGGCGGACATGGCATTGCTGGGCGAAGGACTGGATGAGATCGCGGGTATAGGCGCGCTTCACCGTGCCCGGCGTCGCGAGCACCGAGACCAGGCCGGAGCGCGTGCGCTCCGCTGCCGGTTTGATGGCCGGCACGGTGCCGATGAAGGTCATCTGAGGAAAGGCGGCGCGCAGATCGGCACCAACAAGCGTGAAGGCGGTGTTGCAGGCGATGATGCAGACCTCGGGGTCGTGCTCCTCAAGCAGCCGGCCGAAGAGCCCGATCACCCGCTCCTTCAGCGCCTGCTCCTCCCATCCGCCATAGGGAAAGGCGGCATCGTCGGCCACATAGATGAAGCCGCGTTCCGGCATCAGCACGCGCGCCTCGCGCAAAACGGTCAGCCCGCCAATGCCGGAATCGAAGACGAGGACGGGTTTCAGCTCATGCGTCGGCGCTGTCATCTGGTGGTGTTTCCTTGGCCGCTGTCGGGAACCGGCCGCCGCGCGGGCTCTTGCGCGAGAAGCGGTCGAGGGAGGAGATGACGCCGCGCAGCACGCTGATTTCCTGCTCCGTGAAGGCCCGGCGGGATAGAACAGCGCGCAGATTGTCGACCATTTTCGGCTTTTTCCCGGCAGGATGGAAATAACCGCGCGCATCGAGCGCCTCTTCCAGCTGGTCGAACAGGCCGAACAGCTGTTCCTTGGTCGAAGGTGTCTGCCCCATCGCCTGGAAGGGCACGGCACCGAGATCCTCCATGCCGGACTTCATCCATTCATAGGACATCAGCAGCACCGCCTGGGCGATGTTCAGCGAGGCGAAGGCCGGATTGACGGGAAAGGTGACGATCTCGTCGGCAAGCGCCACCTCCTCGTTGGTCAGCCCCCAGCGCTCACGCCCGAAGAGGATGCCGGTGCCCTCACCGGCGCGAAATCTCGCCCGGAGCGTTTCGGCGGCAATGACCGGCGAGCGCACCGGTTTGTAACCGTCGCGCTCGCGTGCCGTCGTCGCATAGACGAAATTGAGGTCGGCGACCGCCTGTTCCAGTGTACCGTAGACCTTGGTCGCCTCGATGACGTGATCGGCCTTGGAGGCGGTCGCCAGGGCTTTCTCGTTCGGCCAGCCGTCGCGCGGATTGACGAGGCGCAGTTCAGCAAGGCCGAAATTCGCCATGGCACGCGCCACCATGCCGATATTCTCGCCCATCTGCGGCTCGACCAGAATGATGGCCGGCCCTTCGGCCAGAAGTTGACGCTCGCTATTCGTGCCTGCCATGACCTTATCCCTGTTTCGAGCGCGCAATAACCTCGCCCGGTGCAAACGGCAAGACATCAGCCTGCGGATAGAGCCTTTCCAGCGCCGAACCGATCATTTCGAGCCCCAGCCTGGTGCCCTCGCGCGACAGTGGCAGGTGCCGGCCTGTTGTCCGCGATGCCTTGCGCTCGATGAAGAAAGAGGTCGAGCCTTGCGCGGCCGCATCCTTCATCAGCGCCAGATCCGCCGCGATCAGCCTCTTCAGTTCGTCGGCCTCGGCCGGCGCTGTGGAACTCTTCGCCAGGATGCGCGCCCAGTAGGTGCAAGAGAGGAAGATCGCCAGCGTCTGGCGGATCTGGCCCGGACGCGTCACCACCGACCAGGACGAGCCGAGCGGCTTGGCGGCCACCGTCACGTCGCGGTAGCAGGCATCGATCTTCTGCGACAGGGCGATCAACTCGAAGCCGCTCTTGCCCTCACCGATCGCGTTCAGCAAGTCCTCCAGCGCCTGGAACCAGCGGGCAAGTGCAGCATCGAGCGCACCCCGCGTGCGGGCCGGAAAGACCAGAAAGGCGACTGCCGTTCCGGCCACCGCGCCGATCACGGTCTCGCCGACGCGCAGCTGCAGCAGGTCAAGCGTCAGCACGCCGGTCATGCCGTAGACCAGGCAGAGCACGATCGAGATGAAGAAGGTCATCGTCGCATAGGAAACCTGCAGGAAATAGAAGGCGAGGAAAATGCAGACGGCCGCAACCGGAATGGCGATCGCCAGCTGCCCCGAAATCAGCGTCGCCAGCAGGAGGCCGATGGCGATCCCGAACACCGTGCCGAGCGAGCGCGACAGCGCCTTCATCGCCGTGTCGCCGCGCGAATTGGTATTGGTGAAGACGAGGAAGGCGGCCAGCACCGCCCAGAACCAGCGTTCGCGCGACAGAAGCAGACCGAAGCCCATGGCGATCGCCGAGGCGAGCGTGATCTGCAGCGCCGAGCGCAGCAGCGGATTGGCAAAGGAAAAGTCGATCTTTTCAGGCTGCGCAGTGTCCTTGACGGCATCGATACCGGCAAAGCCGGAGGCCTGCCCCTCGCCGATCGCCTGCGTTAGCTGCTGCCGCGCCTCGCCGAGCCAGAGAAGCGCCCGCACGGTTTCGCCTTGCGGCTCGTCCCTGATGGCTTCCGCCATGGCGCTATAGGGTGCAAGTTCGGCTGCATCCGCCTCGATCACCGCATGGACGAGTGCGAAGGGCGGCGGGCTCTGGAAGCTCAGCACGATCGCGCTCTCAGCAGCAAGATGCGCATCGAAGAGCCGGATCGCCAGCTCTGCGGCGGGATCGGCGGTGGCATCGAAAACCCCGCCGGCCGGGCGTGGAATGAAGGTTTCGGCCATCAGCACCACTTCCTTCAGCCGGTCTTCCAGCTGACGCAGCTCCTGCCTGTCGACTTCGCCGATCTCGGCGCCACCGGCAAGGGCGGCGAGCTTGAAGAGGATCTGGTTGATCCGGCCGCGCACGCTTTCGAGCGAGCGCAGCAGGTCGCGCCGCCAATCGTCCGGCAGGAGCACAGCTCTCACCAGGTGCCCGAAGAGCACCGAAACGACGGGGCCGATCGCCACATCAGGCAGCTCGGCAAGAGAAGGCCGGAAATAAGACCCCATGAAATAGGAAGTGAAGGCGAACATGCCGATCGCAAAACCGCGCGGCCCGAACACGCGGCCGGCCGATGCGAGCGCGATCACCACCAGGAAGACCAGATCGGAGAGAAAACGGCGATCCTCGAGGCCCGCGGCGATGGCGACAACGCCAAGGCTTGCGAGGCAGCCGAAAAGCCGCGTCACCAGCTGTCGCGTATTGCCCTTGTCGCGAACCGCCACCCCGCCCTCGATCGACAGCACGATGCCAAGACCAAAGGCCGCCGTCGGCAGCGGCAGGATGAACATCTGGATGGCAAGGAGGACCAAAAAGGAGAAAACGATCGTCAGCGTCACCCGCGAAGCCATGCGCAGGCGCGAAAGCGCCGGATCGTTGGCAAGCAGCCAGTCGCGGAACTGAAAACCGGAAAACAAATGCAAAGCCCCTCATGCCGCCCAGGGATCAACAGATACCGCCGCAAGAGCGGAAATCAAACCGCCCGAGATCGAATCCCGATGCTCGCGAATGTCGCGCGCCTATTGGCCCTTGGCAATCAGCGCCATTGTCGTCTTCAGGGAATCGCGCGCCTGCGTTTCGATATTCTCGGTGACGATATCGTCGATGACGGGTTTGCCGCCTTCTTCGACCACGAGGAAATGAACGGTCGTATAATCTTTGGCGTCAGGAGCGTCCGAGCAGGCGGATTTTCGGAAGCGCACCGTCACCTCGGCCATCCCGTTGACCGGCGGTGCCGCGACCATCGTCAGATCCTCCAGCGGGCAGGCATCCTGGCCATTGACGATGACGTCGTAGTCGAAGGGCGAAATGCCGTCGTCGTCGATGGCGGGAAACTGCGCCGCCGCCTGGTATTTCGCGACGAAATCGCGGCTGTAGAGATGGTCGAGCCGGCTCGCATCGAAGATGTCGGTCCAGTCGCTGTTGTTGTCGGCCCAGTTGCTCTTGGTCGCCTCCATGATCTCCTTCACGGGAGCAATGATGTCGGCGGCATGGCCGATGCCGGAAAAGGCGATAAGGCTTGCGATAACAACGGCGATTGTCTTCATGGTCGAATGTCCGGGGCGGCAGTTGAGGCGGACACTAACTAAATTCCGGCACTTGGCAATGGCGCCAAAAACGCATTGTCGATCCCCTTGCAGCTTTGCGTTCCCTGATCACAATGCTATAGCGCTCCTCATCACATCACCCACCCGGTACGCCGGTCCCATTCAAGCTCGAACGAGGCAGATACATGAACAAGATCAAGGTCGCCAATCCCGTCGCCGATCTCGACGGCGATGAAATGACGCGCATCATCTGGCAGCTCATCAAGGATAAGCTGATCCATCCGTATCTTGACCTCGATATCGACTATTTCGACCTCTCGGTCGAAAACCGCGACGCCACCAACGACCAGGTCACCGTCGACGCCGCCAACGCCATCAAGAAATACGGCGTCGGCATCAAGTGCGCGACGATCACGCCGGATGAGGCCCGCGTCAAGGAATTCAACCTCAAGGAAATGTGGAAGAGCCCGAACGGCACGATCCGCAACATCCTCGGCGGCGTCATCTTCCGCGAGCCGATCATCTGCAAGAACGTGCCGCGCCTGGTTCCCGGCTGGACCAAGCCGATCGTCGTCGGCCGCCACGCCTTCGGCGACCAGTACCGCGCCACCGATTTCAAGTTCCCCGGCAAGGGCAAGCTGACGATCAAGTTCGTCGGCGAAGACGGCACCGTCATCGAGAAGGAAGTCTTCAACGCACCGGGCGCCGGCGTTGCCATGGCCATGTACAACCTCGACGAATCGATCCGCGAATTCGCCCGCGCTTCGATGATGTACGGCCTGATGCGCAAGTGGCCGGTCTATCTGTCGACCAAGAACACCATCCTCAAGGCCTATGACGGCCGCTTCAAGGACATCTTCGAGGAAGTCTACGAGAGCGAATTCAAGGATCAGTTCAAGGAAGCCGGCATCACTTACGAACACCGCCTGATCGACGACATGGTCGCCTCGGCGCTCAAGTGGTCGGGCGGTTACGTCTGGGCCTGCAAGAACTATGACGGCGACGTCCAGTCCGACACCGTCGCTCAAGGCTTCGGCTCGCTCGGCCTGATGACCTCGGTTCTGCTCACGCCCGACGGCAAGACGGTCGAAGCCGAAGCCGCTCACGGCACGGTCACCCGCCACTACCGCCAGCACCAGAAGGGCCAGGAAACCTCGACGAACTCGATCGCCTCGATCTTCGCCTGGACCCGTGGCCTGGCGCACCGCGCCAAGCTCGACGACAATGCCGAGCTTGCCCGCTTCGCCGCGACGCTCGAAAAGGTTTGCGTCGACACCGTCGAATCCGGTTTCATGACCAAGGACCTGGCGCTGCTGATCGGCCCCGACCAGCCGTGGCTCTCGACCACTGCCTTCCTCGACAAGATCGACCAGAACCTGCAGAAGGCCATGGCGTAAGCCGGCCTTTCCGAGATAATATCGAAGCGGCGGGGATTTCCCCGCCGTTTTCATTTTGGGAGAATGAACCGATGACGGCCATCCTGCGACCGCTCGAATCCTCGGACCGCGCCGCTTGGGAACCCTTGTGGGAGGCCTATCAGCGCTTCTACGAAGTGGTCATCCCGCCCGAAACCACCGATCTCACCTGGGCTCGCTTCCACGATCCTGACGAACCGATGCATGCGCTGGGCGCGTTCGACGAAGACGGCCATCTTGTCGGCATCGTGCATGCCATCTTTCACCGCTCCTGCTGGCTGCCGCAATGGACCTGCTATCTGCAGGATCTCTATGTCGACAACAGCCAGCGCGGGCTCGGTACCGGTGCCGCATTGATCGAGGCCGTCGCCGATCTTGCCCGCGCCAACGGTGCAGGCAGGCTCTATTGGATGACGCACGAAACGAATGCAACGGCGCGGCGGCTCTACGACAGGATCGCCGAGCGCTCGGGTTTCATCCAGTACCGCAAGGCGCTTTAAAGGCCTGGGGTTGCACAAGGGCCCCGCCGCACTATTGATTCCGGGGAACGGCAAGGCCGCAGAATAACGGGAACACGAGGAGGATCTCATGACTGAAGAACTGGTATTCTATACGAACCCCATGTCGCGCGGCCGCATCGCGCGCTGGATGCTGGAGGAGATCGGCCAGCCCTATCGCACCGAACTGCTGACCTTCGGCGAAACCATGAAGGCGCCGGAATATCTCGCGGTCAATCCGATGGGCAAGGTGCCGGCAATCTGCCACGGCGATACCATCGTCACCGAATGCGCGGCGATCTGCGCCTATCTCGCCGAGACCTTCCCCGAAAAGGCCCTGGCGCCGAGGCCGGAGGAGCGCGCCCGCTATTACCGCTGGATGTTCTTTGCCGCCGGCCCGCTCGAATCGGCGGTGACGATGAAGGCGCTCGGCTTCGAAATTCCGAAGGAGCGGCTGCGCATGGCCGGCTGCGGCGCTTTCGGCGACGTCATGAACACGCTTGAGAAAGCCGTCTCTGCTTCGACCTACGTCGCCGGCGAGCGCTTCACCGCCGCCGACGTCTATGTCGGCTCCCATATCGGCTGGGGCCTCGGCTTCGGCGGCATCGAAAGACGCCAGGCCTTCGTCGACTATGTCGGCCGTATCAGCGAGCGCGAGGCCTACAAGCGAGCCAACGCCCTTGACGACGAAGCCATCAAGACCATCCAGGCCGCTTGAGAGCACGGGAGCGCGGCAGATCTGCCGCGTCCCCAATCGACGGCCTCAGACGAGCGGCATGTGAATGTCCGTCAGAAGCTCGGTCGGCGGCACCTCGCGCGGATTGTTGAGATACTCCTCGAACATGACCCTGTCCTTCAGCTGCCGACCGGATTTCGGCAGCCATTCTGCAAAGAGCCACTGATAAGACTTGGGCATATTGGCATAGGGACCCCTGTGGCGCAGGACCGCATAATCGCCGCCGTCGATCGTGCGCCGCTCGAACGGCGCATCGGCCGTCACGTCGGCAGCGCCGGTGACGCAGGCGATCGAGCGCAGCTTTTCCTCCGGCACGATATCGGGATCGTCGAGATAGATGCCGATCATCCGCATCTCGGGCTTGGCGAGGCCGCGGGCGTAAAGCGTGCCGAACAGCGTCTCGAAGGCTTTGTCGATATGCATGTAGGAACCGGTATGAGGCACACCGATCAGCTCGATCGGTCCGATCTCGCGTATGGTAACGTCTAACATGACTTTGGTCTTTCCGTTGGGTGAGGGTTCAAAGGCTGTGTGGCTTCCCTCTTTCCGATAGCGCGCCGGCGGCATGCCGTAGACCGACTTGAAGATACGATTGAAGGATTGGAGATTGGGATAGCCTGATCGCTTCGCAATTTCGCTGACGGCAAGCTCCGTGCGGACGATCTCGCCCGCCGCGTGATGCAGCCTGAGCCGCTTGACGGTGGCCGCCAGCGTCTCGCCGTAGATCGCCCGGTAGATCCTGTGCCAGTGATAGCTCGACATGCAGGCGATCTCGGCAAGCCGCTCCATATCCAGCTCCTCGTCGAGGTGGTCGTGAATATAGGCCGAAACCCGTCTCAGACGGTTTTCATAAAGTGCCCATGCCGTTTCGCCATACATCCCGGAACCTCGTGCAAATCGATCGACTTGAGAGAACCATAAACCGATTTGACAAATCCTGCGGAATTGCTGGCTCCGGAACGCCAACGCTACGCCACCGACCCGCTAAGCGGCAGAGGAAGCGTCGCTATATGCGGGCTCACCGCCTCTCCTCCCTCATTCTTGTGCTCGTCACAGGAATCCAGCCACGGCGCGTCCGCGCCGTGATGAATCAGTACCTAAAGAGAGAGTCCTTCGCGCCCAACGACTTGAGCGCACTGGAGTCCTGTGACATCCCTCGGGCAAAGCCCTGAGGGCACAGGATTGAAGGAGGAGAGGTGACGTAACCGGCAGCTCAGCCGGCAAGTGCCACGGCAACCGCCTCGATCGCCTCATCGGCCTTCGAGCCGTCGGGGCCGCCGGCCTGTGCCATGTCGGGGCGGCCGCCGCCACCCTTGCCGCCGAGGGCGGCCGAGGCGATGCGGACGAGATCGACGGCGCTGTAGCGCTGCACCAGGTCCGGCGTCACCGCCACGACAGCACTTGCCTTGCCGTCATCGGAAACGCCGATCAGCGTGACGACGCCGGAACCGATGCTGGTCTTGCCGTCATCGGCAAGCCCCTTCAAATCCTTGGGATCGACGCCCGATATCGCCTTGCCGAGGAACTTGACGCCGGCAACCTCGCGCACGGCATCGGCCGAGCCGCCCTGCCCGCCGCCCATGGCGAGCTTGCGCTTGGCGTCAGCCAGTTCCTTTTCGAGTTTGCGGCGCTCGTCCATCAGCGCTTCGACGCGCGACAGCACTTCGGCCGGCTGCACCTTCAGCGAGGTGGCGAGCGCCTTCACGCGTTCGTCCTGTTCGGCCAGATATTCTCGCGCCGATTCGCCGGTGACGGCCTCGATGCGGCGAACGCCGGCGCCGACGGCACTTTCGCCGAGAACGCGGATCAGGCCGATCTGGCCGGTGGCCCCAACATGCGTGCCGCCACAGAGTTCGATCGAATAGGGCTTGCCGGCCTTGACGCCGCGCACGCCCTCGCCCATCGCAACGACGCGGACCTCGTCGCCGTATTTCTCGCCGAACAGCGCCATCGCGCCTTCGGCGATCGCATCGTCGACGCTCATCAGCCTCGTGGTAACCGGCGAATTCTGCAGCACGATCTCGTTTGCCATGTCCTCGACGATCTTTAGCTCGTCGGCCGACATCGGCTTCGGATGCGAAACGTCGAAACGCAGGCGCTCGGGCGCGACCAGCGACCCCTTCTGCGCCACATGGGTGCCGAGCACTTCGCGCAGTGCCTCATGCAGCAGATGCGTTGCCGAGTGGTTGGCGCGCAGCCGCGAACGGCGGGCATGATCGACCGTCAGCACGACCGCATCGCCGTCCTTGACCACGCCGTCGATGACAGTACCCTGATGCACGAACAGGCCTTCGCCCCTCTTCTGCGTATCTGAAATCTCGATCTTGCCGTGGTCGGACGAGATCACGCCGGTATCACCCATCTGGCCGCCGGATTCGCCGTAGAACGGCGTCTGGCTGACGACGATCTGCACCTTGTCGCCGGCCTTAGCCTCGGTCGAAACCGCGCCCTCTTTGACGATCGCCTGCACGACGCCTTCAGCCGTTTCAGTGTCGTAGCCCAGGAATTCGGTTGCACCGTGTTTTTCCCTGAGCTCGAACCAGACGGTTTCCGTCGCCTTCTCGCCGGAACCGGCCCAGTGCGAGCGGGCTTCGGCCTTCTGGCGCTGCATCGCATCGGTGAAGCCGGAGATGTCGACGCCGATCTCACGGGCACGCAGTGCATCCTGCGTCAGATCGAGCGGGAAGCCGTAGGTGTCGTAGAGCTTGAATGCGGTCTCACCATCCAGCATATCGCCCTTGGAAAGATCCGTCGTCGCGTCCGACAGAAGCGACAGGCCGCGTTCCAGCGTCTTGCGGAAGCGGTTTTCCTCCAGCTTCAGCGTTTCCGAGATCAGCGCCTCGGCGCGCACCAGTTCCGGATAGGCGCGGCCCATCTGCTGCACCAGCGTCGGCAGCAGCTTGTAGACCAGCGGTTCCTTGGCGCCGAGCAGCTGTGCATGGCGCATGGCGCGGCGCATGATGCGGCGCAGTACATAACCACGGCCCTCATTCGACGGAAGCACGCCGTCGGCGATCAGGAAGGCCGAGGAGCGCAGGTGGTCGGCGATGACGCGGTGGCTGGCGCTGCCTTCCGCCTTGACGCCCATCGTGTCCTCGATGGTGCCGATCAACGTGCGGAAGAGATCGGTGTCGAACACGCTCTGAACGCCCTGCAGAACGGCGGCCATGCGCTCCAGCCCCATGCCGGTATCGATCGACGGGCGGGGCAGCGGGTTGCGAACGCCGGGTTCGGTCTGCTCGAACTGCATGAAGACGAGGTTCCAGAACTCCAGGAACCGGTCGCCATCTTCCTCCGGTGAGCCCGGAGGACCGCCCCAAACATTCTCACCCTGGTCGATGAAGATTTCCGAGCACGGGCCGCAGGGGCCGGTATCGCCCATCTGCCAGAAATTGTCAGATGTCGGGATGCGGATGATCTTGTCGTCGGAAAAGCCGGCGATCTTCCTCCACAGCGTCGCAGCTTCTTCGTCCTCGGAATAGACGGTCACCAACAGGCGGTTCTTCGGAAGGTCGAAGCCTTCGGTGACGAGCTTCCAGGCAAGCTCGATCGCATTCTCCTTGAAATAGTCGCCGAAGGAGAAGTTGCCGAGCATCTCGAAGAAGGTCAGGTGGCGTGCAGTATAGCCGACATTGTCGAGGTCGTTGTGCTTGCCGCCGGCTCGCACGCATTTCTGCGAAGACGTCGCCGTCGAATAGGGACGCTTTTCGAGGCCGGTGAAGACGTTCTTGAACTGCACCATGCCGGCATTGGTGAACATCAGCGTCGGGTCGTTGCGCGGCACGAGCGGGCTCGACGGAACGATCTCGTGGCCGTTCTTCTTGAAATAGTCGAGGAAGGTCGACCGGATATCGTTCACACCGCTCATGCTATGCCCTTCAATGCTGCCGGAGGCAGGTAAATTTAAATTCATCGGCTTTTAACGTTCGCCCCCGCCACTGTCCAGCAGACAAACAAAACCGGCCGCATTCTCATCAGGAATGCGGCCGGTTGGAACTGTCCGATGAGTTTAAGCGCGAAAATTACATTTCCGCAGTGGCATCGCCATCACCGTCATCAGGGTCAGGTCCGCCATTCTGCAGGAAGCGGTCGGCGATCAGGCCAGCATTCTGACGCAGCGACAGTTCGATCTCGCGGGCGAGATCCGGATTGTCGCGCAGGAAGGTCTTGGCGTTTTCGCGGCCCTGGCCGAGGCGCTGGCTGTTATAGGAGAACCAGGCGCCCGACTTTTCGACGATGCCGGCCTTGACGCCGAGATCGACCAGTTCGCCGGTCTTGGAAACACCCTCGCCATACATGATGTCGAACTCGACCTGCTTGAAGGGCGGCGCCATCTTGTTCTTGACGACCTTGACGCGGGTCTGGTTGCCGATCACC
This sequence comes from Rhizobium leguminosarum, assembly GCF_001652265.1. Lineage (GTDB taxonomy): Bacteria > Pseudomonadota > Alphaproteobacteria > Rhizobiales > Rhizobiaceae > Rhizobium > Rhizobium leguminosarum_D. Next base: position 26,378 of record NZ_LWBS01000120.1, read on the forward strand.
TCTTCGCGCTCCTTGACCGCGCCGATGCGGCGGATGTCGAGGCGCACGGAGGCGTAGAATTTCAGCGCATTGCCGCCCGTCGTCGTTTCCGGCGAGCCGAACATGACGCCGATCTTCATGCGGATCTGGTTGATGAAGATCACCATGGTGTTCGACTTCGAGATCGAAGCGGTGAGCTTGCGCAGCGCCTGGCTCATCAGTCGCGCCTGCAGGCCGGGAAGGCTGTCGCCCATCTCGCCTTCGATTTCGGCGCGCGGCGTCAGTGCCGCGACCGAGTCGACGACGAGAACGTCGACGGCGCCGGAGCGCACCAGCGTATCGGTGATTTCGAGCGCCTGCTCGCCGGTATCGGGCTGCGAGATCAGAAGGTTCTGCAGGTCGACGCCAAGCTTGCGGGCATAGACGGGATCGAGCGCATGTTCGGCATCGACGAAGGCGCAGATGCCACCCTTCTTCTGCGCTTCGGCAATCGTCTGCAGTGCAAGCGTCGTCTTACCGGAGCTTTCCGGCCCGTAGATTTCGATGATGCGGCCCCTCGGCAGGCCACCGACGCCGAGTGCAATATCGAGGCCAAGCGAGCCGGTCGAGATCGTCTCGATCTCGACAACATTCTCGTTGGAGCCGAGTTTCATGATCGAGCCCTTGCCGAACGACCGCTCTATCTGTGAGAGTGCCGCTTCAAGCGCCTTGCTTTTGTCCACCGATTTGTCCTCTACCAGCCGCAATGAATTCTGAGACATCCGATCCACCTTTAGGTTATTGAAGCCGCTCTAGCAATGTCGAGTTTGTACCCTATTTGTTCCATTCTCGCAATAGGCGATCAAACAGTTGAAAGAAAAAGGTAAAACGGCACGTGTTCTGTATTTGTTTTATCGATGAAAAGCAACGGCTTAAGCCAAAAGTGCCGACTCAACCGCCGCTAGGCGCACCGTATCGATTCGTCCTTCGGGCATCGGGAGAGCGGATCGGATGAAGAAAAAGATTCTTGTTCTCGGCGGCGCCCATATCGACCGGCGCGGCCGCATCTCCGGCGAGACGGCGCCCGGCGCCAGCAATCCCGGCACCTGGTTCGAGGAGCCGGGCGGTGGTGGCTTCAATGCGGCGCGCAACCTGGCAAGACTCGGTTTTCAGGTGACGATGATCTCACCGCGCGGCGGCGATCCGATGGGCGAGACGGTCGGAGAAGCTGCCGATTTCGCCGGCATCGACGACCGGCCCTTCGTCTTCCTCGACCGCAAGACGCCGAGCTACACGGCGATCATCGAGAAGGACGGCAACCTGGTGATCGCCCTCGCCGACATGGATCTTTACCGCTTCTTCGTGCCGCGGCGTCTCTCCATCCGCTGGGTGCGGGAGGCCTTCGCCGCCCATGATTTCATCCTCTTCGACGCCAACCTGCCGGAAGAGACGATCGCGGCGATCGTCGCCAAGGCACGTTCGCTAGGCAAGCCCGTCGCGGCAATCGCCATCTCGCCGGCCAAGGTCGTCAGGCTGAGATCCTGCATCGGGGATATCGACTACCTGTTCCTGAATGAGGCTGAAGCCGCCGCCCTTGCCGGTGAGCGGCCGGAAGAGGCTGCGGGCTGGCCGCCGTTGCTGCATGAGATCGGCATCAGGAACGCCGTCGTCACGCGCGGCCGGGGCGAGCTCGTCGCGATTTGCGAGGGCCGCGCCGTGACGCTGCAGCCGCCGATTGCCGACACCGTCGCCGATGTCACGGGTGCCGGCGATTCTCTTGCGGCCGGCACGCTCGCCGCATTGATATCGGGCCTGCCGCTCGAAGAAGCCGTTCGCCACGGTACCGCGGCCGCCTCGCTGACCGTGCAGTCGCGGCATGCCGTCAACGAAAATCTGACACCCGATCTGTTGAATGAGGCGCTTGCCCTTGTTCCCAAGGTCAGAATTCTGCATTGAAGCGGCTAATTAAATAGTTGAGCATGATGTCGTCCGAAAACCGCCCACACTTTTCGGCATCATGCTCTGTCGATCACAGGACAAGACCATGACCAAGCCCATCTCCCCTCTTCTGCCGATTGCCTACTCGAAGGAAGTCGCCAGCGCCAAGCAGCGCGGCGCGCCGCTGGTGGCGCTGGAATCGACGATCATCACCCACGGCATGCCCTATCCCGGCAATATCGAGATGGCCCGCAGCGTCGAGGCGATCATCCGCGAACAGGGGGCAGTGCCGGCAACGATCGCCGTCATTCACGGCACGCTGCATGTCGGCCTTGAAGCTGCGGAACTGGAGCAACTCGCCAAGGCGACCGAAGTGATGAAGGTGTCGCGCGCCGATCTCGCCTTCGCCATCGCCGAGCGCCGTACCGGCGCCACCACAGTTGCGGCGACGATGATCGCGGCGGCGCGCGCCGGCATCCGCGTCTTTGCCACAGGCGGCATCGGCGGCGTGCATCGCGGCGCCGAGGAAAGCTTCGATATATCAGCCGATCTCGAGGAACTCGCTCGCACCGGCGTCATCGTCGTCTGTGCCGGCGCCAAGGCGATCCTTGACATTCCGAAGACGCTAGAAGTGCTGGAAACCCGCGGCGTGCCTGTCGTCACCTATGAGAGCGAGGAATTCCCCGCCTTCTGGTCGCGCTCTTCGGGCATTCGCAGCCCGCTGTCGCTGAACAGCCCAGCCGCCATCGCCAATTTCCAGACGGTGCGCGAACAACTCGGCGTCGACGGCGGCATGCTCGTCGCCAACCCCGTGCCCGAGGCCGACGAGATTCCGAGCGAAGAGATGGAAATCTATATCGAGCGAGCGCTCGACAGCGCCGAGCGCGACGAAGTCACCGGCAAGGCGGTCACACCCTATCTTCTGTCGACCATCTTCGACCTGACCGACGGCCAGAGCCTCAAGACCAATATTGCGCTCGTCGAAAACAATGCGCGGCTTGCGGCTGAGATTGCGGTGGCGCTGGGTGAATGAGAGGTGATAGGGCTGGGGCCAGCAGGGCCTTCAAAACGGTCGTGCCGTGTAAGCCCCCTCTGCCCTGCCGGGCATCTCCCCCACAGGTGGGGAGATGACAAGCGGCGAAATCTTCCGGTCACATCAACGTTTCGCCGAGCTGCAATGAATATTTGGTTGGGGAAGCCGGCGCGCCCAGCCGATCTCCCTCCTTGTGGGGGAGATGCCCGGCAGGGCAGAGGGGGGTGCGGCACGGCACAAATCTTCCCCGCCGACAAACCTCCCCTCACCCGTCCAACGTCTCCTTGACGACGACGGCGAGCTGCTTCAGCGAGAAAGGCTTCGGCAGGAAGCCGAATTTCGCCTCCGGCGGCAGATTGCGGGCAAAGGCATCTTCGGCATAACCTGAGACGAAGATGAATTTCATATCTGGGTAGGTCTTGCGCAGTTCGCGAAGCAGCGTCGGGCCGTCCATTTCGGGCATGACGACGTCGGATACGACGATGTCGACCTTGCCGTCGAGTTCTTCCAAGATGGCCAGCGCCTCGACGCCCGAGCCTGCCTCGTGCACGGTGTAGCCGCGCGTTTCCAGCATGCGCTTGCCGCCGCGGCGCACCGCCTCCTCGTCCTCGACGAGAAGAATGACGGCCGATCCTGTCAGGTCCTCCGGCTGCTGCGGTGATACCGGCAGCGGCACCACTTCGGCCCCGGCGATGGCGCCGTCGATCGAACCCGCTTCGGCGGCAACCGCCGGCTCCGGAATGTGGCGCGGCAGGAAGACGCGGAAGGTGGTGCCCTTGCCGACTTCGGATTCCGGCTGGATATAGCCCCCCGACTGTTTGACGATGCCGTAGACCATGGCGAGGCCAAGTCCCGTTCCCTTGCCGACATCCTTGGTGGTGAAGAAGGGCTCGAAGATCTTGTCCATGATTTCAGGCGCGATGCCGGTGCCGTTATCGGCGACTTCGACAAGCACCATGTCCTCGGCCGGCATATAGGAATAGTTGAAGGCCGAGACCTCGGCGGCGGTCAGATTGCGAGTGCGCAATGTCAGCTTGCCGCCTTCGGGCATTGCATCGCGCGCATTGACGCAGAGATTGATCAGCACCTGCTCGAACTGCGAAAGGTCTGTTTTGACAGGCCAGAGGTCGCGGCCGTATTGCACGTCGAGCTTGACGTTGGTGCCGGAAAGCAGCCGGTCGACCAGCATGCGCAGGTCGCCGACGACATCGGTGAGGTTCAGCACCGAGGGCCGCATCGTCTGCTTACGCGAGAAGGCGAGCAGCTGGCGCACCAGCACGGCGGCGCGGTTGGCGTTGCGCTTGATCTCTATCAGGTCGGCAAAGCTGGCATCGGCCGGCCGCGCCTGCAGCAGCAGATGGTCGGCGGATAGCAGGATCGCCGTCAGCACGTTGTTGAAATCATGCGCGATGCCGCCGGCCAGCGTGCCCACCGCATTCATCTTCTGCGTCTGCGCCATCTGCGCTTCCAGCGCCTTCTGCTCGGTCACCTCGACGGCATAGACGATCGCCGCCTCCTCGGGCGCCTCATCGCTCTGGTCGATGACGGCATTGACATAGAAGCGGAAATAGCGCGCCTCGTCGGTCGGCGTGCGAGTGTCGAGGGGCGCGATGTCGCCCTGCCGGTCCTTGGCCGCCGCCAGCGCCGCGGCCAGCCGTGGCCGGTCGCTTTCCTGCACGATGGTTTCAAGATGCGGCGCCTTTTCGAGATCGTCGCGCGAGACGACGCCGGAGAACATCTTCAGGAACGGCGCATTGGTCCGCAAGATGCGCCCGTTGCCGTCGACCGAGGCGATCGCCATCGGCGTATTGTTGAAGAAGCGCGTGAAGCGCATGGCGGCGGCCGAAGCGGACTGGCCGCCGGCATCGCTCTTTTCACGCGCCAATACGATCGTCCGGCTTTCGCCGGGTGCGCCGTCGCGCATCGAGGTGACGCTATGGATGATCTGCACCGGCAGGCTCTGGCCGTTGCTCTTGCGCAGGTCGAGATCGAGCGTCACGGTCTTCTTCAGACCCGGTTCTGCCTGCACCGACTGGATCAGCGCCAGTCCCTCGCCCGCCACAACGTCGCCGATCGTCATCGAGCCCGGCACGAACTTGGTGAGGTCAAGGCCCAGCCATTCGGCAAGCGTCGCATTCAGGTAGAAGATCTCGCCCTTCCTGCCGGCGGAAAAGAAGCCGGCCGGCGCGTGGTCGAGATAATCGATTGCGTTCTGCAATTCCTTGAAGAAGCGCTCCTGGTCGTCGCGCTCAGTGGTGATGTCGGTGATCTGCCAGATCTGCAGTGGCTTGCCGCCGTTCTCCTCCGGCTGCAGCAGCCGCGCCTTCAGCCGGTACCAATGCGCGCCGGAGCTGTTGCTGCCAGGCCCGACGGCGCGCAGCAGGCGAAATTCCTCCCGGCCTTCCTTGCCCTCGCGCAGGCCGTTGACCAGCCTGTAGAGCGCCTCGTTGGATTCGCGGTGGCGCGACAGCAGCGTTTCCAGCGTCTGTACCTCGGTCGCCTTGCGCGCGCCGGTCAGCGCGCCATAGGCGGCATTGGCATAGATGATCCGGCCCTTTTCATCGGTGATCAGCGTACCGTCTGGATGGCTGTTGAGGAAGGCGCGCGCCAGGCTGTCGGACTGGCGCTGCGGCATCACCTCGATGAAGCCGATAACCGAGGATACCAGGAAGAAAATGCCGACCATGGCAAGCACGCCGAGACCGCCAAGCACGACCTCGTTGTCGAGCGATTTCTTGAAGAAGACGAAGGCGCCGGCCGCCGCGATCAGCACGAGCGCCAGCAGAAGAATGCGCAAGACCGTGCCAGAACGCCCCCCACGATCCACAAGCGGTGCGTTATAGTCGTCGGCCTGACGCGGTTTCGTCATATATTCCTCACATAAGCCCTCCTGCTTCGTAGCACGAACACGAAGCAGGAATCAGGCACTCTCTACCTTCTTAGCAATTTGCCGCGTCGGCAAAAACACCGCTGGCCGGCAAGACTGCTTGAATTCACAGGCAACAGCGCCATCTGCCCCAGAAGCCAACGCTGCCACCCGTGCGCAAGGTCGCCGGGTGCCAAGCAGCGGAACACGAAATCGCGTTCTCCCGTGACTGGACAGCACCGGCGGCCCTTGCCTAAGGAACGGAAAAGTCGTCAATATGTGCCGAATGCGAAATGGAGTAAGTGACTATGTTGGATGATGTTGTCGGAGCTTATGGCAGCCGTTTCCTGCTTGCGGCCGGTGGCGTCGGCTTGGCGCTTCTCCTACTCATCATCGTGCTCTGGGTGATCCGCAGCCGGGCGCCCTCGCCCTTCGTGCGCGGCGGCCGCAATCGCCAGCCCCGCCTGCAGGTGCTGGATGCCGCAGCCGTCGATGCCCGTCGCCGGCTGGTGCTGGTGCGCCGCGACGACGTCGAGCACCTGATCATGATCGGCGGCCCGAGCGATATCGTCATCGAAAGCCGTATCCTGCCGGCAGCGGCCGAACAGCCGGGCGGCGCCAGCCGCCCGCAACCCGTCGAGCAGCGGCCAATATCCGTCGCGCGGCCGGAAATGCCACAGGAAACGCCACCGGTTTCGCCACCGCGCCCACCGGTCGCAGCCCGTGTCGAGCCCGCCGCCGAACCCTCTTTCGCTACGCCGGCTTCGCCAGAGCCGCGCCCGCGCCCAGAGGCGTCGACCCAACCGTCGACCCAACCGCCTGTCCAGCCGGCCGTGGCACCGCCGGTGGTCACGAGCCCTCTTCCGGCAGAGCCGGTGACTGCTCCGCTGTCGGCCGAACGCGACAATCCTCTGCGTGCTGCCCCGCCCCAGCCGCGCCCGCCGGAGCATCCCGCCGCTCCCCCAGCGGCGCGGCCCGCACCGTTCCACGATACCTCAAGTGCCGCCGAGATCCTCGATGCCGCCCGTCGGCGCGTGCTGCCGCAGCACCGCATCGAACCCGAGGTCTCCGCCCCGCCTGTCCAGGAGATGCCGGCGGCCGCCCGCGCCGCACCAGGTAGCGCCGAAGACGATTCGGCTGCGCAGTCGGCAGCAGCGAGCCGTCTTGATTTCCAGCGGGTGCTGGAACAGGAAATGTCGAACAATCTGACTGCCGAACGCATCGTGCCGGCGCCGGCAAACCAGGCGCCTCGGCCCGGAGCGCCGCAACCCGGAAACCCGCCGCGCCGCGATCCGGAAATGGCCCCGATCACCGGCGCCGATACCGATCTGCAAAAGGAAGTCGCCCGCATCTTCGGCGAGATGAGCGTCAACCGCGACAAGTGATCGGGCGCGACAGGTGAGCGGAAACGCACGTCCGACCTCCTTCATCACCAAGTTGCATAAAAGCCGCAATGCGCAACTTTCAGTTCCCGATGCAACAGGGGGCTCCATCTTGTGCTGATAATTTGTTATCGCTCCGGTTGAAGAGCGTTGGCGCATCGAGGTTATACTTTGCCTAAGTAAATTCCGGTCTCACTCCAGTTTCACCCGTACTGCCGGACAGCGACACGCTGACGGTGTATGAACATGTTCATCGGGTGGTGGCGAGAGACCGGTTTGGCATTGTTGACATGTGCCATGTGCAGCTCCGCTGTCTCAGCTCTTCCGCCGCCCAGAACATCGCCACACCGCGCCCGCAAGGGCTTTCTCACGCATCATCCTGGTGGACTTCCGAACGGAAGACCAACACGATATGTGCAATACCCTTCGGGTCCGATGGACCATTCGGCCGAAAACAGCGCCCCAGCCCTGGATTGTATGCAGCGGCTGCGGGGCCTCAGAGCTTTCCGATGCAGCGACAAGATCCGGCTCAACGCCAATGGCCGCAAGCTCGATGCCTGGCTTATCTACAAATGCTCGACCTGCGAAAAGACGTGGAACCGTCCGATCTTCGAGCGTCGGAATGTTCGCGACATCGATCCCGCAGTCATCGAGGCGTTGCAGTCCAACGATCCGGATTGTATCCGGGCAGAAGCGTTCAACCTCGAGGCTCTCAGGCGCAAGTCGCTGCGTGTTGACGAGTTTGCCGAATTTGAAATCGCAAAAGAGATGCAGCAGGAAACTGCCAATTGGACCAGATTGGAAATCGAACTGATGGTCCCGTTGCCATCAAGCACGCGCCTCGACCGCCTGCTGGCGTCCGAGCTGCAAGTTTCACGCACCCGGCTACAGGCTCTTCACGATGATGGCATGCTGCGGACGGATTCGAATCGAGCCGACGTTTTGCGGCGGCGGATCAAGAACGGCACCAGAGTTGCAGTCGACCTCGCCGCCGAGACGGGCCGGGAGCAATGGTGGAGGTCTGTGGCGACCGGAAGCTCACCGTAATTGTAAAAGGCGCCGCGATCGGATCGCGGCGCCTTATTCACTTCATGCCTGCATGAAAACTCTCATTCGTCGCGATAGACCTTTTCGCGGCGTTCGTGACGCTCCTGCGCCTCGATCGACAGTGTCGCGATCGGGCGGGCGTCGAGGCGCTTGAGGCCGATCGGTTCGCCGGTTTCCTCGCAATAGCCGTAGGTGCCGTCTTCGATGCGCTGCAGTGCCGCATCGATTTTGGAAATCAGCTTTCTCTGCCGGTCACGGGCGCGAAGTTCGATCGCCCGATCTGTTTCCGACGACGCTCGGTCAGCGAGATCAGGATGGTTTGCGCTTTCCTCGGCCAGATGGTCGAGTGTCTCGCGCGCTTCTCTAAGGATATCATTTCTCCATGCAACCAGCTTGGCCCTGAAATAGGCACGCTGGTTTACGTTCATGAACTCTTCCTCTTCCGAGGGAACGTAATTGCTAAGATCGATCTTCTCACTCAACGCGATTCTCCTGAAGAACATCTCATCTGGCGGGGTGTATATCCCAAGCGCTAGCCGCGATTCAAGCCAAATACGACAGGTAAACAGATTTTTAAATCTGTCACAGTTTTCGGCTAACAGACTATTTTCTCATCATTATTCCGGCTTGCGTTTTTTGCTTCGCCTTCAAAACGCCGTGTTATCAGCTGCGTTTTGGGCAGCTGGAGCAGCGCTGACGGTTGACGCAGGCCGATTGCAACCGCTACTGAAAAGGCCCGCTGGATCCTGGATTTGCCCATGACCGTACCCCTGCCTCCGCCCAACCGCATCTATCTCCTGCGCCATGCCGAGGCCGCCTGGGCCGAACCCGGACAGCGCGATTTCGACCGGCCGCTGAACGAAAAGGGCTTTGGCGATGCCGAGATCATCGCCGATAAAACCGCCGACAAGGGCTACCGTCCCGATCTTCTGATCAGTTCTACGGCGCTGCGCTGCCGCGATACCGCCGATGCGGTGTACCGGGCGATGGGCCTCACGCTCGAGGTTCGTTATGTCGACGCACTCTATAACGCCACGGTCGACAACTATCTCGAGATCATCGATGCGCAGAACGAGGCCGCTGTCATGCTGGTCGGCCACAATCCGACCATGGAGCAGGCGCTGGAGGCACTGATCGGCCATGAGGCGATGGCAGGCGCTCTTCCCGGCGGCTTCCCGACGGCTGGCCTTGCCGTGCTCGATTTCGATGCTTCGGCCACCGCCTGGCGCCTCACCGATTTCGTGGTCGTCTGAAGACTTCAGAGCGATTCCAGCAACAGAGTGCCGCGGTTTTGCCAGACAAAGCGCGAAGCGCTTTTGCCGGGAATTGCGTGAAAACAAGGAAATAAAGCATTTCCGTGATTCGAAGAAAAACGGAAATGCTCTAGCGCCGCTTCTTTTGCGGGCGGGGCGCCCTCCCTATATTGCGGGGCAGTCACCAACCGGAATCGCGCCTTGCCGCCACGCCTGACATCCCTCGCCGACGATGCCCGCATCGCCTTCGATAATCTCGCCGACCGGGCGAGCGGCCTCGTCAATCCGACCGTGCGGCTCGGTGTCACCGGCCTTTCCCGCTCCGGCAAGACGGTCTTCATCTCCTCGCTGGTCCACAATCTGCTACATGGCGGCCGACTGCCGCTGTTCGAGCCGGTCCAATCCGGCCGCGTCTCGGCGGTACGGCTCGAGCCGCAGCCCGACGATGCCGTGCCGCGCTTCCAGTACGAGGACCATATCCGTGCGCTGGTGAAGGACCGTATCTGGCCGGATTCGACACGCGCCATCTCAGAGCTGCGCATCACGCTGGATTACCAGAGCGCCAGCGGCTGGAACCGGTTGTTTTCGCCCGGCCGCCTGTCGATCGATATCGTCGATTATCCCGGCGAATGGCTGCTCGACCTGCCGCTGCTCGGCAAGGATTACCGCACGTTCAGCGAGGAAACGATCGCGCTGGCCGAAACCGGCGTCCGCTCTGAGCTGTCGCGCCCATGGCTGGCGCTGACGCGCGCCACTGACATCCATGCCGGCGCCGACGAGATGATCGCCCGCGACCTCGCCACCGCTTTTGCCGATTATCTCAAAGCCTGCAAAGCCGACGAACGCTCGCTTTCCACCCTGCCGCCTGGCCGCCTGCTCCTGCCCGGCGATCTCGACGGCTCGCCAGCATTGACCTTTGCGCCGCTGGCTCTGCCGCCGGACGGGCGTTCCGGCCGCGGCTCGCTCTGGACGATGATGGAGCGGCGCTACGAGGCCTATAAATCCGTCGTCGTCAAACCCTTCTTCCGCGAGCATTTCGCCCGCCTCGACCGCCAGATCGTCCTGGTCGATGCGCTGCAGGCGATGAACCGCGGCCCCGAAGCCGTGCAGGACTTGGAGCGCGCGCTGACCGAAGTGCTTGCCTGTTTCCGCCCCGGCACCAATTCGCTGCTCTCCTCCCTGCTCGGGCGGCGCATCGACCGCGTACTGGTTGCCGCCACCAAGGCCGATCATCTCCACCATGAAAGCCACGACCGGCTGGACGCGCTGACCCGCCGCCTGGTGGACCGCGCCATCGACCGCATCGGCATGGCCGGTGCTGGCATCGACGTCATGGCGCTTGCCTCCGTGCGGGCCACCCGCGAGGCGACCGTCAAGCGTGACGGCCATGAACTGCCGGTCATTGTCGGCACGCCGATGGAGGGCGAAACCATCGCCGGCGAGCACTTTGACGGCCAGAGAAAGACCGCGATCTTTCCCGGCGACCTGCCGGAGGATCCGGAAAGCCTGTTCGACCGCATCGCCGCGGGTGTAACCGGTGTGCAGCTGCCCGATGTCAATGTCGTCAGGTTCCGCCCGCCGCACCTTGAGGAAACCGGCGGCGGCATCAAGCTGTCGGTGCCGCATATCCGCCTCGACCGCGCCATGCAGTTTCTGTTCGGAGACCGTCTCGCATGAGCAAGCCCCCGTCCGATCCGCCGCGCCGCGCACCCGCCGCCTTCAGCTACGAGGACGAGGCTGCCGATCCGCGCGACAACGGCCGGCAAGGAGAGCAGCGGCGCAAGCCGGAAAGCTTCTCCGAAAATATCGTCGTGACACCTGACGAGGACGATCCCTTCCTCAATCCCGACAAGGATCTGAGCGCGGTCCCGGTTGCAACGCCGCTGAGACGTCGGACCTCCTTCGGCAAGATCGCCGCCGGCGCCTTCGGCATCCTGCTGTCGCTGGCCATTGGCCTCTGGACCGATAGCCTGATCCGCGATCTCTTCACCCGCGCCGACTGGCTGGGTTACGCGGCTCTTGTCGTGCTGGCGGTCGGCATTCTCGCCGTGCTCGCCCTCGTCATCCGCGAAACCATCGGCATGATGCGCCTTGCCGCCGTCCAGAAGATCAAGGCCGAAGCCGAGGCGGCGATCCTCGAGACTCGGCCGGCCAAGGCGCGCGCCGTCGTCGCCCAACTGACTGCGCTGCTTTCGGCAAATCCCGAGACATCGAAGGGCCGTGCGACGCTGAAGGCGACCGAGGGCGAGGTCATCGATCCCCCGCATCTGATCGCGCTGGCCGAACGGGAACTGCTCGCTCCGATCGACCGCAAGGCCCGCGCTCTGATCGTGAATGCCTCCAAGCGCGTCTCGATCGTTACTGCCGTCAGCCCGCGCGCCGTGGTCGACCTGCTCTACGTGCTCTATGAAGCCGTGCGCCTCATTCGCGCCATGGCCGAGCTTTACGGCGGCCGTCCCGGCACGCTCGGCATGTTCCGCCTGCTGCGCGACGTGCTGGCGCATCTGGCCGTCACTGGCGCGATCGCCGTCGGCGACAGCCTGGTGCAGCAGGTACTCGGTCATGGACTGGCCTCCAAGCTCTCAGCGCGGCTGGGCGAAGGCGTCATCAACGGCCTGATGACCGCCCGCATTGGAATCGCCGCGATGGATCTCTGCCGTCCTCTCGCCTTCCGCGCCCTGAAGCGGCCGGGAATCGGTGATTTCATCGGCGATCTCACCCCGTCCATGTCGCCGCGCGGCAACAATCCTTGAACGAAACAGCGATTCCGCAGCTTTCGACTCCCCTTGCGTAATGCCAGAGAAGTTTCAACAGATTCAATGACATAGTGACGGGAGTTTAAAATCGCCGTCGCACGAAAGCCGTACGCCGCCTCGCATTTCGGCACAATTGAAAGGAAGGATTAACCATTCTTCGGCAAAACTTGCAGCCAGTTCGTGAGTGGTGTTTGCCAAGGAAAATCCATGTATTCGCGCAAGTTTCTCATCGTATGCGGCTTGGCCGCCGCGGCACTGTCTCCCGTCGCAGATGTCGCTCCGGCAGCCACTGCTGCAACCCGTGACAAGGCGTTCTTCGATTCCGTCGCCGGCTCATGGAAGGGCCCTGGCGAAATCGTCGCCGGCAAATACAAGGGCACCAAATTCACCTGCAACCTGATCGGTGAGCCCACAGGCGACAGCAGCGCCGGCATCAAACTCGACGGCACCTGCCGCGTCGGCGTCTTCAAGCAGCCGATGACCGCCGTCATCTCGCAGTCGGGCTCGAGCTACAAGGGCAAGTTCCTTGACGGCGCCGCCGGCAAGGGCCTTGACGTCGTCTCCGGCGCCGTCAGCGAGGATACCGTCGTTGTCGGCATCAACCGCGCCAAGCTGAATGGTGCGATGATTGCCCGCGTGCGCGATGACAAGACGATGAACGTCACCGTTTCGGTCAAGGTCGAAAGCCAGATGGTGCCGGTCATCGGCCTGACGCTGACCCGCCAGGTCGACGAGATGGCCGTCGGTTCCATCGAGTAGACAATCCCTACAGCGGATTTTCCTGAAGCGGCGGGTTTCCCGCCGTTTTCAGTTTCCCTGCTTCAGGCGCTCAGCCACCAGTCGCGGCTGTCGTCGGCGACCTCGATTCCGGTCACTTCGGCATCCGACAGCCACTCACTAACCGCCCTGCCCCTAACGAGCAGACCCGGCGCGATATCGGCGAGCGGCATCAGCACGAAACCGCGATCGGTCATGCGCGGATGCGGCAGTTCCAGCCGTGGCGCGTCCTGGATCACATCGCCATAGGTCAACACGTCGATATCGAGCGTGCGCGGACCCCAGCGCTCGATGCGCTCGCGTTTCATCTCGCGTTCGATCGACAGGCAGACATCGAGCAAAGCCTCGGGCGCCAGCCTGGTCTCGACGGCGGCGCAGGCGTTGAAGAAGAACGATTGGTCGGTCTTGCCCCAGGGCGGCGTGCGATAGAGCCGCGAGACCGCCGTAACCCGACAGTCGTTCCGTCCGTCCAGCCTCTGCAGCGCGGCCGCCATCGCCTTTACGGGATCGCCGATATTGCCGCCGAGACCGAGTGTGGCGGATTGCAATGCGGCCTCAGGCAAGATGCTCAACGCTCACCTGCACGAAATCGAGCACGCCAGGGACCGGCGCGTTCGGCTTGCGCACCGTGATCTTCGCCCGCCGCACCTGCGGGAATGTCTCGCAGAGCCCCTTGGCGATATCGAGCGCCAGTGCCTCGATCAGGTAGCGCCGTTTGCCCGTAACGATCTGCTCGATCACGGTGAAGGCGACACCATAATTGACGGTATCGTTGATCGAATCGCTTTCCAGCGCCTCGCCGGCGACGACATCGAGCTCGGCATCGACGAAGAAGCGCTGACCAAGGAATTCCTCCTCATCATGCACGCCGTGGCGCGCGAAGAAGGCGCAGTTCTGCAGCGTAATCGTGTAAGTGGTCATGTCGGCCGCTTCCTCTCGAATTCCTGGCGCGCATTGAGCATAGCATCGGCGATATCAAGCGCATCCCTGTTGATTGCGACATTGTGCACGCGGAAAACCGCAGCCCCTAGAAGTCTGAGCAGCGCGCTGGTCGCAGCCGTCGCTGCATCTCTGTCCTGCGCCTCACGCCCCGTCACCGCGCCGAGGAAGCGTTTGCGCGACGTACCGGCGAGCAGCGGCAGACCGAAGCGGGAAAGTTCGGAAAACCGCGCCATCAGCTCCAGGTTTTCTTCCGCAGTCTCCTTGGCGAAGCCGAAGCCCGGATCGAGCACGATGCGATCGCTGTTGACGCCTGACGCAGCGGCGATCGCAAGCGACCGCTCGAGGAAATGCACCTGGTCGGCAATCACATCGACAAGTTTTACCCTGTCGCGACCGGTGTGCATGATACAGAGTCCGGCTCCGGTCACCGCGGCGATATCAGCGATATCGGGCTCCTTCTGCAGCCCGAAGACGTCATTGACGATATGGGCGCCGGCACTGATTGCAAGCCGCGCCGTTTCGGCGCGATAGGTGTCGATGGAAATCAGCGCCTGGGTGCGGCCGCGCAGCGCCTCGATGACCGGCAGCACGCGCGCCTGCTCCTCGGAAGGGCTGACGGTTGCTGCGTTCGGCCGGGTCGATTCACCGCCGATATCGACAATCCCGGCACCCTCGCTCACCGCCCGCAGCGCCTGTTCGACTGCTGCATCGACGGTTTCAAAGCGTCCGCCGTCGGAGAAGGAGTCCGGCGTCACGTTGATGATCGCCATGATCGTCGAACGACGGCCGAGTTCGATCTCCCGGCCATGGCCGACACGCCACAATCTCCCTTCGAGCCCTGTCACCAGTCTTATCCCATTGGAGACGAAAAAAGCGCCATCCGATATTGCGCTTGTGGTGGCTATGCCCCAAGCTCCCGTCGATTTCAACACGGGTTGCGTTCAGAATGCCGCTTGCAGTGCGTTATATGGTCCTTCCTATCGCCTTTTCCATTGCTCTTTCCCTCTGCAGCCCCGTGGCAGCCGAAGTGATCGCATCGAAAAGCTATTCTTATTTCGACATTCGCGGCAAAACCGCGGATGAGCTCGACCGCGAACTCAGCCGGCGCGGGCCGACAGCGAGCGGCTCTTCGGCGCGTCATCCCGGCGCCACGAAGATCCGCTTCGGCGGCGAGGCAACCTATATTCAGGATAACGGGCGCTGCCGCGTCGGCAACGTCAAGGTCACGGTCCACACCCAGATCATCCTGCCGCGCTGGAGCAGCCGCAATGGCGCCAGCAAGGAGCTGTCGATGATCTGGGACGCTCTGTCGAGCGATATCAAGCGCCACGAGGAGCGCCATGCCGAGATCGCCCGCGATCAGGCCCGCGCCATGGAGCGCGCCATCCGGGCGCTGCCACAGCAGCGCGGCTGCGAAGCCATGCAGGAACTCGTCTCCGACGAATCAGCTCGCGGTATAGAGGAGCACGACCGGCAGCAGGCGCGATTCGACAGGGTCGAGGCGGTCAATTTTCAGAAGCGCATGTTGAGGTTGCTGAACAATCGAATCAATGGTCGAGGCGGCGCAAAATAAGGCTTTTTCAGTCTTGTTGCGAGCGGAAAACCTTAGCTGCACAACGAAACTTGTGCGAAACTTGCACCCTCCCCAGCGATTGAATGGTCATTTTTCATCCTGGCAGACTCAACCGGAACGCGTTAATATGAACACATTCGAAAGTTCGGGTACGGCATCTGCACTTTCATCGCTGGGTTCTCCTGGCGCGTTCCGAAGCCGCGGATGTTCCTCCCTCATCCGTAGGTAATGCGCCCGCCTCGCCTCGCTCGCTCTAGCGCGCGAGGCGTCTTTTTTGATATCGAAGTTTTCGGCGACGTTTGAAGCGCAGCGCGCATCAGGCCTGGCGTTCCGGCACGTGCACCACGAGCCCGTCATAGACAGCCTTCATCCGGATCTGACAGGACAGCCGCGAGGTCGGGCGTACATCGAAGGCGAAGTCGAGCATGTCCTCTTCCATCGCTTCCGGCTGGCCGACCTTCTCCGTCCACTCCTCGTCGACATAGACGTGACAGGTCGCGCAGGCGCAGGCGCCGCCGCATTCGGCCTCGATGCCGGGCACGGAATTGCGCACGGCATTCTCCATCACGGTGGAGCCTTGGTCGACGTCGAGGTCGAAGCGCGTGCCGTCGAAGGCGACGATGGTAAGTTTGGGCATCAGAACTATTTCCGGTCTTCAGGTGGATGGGCGGATTTTCTTCCGACAATTCGACGCGTCAGTCAACATTGGGAAATCCGCGACAGCCTCGCAGATCGGGCCTTCGCCCGCCGTCTTCAAAGCGTCATAAGGGACGTCGCAAAAAGACCCGCAGTTCCGCAATGGAACAACGGGCCTCGTTCGAACGGTACCTCATGCATCTCGGCCAAAAATATGCGGCGGTTTTGGGACAACGACATGCGTCAGACGAAGACCTAGAGATCAGCCGCGGCAGAGCTTCAGGATGAAATTCTCGGCATCGATAACGGCAGCGCCGAGCGCTGCCGTCGCGCCGGCATCACCGCCGGTTTCCTCGACGGCTTCCGCCGTCTGCGACACGCGGAACGCGCCGACCGAGCTTGCCGCACCTTTCAGCCGGTGCGCGGCTGCGCCAATACGGATGGTTTCGCCACTCGCAATATCCTGGAGGCAGGCACGGGCCTGGCGCGCAAACATCTGAAGGACTTCGATTTCCAGCGTCTTGTCGCCCATCGTCTGCTTTGCGAGATGGACCAGATCGATCGGCCGGACCTTCGAAGGACACGGTCCCTTTGCATTATCCGGCGCCTCGAATACGATGTTCAATGCTGCCATCTGGGCTGCCATTGCCAATTCTCCCGTCTCTATCGTCCGCAGTTGCAACAGTTCTGCGTCAGGAGAGTGGCCATCACGTTAAATTCCGACACATTCAGGGCGGAAATCTCGCCATATGGTTAACATCTGTTAAATACCCCTAAATTATTGGTTTTTAAGCGATGCCTCGGATTCAAAGATGTTAACAACGGGTTAACGAGCCGTGAATCTCAAGCCTTCATTAATTGTGTGAGGAGCCCAGATGTGTCACTACGATACTGGTGGAGCGGGTTTATGGTACGCGCCTTTGCCGAGCGAGTGGATAATGGTAGTGTTTTGATACCTTCCGTTTGAAAAAGCGGCTATCTACTCTGAAATGACATGCTTATCCGTCCTTCGTTGGGATGGAAGGCTGGAACGGCAAAGTTGTTCCCGGGTGAGGCGGAAGCCAGGGATGCGCGGTTGGGCCGGCTGACAGTAACGAGGCATACCCGAATGGCGAACAACAAATACAACGAGTCAATTGAGGACAAGGCGTTCAAGGCATTGGACGAGGCGCTCCAGATCGACTTTAGCAAGGATAACGTACCGTCTCGCCGCGGCGACGCGCCCCAGGCCCCGGAGGCTAATGTGTCTGATCCATCGAATGCGCGTAATCAGCAGGCTCAGGACGAAGCGCAGCGCCGCAGCCGCCGCGGTGCCGCCGGCGAGCAGACTTCCAGGGGTCCGGCCTTCACGCCCGCTAACGATGCCAGCCGCAATACGCCCGCTTCGATCCTGAAATCCTTTGACGGCGCCTCCAGCCGCTCGGCGGTGCGCACCGCCACCCTGTTTTCCGTGCTTTGGGTCATGGCCGGCCTCGGCCTGATGTCGCTGCTTTATGCTCCGCAGATCTGGCAGATCCGTTCGCTCGCCGATCTCGTCGCCCTGCCCGGCGTCATCGCCGGCCTCGTCGGCATCATCGTTCCCGTGATGATGTTCTACGCCTTCGCCATCATGATCTCCCGCGCCCAGGACATGCGCAACGCCGCCCGCTCCATGGCAGAGGTGGCGTTGCGCCTGGCAGAGCCGGAAACCATCGCCTCCGAGCGCATCATGACCGTCGGCCAGGCCGTGCGCCGTGAGGTCTCGGCCATGAACGAGGGCATCGAGCGCACCATCGCGCGTGCCTCCGAGCTGGAAACGCTCGTCCATTCCGAAGTCAATGCGCTTGAACGTTCCTATGCCGACAACGAGTTGCGCGTGCGCGGCCTCGTCCACGAACTCGGCTCCGAGCGTGAGGCGATCGTCAACCATGCCGATCGTATCCGCACCTCGATCGGCAGCGTGCACGACCAGCTGAAGGAAGAGCTGTCGCTTGCGACCGAAGAGATCGCGGTGCGGCTTGCCACATCGGGCGAAGCCTTCGCCTCGCTGATCGATACGCGCGCCGCGACGATCCTGGAAAAATCGGACAGCGCCCTGCAGTCGATGGGCAGCCTGCTCTCTGCCAAGACCGATACCCTGCTGCAGACCCTGAACGCATCGGGTTTTGCGCTCGCCACAGAATTCGACAACCGCCTCGAAGCGCTCTCCGTCAATCTCAACGACCATGGCGAAAGATTGCTCAGCCAGTTCGAAACGCGCGCCTCGACCATGGACAGCAGCACCGAGAAGCTGAATGCGGCGCTGAACGAGCGCACGCACCAGCTCAACGAGATCCTGATCGCCCGCACCCGCGAGATCAACGAGAGCCTGACGTCAGGCGAACGCACCATCGGCGGCACGCTTGACGACGTGCTGTCGAAGCTGAACAGTGCGCTCGACGAAAAGGGCGCAAGCTTCCGCCAGAGCCTGCAGACCACCGCCGACGACGCCGTCATGGATCTCGACGTGCGCTCCGGCTTCTTCGAGGAGCGGCTGCAGACGACCGTCGCCCAACTGTCGACCGCCTTCGACGAACGCGTCGCCGAGTTCACCAGCGCCTTCGACAAACGGACCGGCTCGCTCGACACCAAGCTGATGGAGAGCCTCGCTCGTATCAACGAGACGCTGACCGGCGGCTCGGATTCGATCGACGGCATCCTGAATTCCGGCATCGACCGGCTTGGTTCGTCGATGACCGACCAGTCGCTGGCGCTCGCCACCGCGCTCGCCACCGGCCACGACGTGCTGGAAAGCACGCTTGGCAGCCGGGCGGAGGAAATTACCACGGCACTCACCAGCCGCACCGGCGAACTGACCTCTGCGCTGCAGAGCGCGACTTCTGACATCGCGCTGACCCTTGCATCAGGCACCTCCGAACTGCAGAACAACCTTCAGACACGCTCGGCCGAATTCCGCGACACGCTGCGCACCACCACCACCGATCTGACGACTGCCGTTACCGCCGGCACCGAGCAGGTGACCGCTGCTTTCGGCGGTCGCGCCGAGGAGCTGAGCGGCGTGCTTACCGCCCGTGCGGCCGAAATCAGCGAGGCGCTCGGCACGGCCCACGGCCGCATCGACAGCGTCATGGCAGAGCGCGGCGGCGCACTGGTCGAGGCGCTGACCACCCATCACGGCCGCTTCGAGGAAGCGCTGACGACCCGCTCCGACGCCATCATCAATGCCGTCTCCGGCACCCATGACCGTCTTGCCGAGACGCTCGACGAAAAGTCGATGGCGCTTGCCATCTCCCTGAACGAGAGCCAGGCCCGCATCGAGGACACGCTCGAGACCCGCTCCGAAGCCTTCCTCAACGCCGTGTCTGGCACGCATGATCGCCTGTCTGAAACGCTGGACAGCAAAGCGGCGGCCCTTACGACCTCGCTCGACGAGCGCCATGCCCGCATCGAGGATGCGCTTGGAACGCGCGCCGAGGCACTGCTGAACACTGTATCCGGCACGCGCGACCGTCTTGCCGAAACGCTCGACGAAAAGGCCATGGCGCTCGCCATTTCCTTGAACGAGGGCCAGGCCCGCATCGAGGATACGCTGGAAACCCGCTCTGCGGCGCTGCTGAACGCCGTCTCCAGCACCCATGATCGTCTCTCGGAGACTCTGGACGGCACGGCGGCAGCTTTTGCCAACTCGTTGAGCGAAGGCCAGGCCCGTATCGAGAATACGCTCGAAACCCGCTCCGCAGCGCTGCTGAACGCCGTCTCCGGCACCCATGATCGCCTCTCCGAGACGCTGGACGAAAAGGCGATGGCCCTCGCCATCTCGCTCAACGAGAGCCAGTCGCGGATCGAAGACACGCTGGAAGCCCGCTCCGAGGCCTTCCTGAAGGCCGTGTCCGGCACGCACGACCGTCTCTCGGAAACGCTCGACGAAAAGGCGACGGCGATCGCCGCCTCCCTGAACGAAGGCCAGAGCCGCCTGCAGGACACGCTGGAGAGTCGCTCGGAATCCTTCCTCAATGCGGTCTCCGCCACCCACGACCGCCTGTCCGAGACACTCGACGATCGGTCGATGGCGCTTGCCATTTCGCTGAACGAGAGCCAGAGCCGTCTCGAGGAGACGCTGACAACAGGTGCCGATGCGATCACCAATGCGGTTTCCGGCACGCATGTCGGCCTGAACGGTGTGCTCGACCAGAAGGCCGCCGCCCTCGCCGCCTCGCTGAGCGAAGGCCAGGCCCGCCTCGAGGAAGCCTTGGGGCACCGCACCGCCGCGATCATCGGCGCCGTAACGGCAACCCACGATCGGCTCACCGATACGCTCGACGAAAAGACCATGGCGCTCGCCATTTCGCTCGACGACAACCAGAGCCGCTTCGACAGTGTGCTCGAAGCCCGCAGCAACGCCATCATGGAGGCCGTCTCCGGTGCCGAGGCCCGGGTCGCCGGCGCCTTCTCCGACAAGACCGATGCGATCCGCACCGCCTATACCGACAATCAGCAGCGGCTCGAAAATGCGCTTTCCGAACATAGCGCCGCCCTCTCAGGCGTTCTCGATGCCGGCGGCACCCGCTTCGAGGATCTCGTCGGCGGCTTGACCGGCCGCATCGAAGGCCGTCTGACCGATGCACATACACGGCTCGGCGGCCTCGCCGACGAGGCCGCAGCGCGCATCGAGGGCGGGCTCGCCTCTGCCCATGAACGCATGCGCACGACCCTCGAAGACCGCGCCAACGCTATCGACCTGTCGCTGAACCAGGCCCATGCACTGATCAGCGATACGCTGGCCGAACAGGCGACCAGCATCGGCACCTCGGTGGCGACGAGCGTCGGCATGCTCGAATTGTCGCTGGAGCACCGTGAAGCCGCGATCCGTCAGGCGATCGATGCCGGCGCCCAGACATTGGAAGATCGCATGCATGCCGGCGCCGGCCAGATCGCCGGCCGCTTCCAGGAGGCGGCAAGTGCGATTTCGAGCTCCACCCAGGATTTGTCCACCCATCTCGATCGGTCGGTCGAAAGTCTGACGGGCCGTTTTGAAGAAACCGGATCGCGTGTGGAAGCCGGTCTTGCGGCGATCGAGACCCGCATCCGCGACGGCGTCGGCGGCGTTGCCGAAAAGGTCGAAGCCGCCAGCGGCCAGCTGTCCGGCGTGCTTGCCGACGGCGTCTCCCGTATAGGCGCGCTCAGCGATGACGCCACTCAGCGCATCTCGGCGACGCTCGAAGGCAGTGCTGCAAACCTCACTCAGGCGATCGACAGCCGCACCGCCAATCTGGCCGAGACGCTGGACAGCCGCACCACCAGCCTGACCGGCGCCATCGATGGCCGCACCGCGAGCCTCGCCGAAACCCTCGACCGCGGCAATGAACGCATCGAGGAACGCCTCTCTACGATGGACCGTGCGTTGACCTTCGGCCTCGAGGCCGTCAACCGTACCATCGAAGGCAAGGCCGCCGGTCTCGCCTCGACGCTGCGCAACGCAGTTGCCGACGCGGCCCAGGGAATGGAAGGCGAAGCGACGAGAACCACCGAACTGCTCGGCAAGACCGGCCAGCAATTCGCCGAGGATCTCAATGTGAAAAGCGACGAATTCACCCGCACCATGGATGAGCGCTCGTCGCAGATCGTCACCCGCGTCGCCGAAGCTCAGAACCGGCTGGCAAGCCAAGCCGCTGCCGTTGCCCAAACCTTCTCGGAAGCCGGCAACGCCATCGTCAACAAGGTCGCCGAGGCTGAGACCATCGTCGGCACGCAAGTCAATGCCATCTCAAAGGTGCTGTCGGATGCCGGCCAGTCTCTGGAGGCGCGCGGCAGTGCCATCCGCTCGGCGCTGTCGGGCACCGGCAGCGAAATTTCCGCCACCATGGCGGATGTAGACCGGGCGCTCGAAGCCCGCAGCAGCGCCATCCGCTCCAATCTTGAGGAGCGAGCCCGCGAGATCGATACGACGTTCTCCGAGATCGACCGGGCGCTCGAAGCGCGCGGCAACTCGATCCGCTCGACGCTCGAGGAGCGCACCCGCGACCTCAACTCGATGCTATCAGGCCGGTCGGTCGAATTGACGCGCATCCTCGACGAAACGGCCCGCCCGATCATCGACCGCTACACCGATGCCGGCGAGCAGGCCGCCGCCCGCATTACTGCCGCAGCCAACCTCAGCGCCGACCGTCTGCGCGCCGAAAACGAAGCGCTCGCCAGCGCCGTTGCCGCCCGCACCGAGAATGTCGCCAATGCCGTCAGCGCCATTGAGAACAGCCTGGTCGGCAACGTCAACGGCCTCGTCCAGCGCATGTCGGAAAGCAGCGCGGCGATGGCGATGATGATGAACCGCGCCGCCGAGCAACTGACCAGCGTCGACGGCCGTCTCGGCGACACCACCACGCGCTTTGCCGACTCCGCCACCAAGGCCGCCGAGATGGTCTCCGCCTCGACCAGGCTTCTGGAAGGCAAGGTCGACCGCCTCTCCGACATTTCGGGCCAGACGTTGGCACAGGTCGGCGGCATCATCGGCCGCTTCGACGAACACTCCAAGGTTCTGACCCAAGCTTCGCAGCTTCTCGGCGCCGCCCAGTCCAACCTCGCCTCGACGCTCGAAGAGCGCGAGAGCGCTCTGCAGACGCTCTCGGTCGGCCTCGTCTCGCGCTCCGCGGAGATCGAAAAGACCATGCAAGGCCTCGGCGGCATGATCGAGACCGTGTTCGAGCGGGCAGAACAGCGCTCCAGCCAGGTCACCGGCAATTTGCGCCAAGGCGTGCAATCCTCCTTCGCTGACATCGGCCGCATTCTCACCGAAACCGAGAAGCGCGCCCAGGAAGCGGCAGAGACGATGCGCCAGGCGATCACCCGCGCCGGCGACGAGGCCAATACGACGATCGACGGCACCTTCGCCAATGTCGAGCGCCGTTCCGGCGATCTCTCCAATCGCATTCGCGGCGGTCTCACCGCCTCGCTGTCGGAAGTCGAGCGCATGCTCGGCGAAGCCGGCCGCGCCTCCGACGGTGCCGCCCAGCACATGCGGGAAGCGCTGCGCGAGGCGATCGACGATGCAGTCGGCCGCTTCTCCGGCGCCACCGAAGATATCCGCCGCTCTGCCGCCGACATCCGCAGTGAGCTCGACGCCACCCGTGCCGAACTGAAGCGCGGCGCCTTCGATCTTCCCGAGGAAGCCAAGGAAAGCGCCTCGGCCATGCGCCGGGCCGTCGCCGAGCAGATCAAGGCGCTGCAGGATATCTCCCAGCTCGTCGGCCGCTCCAGCCAGCAGCTCGAGATCTCCGAGCCTGTCGCCCGCACGCTTGCTCAGGTGCAGCCGGCCCCGCGTCCCGCCCAGCCGGTCGCAGCCCAGCCGCCGCAGCCGGCAGCGCCCCCGCCGCTTGAAGCGACGGGCCTGCGCGGAACGATCGCACCGTCTGCGCCAGCTGCCGCCCCACCGCGCGCCGCGCCACAGCCTGCCCCCGCTCGCCAGGAAACAGGTCGCCAGGAGCCGGCTCGTCCGGAAAGCGGCGGCTGGATCAGCGATCTCCTGCGTGGCGCATCGCGTGAGGAGGCTGCCGACGAGGCAGCTGGCCGTCCTCCGGCCCGCCAAGCGGAAACCGCCGCCCCTGCGACGCGCAGCAACAGCGACAACCGCAATCCGCGCCACGTCGTCGAATCGCTGAATTCGCTTTCAGTCGATATCGCCCGCGCCATCGATCACGACGCCTCGGTCGATCTCTGGCGCCGTTATCAGCGCGGCGAGCGCGACGTCTTCACCCGCCGCCTCTACACGCTGAAGGGCCAGCAGACCTTCGACGAAATCAAGCGCAAATACGACCGCGAACCGGAATTCCGCACCGCCGTCGACCGCTACATCGGTGATTTCGAAAAGCTGCTCGCCGACGTCGCCCGCACCGACCCGAACCGGACGGTGACGCAGTCCTACCTCACCTCGGATACGGGCAAGGTCTACACCATGCTCGCCCACGCCGCAGGCAGGCTCGGCTGAGCCTGATGTGTAAAAACCGGAGCCACCACGCGGCTCCGGTCTGACGGCCGCGGCATACCTTCTTCTCGCCAGCCGGGGTCCGAAGGACGGGTCGAGACCTGTGGCTCGACCCCGGTCGGTGCCGGAGCGATAGCGAGGCGATGAGGGGGTGAGCGGCAAAGCCGCGAATGCACTGAGCGCAAGCGAAGAGCAATGAATGGCGCGTCGTGTGGCCCCCTCATCCGACCCTGCGGGCCACCTTCTCCCCGCTGGGGAGAAGAAGGAGCAAGCCGCGCCGGCCCCGGCTTCCCGTATACTACCGATCGGCGGCCATGCTCCAGTTATAAATGCACCGATCGAGACCGATGGCGATCTCAAGCACGAGCACGCCGTGGTCGACGGCAGCTTCCTTCTTCGGCTGCGACCGGTAACGCTGCGGAAAATCCGTGCGTCGCGAGATCGAGCAGACCTCCATCCACTTGTCACCATTGTCGACCTCGATGTCGACAGTCACCTCGGAATAATCCGGCAGCCGGTCGGAGGGTACGATCCGCGTCGGCAGATGGATCAGCGATGCGATCATCCGGCGGACCGGCTCGAGGCAGGCGGCGTGATAGTCGTTACCGCTATCGGCCGTGAAGGCGCATTGGAATTCGAGCTGCCAGAATTCCTTCAGCCGCATATGTTTGGTCGGCTGTTCCTGCTCGCGACGATAGGATCTGCCCGCTTGCCAGACGCAGAGCGGCAGCCGTGTCTTGGAATGATTGCCGAGAATATGCTGCATATAGATGTAGGTCGACGGCGTGGTCTCCGGTCTCAGCACCAGCGCGGTATCGCTGGTGGAGAGCTGCTCCTGGACCCAGATGTCGGCGTTCGAATAGGCGGTTGAAACAAGTGACCGCGGCATCAGCGCCGGCGCCTCGACCCTCCTGACATCCCAGGCCGGATTGACGGATCTGAGAAAACTGCGGACCTCTTGCGAGAAGAAGCCGATCATATGATCGCGCAGATGGATCTCGCGCTCCTCCCAATGGACGAGCGAATTGACATGATAAATATTGAGCACGGTGCCTGTCTCCCTGGCAGCCTTGATTGACGTGGTGAGGGGCTTTACGTCCAGCAGCGCGCCGGACGCCGATAGCGCCCGTACGTCACAGCAGGACGCGGAGACCTCGTCCGTCAAAAGCGCGCAAGTTCGCAACCTGCGGGCAGGTGCTGATATGACGGGAGATGGGCGCGCGCTTCGTGCTCATGGCGAAATTCTCTACGTGCCCAGCCGGACATTGTCAAACGGGCCGCAGCGAGCCGGACGTCGGTCGAAGGACGTGGTGAGACAAAAGGGATCATCTGTGGATGAGCCTTTTTTGTTGCCCCCGGTCCTTCATTCCGTCACAAACCTTTTTGATCCCCTTGCGTTCAAGCTAATGACCAAACGATAGAGACAGCAACATTGATGATTAAGACGACATCTAGGCTCCTTGCCACCGCCCTCTCCTCTGCTTTCCTGATGGGCGCCGTCACGCTGGCTGAGGCCGGCCAGGCAAGTTTCGTCGTCGATGCGCAGTCCGGCCAGGTCCTCGAAGGTTCCAATCAGGACGATCTGAACTATCCCGCGTCACTGACCAAAATGATGACGCTCTATCTCGCCTTCGAGGCCCTGCATAACGGACGCCTCAACTGGGATCAGAAGCTCACCATGTCGGAAAATGCCGAAAGCAAAGAACCCTTCAAGCTTGCCGTCGGGGCTGGCCGCAAGGTGACGCTGCGCGAAGCGGTCGAAGGGATTGTCGTGCTGTCCGCCAACGACGCTGCTGTGGCGATCGCCGAGCAGCTTGGCGGCTCCGAACAGGCTTTCGCCAAGGCGATGACCGACAAGGCACGCCAGCTCGGCATGAAGGATACGGTCTTCAAGAATCCATCGGGCCTTCCCGATCCTGAGCAAGTCACCACGGCGCGGGATATGGCGACACTTGGCGTTTCGCTGATGCGGGACTTTCCCGAGGAGTTCAAGCTCTTCTCCATGCGCGGTTTCCAGTTCCGTGGCATGAAGCTGCGCGGCCACAACAACCTCATGTATCGCTATGACGGCGTCGACGGCATCAAGACCGGCTACACCGACGCATCGGGCTACAATGTCGTGACGTCGGCGCTGAAGGATGGCCGCCGCGTGGTCGGCGTGGTCATGGGCGAAAAGACCGCGAGCATACGCGACGACAAGATGGCAAGCTTGCTGGACAGCACTCTGTCGCCGTCATCGACTGCCACAGCTTCCACGACACCTGGCAGCCAGCCGGGAGCGACGATGACGGATTCGCAACCGACCAAATAGGCCAGATAGCAGAGACCTGCCGGCCCGAAAATCGGAAGCGATTTCCGGAAAGCACTATACGTAGGCTCAAGAGTTAAAGCGTCCGAAAGGACGCACGGCGCCCTCGGAGCGTCGAGCAGATCGAGTTGCTGCAGCGCAGCCAGGCGATCATTTTCGCGCGAGATCGCTTCCGATGACGATTTCCCAAATACTCGTGCAACCACCACGCAGCACTGTATGATGCGTTCCATAAATTCATCAAGAAATTGAATACGATGACGACCCTGGCGTCATCAGGGTCGAAAATTTTTCAAAAGACGGCAAGGCCGCACGCGAAATCCCGTCCTGGAAACGCAGATCAGATCGAACGCAGCGTCCAGCTGACGATCTCGGACGCGACCGTGGAGAAGGCGCGGTCGAGGCCTTTGACGAAGCCGTCATTGTCGCCGCCGGCCGGCGCCATGGCGCGGAACACCTCCTGGGCGCGCACCGAGCCGTTGCGGTCATTGAGGATCTTGGCGGAAATCTCGACCACCGCCTGGTTGCCGTTCGAAGCATCGATCTCGAAGGAGCGGATATCGGTGACGATCTGGTAGTCGATCGCCAGCCCCTGCCCCGGCATGCCGACGCCGCCGAGCTTGCCGGAGTTCTCGAAGGCTTCCACCAGCTTCGACTGCACTATGCGCGGCAGCTTGTCGCCCCACTGCGCCTTCGAGAGATACTGGATTTCCGAAGGCGAAACACGGATGACGATCTGCTCGCTGTCGAGCGACCTCAGCGCTGTCGGGCTGGCGATCAGGATCTGGCGGGATTTGGCCGCGGGCCCGCTGCCATCGACGGCGGCGGGCAGGTCATAGGTGTCGTTCTTGGCCGCGGTGCCGCACCCCGAAAGGATCAGCGCCGTCAGCGGCAGCGCGATCA
The DNA here is from genome assembly GCF_001652265.1 of Rhizobium leguminosarum. Lineage (GTDB taxonomy): Bacteria > Pseudomonadota > Alphaproteobacteria > Rhizobiales > Rhizobiaceae > Rhizobium > Rhizobium leguminosarum_D. The sequence goes on from NZ_LWBS01000120.1 coordinate 53,704, forward strand.
CCGTTCCCCTGATCCAAGAACGGCGTGACGACAGATGCGATGCGACCATATTCGGCTACCCCTGACTTCCCCAGTTTAACGCCGCGTCCGGCCGTCATATTGCTTGACCGTTTCCCCGCCGAAGATCAGGCGTTGCGGATTGCGATCGAAGTTGGTGATCGTATCGTTCAGATTGCTCACGGTTCCGCGCATGTCGTTGACGAGAGTCTGCACGTCGCGCAAGCCGCCGCTCGAGAATTTCTGCAGATTGTCGGCGATCGGCCCGATGCGCGAATTCAGGCTGTCGGCCACCTTCTTGAAGGATTCCAGCGTCTCGCGCGCCTCAGTGAACAGCGATTGCGTATTGTCGGTGCCGAGCAGCGCATCGACCTTGATGAGAATGCCGTCGATGCGGGTCGAGGCCGAATTCAGTTTGTTGGAAAGCTGCGACACGTCCTGGATCGTCTGGTCGATATCTTTCTGACGCGCCGAAACCGTGTTGGCGACATCGCGGATCGAGGCGACGGCAGCGCGTGCATCCTTGGTCGCCTGCGCGATATCGTCGACCGAACCCTTCACCTTCGCCGGGTCGATCTGGGCAACGAGCGTGTCGACGCGGTCGAGTGTCGCCTGCGCCTGCTTGCCGAAATCGTTGAAGGTGGTGGCCGTCTCGTCGAACTTCTGGATCGCGCCCTTGAGGTCGCCCGAAGCATCGGCGACATTGGCGGTAATCTTCTCGGCATTGGAGACGATGTTGTCGATCTTCTGTGCATCGACCGCCTTGACCAGCTTTTCGACGGCTTGAAGCGTCGAATCGACACGACCGGAGACCGCCTTCACTGTATTGGAGAGTTCACCCACGCTCTGCAGGAAGGAGTCGATATTGCCGGAATTCTTGGCAAGCGCATCCGAGAACGTCTCGGCATTCTTGAAAGTCTCGGTCAGCGGCCCGCGCGAATCTTCGATGAAACCCTGAAGTTCACCAACCGCGTCGTTGGCACGATCGAGGATCTTGTCGGCTGTTGCCAGAAGATTGGTGACGCTTGACTGGTCGGCGACGATGACGGCGCGTTTGCCGTTGTCGATCGCATGCTGGAGGATGCTTTCCTCGCCCTTCCGGCCGCCTGACAGTTCGATATAGGCAGCGCCCGTCAAGCCCTGGATTTCAAGGGCGGCCTTGGTCGAGGGATAGATCGGCGCATCGGTGCGCACCTGGGTGAAGGCCAGCGAATATTGCGGATCGTCGGCATCGATCGACAACGTCTGCACCGAGCCGATCTGGATGCCGTTGAAGCGCACCGGCGAGCCGACGCTGAGGCCGTTGGCCGAGCCCGGAATACGCACGATCAGTTCCGTCATCGGGCCGCCGCGGCCATATTCGGCCATCCAGTAGACGAAGCCGAAGGCAGCCGCGATCACCAGCACCGTGAAAAAACCGACAATCGTGTAGTTGGCTTTGGTTTCCATCTTATCCGGTCACTTTCCGCTGCTGTCGTGCCGCGCGGCAGCAGCGTTCTGCGGCACGATCGACCGCGCGCGTTTGCCCTTGAAATAGGCCTGCACCCACGGATCGTCATAGGCCAGCATGTCGTCGATCGTGCCTTCCACCATTACTCGCTTCTTTCCGAGCACGGCAATACGGTCGCAGACCGAAAACAGGCTGTCGAGGTCGTGCGTGACCATATACACGGTCAATCCCAGACTATCGCGCAGGTTGGCGATCAGTTCGTCGAATTCGGCCGCGCCTATCGGGTCGAGACCGGAGGTCGGCTCGTCCAGGAAGACGAGTTCCGGATCGAGTGACAGCGCGCGCGCAAGGGCTGCGCGCTTGATCATGCCGCCGGACAGTTCGGAGGGATATTTGTCAGCGGCATCGGCTGCCAGCCCGACCATACGGATCTTCAGATGCGCCAGCTCGTCCATCAGCGAGGTCGGCAGGTCGAGATATTCGCGCATCGGCACCTGGATGTTTTCCTTGACCGTCAGCGACGAAAACAGTGCTCCCTGCTGGAACAGCACGCCGAGCCGCATATCGAGCGCGTTGCGCTGCGGCTCGTCGAGTTCGTCGAAATTCTGGCCGAGGATCTTGATCGTGCCGGAGCGGCGCGGCAGCAGCCGGAGCACAGTGCGCATCAGCACCGATTTGCCGGTGCCCGACGCGCCGACGAAGCCGAGGATCTCGCCGCGGTAGATATTGAGGTTCAGATTGTCGAGCACGACCTTGGAGCCGAAGCCGACGGTGACGTCGCGCGCCGATAGCACGATATCCCTTTCGTCCTTGCCTTCCGTATCGATCGGATTCTCGTCCACGCGGTCAGCCATCCTAGAAATCGATCGCTGCATAGAACATTGCAAAAAGCCCGTCCATCAGGATGACGACAAAAATCGCCTTCACCACCGCGGCCGTCACGTGCTGGCCGAGGGATTCCGCGCTGCCACCGACCTTCAGCCCCTCGACGGCGGCGACGATGCCGATGACCAGCGCCATGAACGGCGCCTTGATCATGCCAGACAGCACCGTTGACAGTGTCACCGCCTCGTGCAGGCGCGACAGGAAGTTGGCGAAGGTGATGCCGGAATAGCCCCAGGCGACGGCGGCAGCACCGCCCAGCGAAGCGAAATTTGCCAGCACCGTCAGAAGCGGCAGTGCAATGGTCAGCGCCACCAGCCGCGGGAAGATCAGTACGCCGATCGGGTTCAGGCCCATCACTTTCAGCGCGTCGATCTCCTCGCGCATCTTCATCGAGCCGATTTCGGCGGTGATCGCGCTGCCCGAGCGGCCGGCGATCATGATCGAGGTCAGAAGCACGCCGATTTCGCGCAGTTGCAGGATGCCGACGAGATCGACGACAAAAACCTCAGCGCCGAAGTAGCGCAGCTGAAAGGCGCCCTGCTGGGCAATGATCGCCCCGATCAGAAACGACATCAAAAGAATGATCGGGACGGCGCGAACGCCCATATGGTCGATCTGGTTGACGATCGAGGCCGGTGAAACGCCGCTGCCGCGGCCGAACTTCATCTGCGCGCCGCGCACCGCCGAGCCGAGGATATACATGGCGGCAGCGAAATTGTCCCAGACCTCATAGGTCATTTTGCCGATCGGCGCGAAGATGCGCGCAATAAGCGAGACTTTCTCCGTCTGTTCCGGCTCGGGCTTGGCCGGCTCCTCGGAAAACATCTCCAGCATTTCGTCGATATGCGGATTGGTGCCTTCGAAGCGAACCACCCGCCCGCCCGCCTCTTCTTGTTTCTTCAGCCGGCACAGCAGCCAGATGCCGGCGGTGTCGATATCCGAAACGTCCGAGAGGTCTACGGTCAGGTCACCGGTTTTTTTCTGCAGCAGCTTTTCGAAATCGCGCAGCACCAGATGGATGTAAGCGCTGCGCCAATTTCCTTGAAGACGCACACGCTGTCCCGAGCCATCAGCCTGGTCGTCCACATCAAGGGAGGCGGCGTTGCGATTCTCGGCGTTCAAGATACTTGTGTCTTTCAAGGCTTATAGCGACATTGCCGAATCGCGAAGCAGATCGTTCGTCGCCCGGCGCGTCAATATACAGAAGCACCGTGCAATTTCCATGCTCGTAGGAGAGCAATAATGCCGCGCACCCTCGATATCCAGATGAATTCCTTTCCGATTGCCGGGACCTTCACCATCTCGCGCGGGGCAAAGACCGAAGCCGAGGTCATCACCTGCACGCTTGTCGAAGCGGGTGCGCAGGGGCGCGGCGAATGCGTGCCTTACCGCCGCTACGGCGAGACCATGCAGAGCGTTTTCGCCCAGATCGAAGCGGCGCGACCGCTGATCGAGGCCGGCATTTCCCGCCATGACCTACTGTCGGCCATGCCGCCAGGTGCGGCCCGCAACGCCGTCGACTGCGCCCTCTGGGACCTCGAGGCGAAGCAGACCGGAGACAGCGTCGCCGCCCGCCTTGGCCTTTCCGATCTGAAGCCGCTCACCACCGCCTACACCATCTCGCTCGGTGAGACGGAGGTGATGGCCGCCCAGGCGCGCGAGCATGCCGGCCGCGCCCTGCTGAAGGTCAAGGTCGGCACCGGCGACGATGAAAGCCGCATCCGCGCCGTCCGCGCCGCCGCACCCGATGCCGCCATCATCCTCGACGCCAATGAGGGCTGGCCGGAGGCCGTGTTGGAGCGTCATCTCCATATCGCCGCGGAAGCAGGCATCACCCTCGTCGAGCAGCCGCTGCCGGCTGGCCGCGATGGGCTGCTCGCCGAAATCCGCCGCCCGCTTCTCGTCTGCGCCGACGAGAGCGTCCACCACACCGGCGATCTCGCAAGCCTTGCCGACCGCTACGACGCGATCAACATCAAGCTCGACAAGACGGGCGGCCTGACGGAGGCGCTGTCGATGAAGGCTGAAGCCGAACGGCTTGGATTCAGCATCATGATCGGCTGCATGGTCGGCACCTCGCTTGCCATGGCGCCCGCCGTTCTGCTCGCCCAGAATGCCGATTTCGTCGATCTCGACGGTCCGCTGCTGCTTGCCCGCGACCGCGAACCCGGCCTGCGTTACGCCGCTTCCCTGGTCTTTCCACCCGAAAGCACCCTCTGGGGCTGAAGATAATAGGCTGAGATGACGAGGCCGAGTCCGGAGAACGCGACCACGGCCATGACGTAATAGCTGACGACGCCAAGCCAGGAATAGAGATAACCCGACGCCAGGGTCATCAGCGCCATCGCCATGCCGACATAAAAGAAATAGGCGCCTTGCGCCGAGGATTCCTGCGTCTCCTGCACCGTCGCCATGATCCGCCGCTGCACACCGGTATGCACGAAGGCGTAGGTGAAGCCGTGGAAACATTGCAGCAGGAAGAAACCGGCAAAGCTGGTATTCATCGGAAACAGGATCCAGCGGCAGACGCTGACGGCGCAGCCGAAGCGGATCAGCGTCCAGGCGTCGAAGCGACGGTTGAGACGCTTCGACAGGAAGAACACCGTCACTTCCGAAGCGACGCCGGCGCTCCAGAGCAGCCCGACCTCAGTGCCGGAGAAGCCGAGTTGATGCCAGTAGATCGAGGAAAAGGCGTTCAGCACCGCATGGCTCGACTGCTGGATGGCGACGCCGATCAGAAGCAGAAGAAGATGCGGCTCGCGCAGGCCGCTGCCAGTAGCGGCCGGAATATTGATCGGCTGGCCGCGCCGCCGTGTCGGCCCGATGCGCGGACAGAAGATCGCCATGACAACGGTCATGATAAAGCCGAATACCATGACCGGCAGTACCATCTCTCCGCCCCACCGACTGATCAACTGGCCGCCGGCCAGCGTCGAAACGATGAAGGCGATCGAGCCCCACACGCGCATCGAGCCGTAATCAAGCCCCCAGCGGCGCACACCCGAGATGACGATCGATTCGACGACGGGCACATAGGGCGCGAAGGTGGCGCCCTGCAGCGCATAGACGATCGTTACGGGCCAGAAGGTCGTCGTCCAGAAGAGCGTGATCGCCGTCAGCAGCGACAGGCCGCCCGACCAGAGCAGCACGTCGGCGCGCTCCTTCAAGCGGTCGGCGATCATTGCGACGACAGGCGCCACCAGCACGCGAACCACCATGGGTATCGCAAGGATGATGCCGATCTCGTGGTCGCTGAAGCTGTGGGTTGCGAGCCAGACGGGAAAGAACGGCAGAACGATGCCGTTGACGAGCAGCGGCGCACAATAGGAAAGCGCGCTGAGCAGCCGGAAGCGCGGCGGCGCTCCCTCACCCGTCGGGGAATTTTGAGCGGGAATCATAGGTGGACCTGCAGGAAACTGGACGCTGTCCTAACACACCACCCTGGAGGCGACTATTGCGAGAAATAGCCGTTCTGAAACGTTTTAGAAAATAAACAGGGCCTGTCGCCAAACGGTAACGGCCAAATACCTACTGTATTATTTTAAGTGTTTACGGCGTCCTTTATGCGTCTGAAAAGACGCGCGGCGCTGTAAAGCGCAGGCGCGGATACGCCGCCGCCAGAATCAAGCGGCCTGCGGGGCCAGTTCGCCCTCATCATGCATTTCGATGGCGGCAAGCGCCGTCACGCTACTGGCAAGCGCCCGCCAGGTTATCAGTTCGAACGTGCCATCCTCGTGCTCGGCGACCGCCGTGCAGCTTTCCACCCAATCGCCGGTATTGATGTAGCGGATGCCGTCCATGTCCTGGATGATGGCATGGTGGATATGTCCGCAGATCACCCCGTCGGCGCCGTTTTTGCGGGCTTCCTCGGCTACGACGCGCTCGAATTCACCGATGAAATTGACGGCATGTTTGACCTGCAGCTTCGCCCAGGCCGAGAACGACCAATAGGGCATGCCGAGCCGGCGGCGCACCGCCGCCAGGATGATGTTGATGCGGATCGCCGTGTCATAGGCCCAGTCGCCGAGATAGGCCAGCAGTCGGGCGTTGCGGACCACGATGTCGAACTCGTCGCCGTGCAGGATCAGATATTTCTTGCCATCGGCGCCGTCATGCATCATGCGCTCGACGACTTCGATGCCGCCGAAATGCATGCCCGGGAAGGCGCGCAGGAATTCGTCGTGATTGCCGGGAATATAGACGACGCGGGTGCCCTTGCGCGCCTTGCGCAGCAGCTTCTGGACAACGTCGTTGCAAACCTGCGGCCAGTACCAGCTGCGCTTCAGGCGCCAGCCGTCGACGATGTCGCCGACGAGCACGATCGTATCGGCCTCGTGGTGGCGCAGGAAATCCAGCAGGAAGTCGGCCTTCGCGGCCTTCGAGCCGAGATGGACATCGGAAATGAAGAGCGTGCGGAAATGTCTGGGTTCCATCATGTCTTTCACGAGCTGCCGCTCATGTCCCATCTTTCATCTAGCCTTCCAAAACCAGACTCGTGTTTCAGGAAGATGACAAGCTGGGGAAAAGCCCTGCAAACCTGTCCATTCCGCGCGGGCACTATGCCCGTCGCCGCGCGGACAGCATGCCCATCGCCGCGCGGGCAGCACGCCCGTCACTGCCAAGCCACTGACGAGGTTGCCCTGTGCATTCAGGGCGTTCATGATGACGGCGATTCATGTCCGACAATGCGGGATGGCTGATGCGTCTCTTTCTCGTTCGCCACGGCGAATCCCTCGGCAACATCAACGAACGGGCCTACCGCCAATTCGGCGATCACAATGTGCCGCTGACGCAGTGGGGCCATCTGCAGGCTCTCGAAGCCGGCGGCGTGATCGCCTCCTATCTGCAAGCACTGCCGAGCACAGCTTTCGGCAAGCTGGATATCTGGTATTCGCCCTTTCTGAGGACGCTGCAGAGCAAGGATGCGCTGCTCGAAGCCCTGCCGGAAAGTTTCATCGGCGATATCAGGGAAGATTATCTGCTGCGCGAGCAGGATTTCGGTCTCTTCACCGAAATCTACGACCACGCCGAACAGAAGCAGAAGTTTCCCGAGGAGTTCGAAAAATGGGCGAGGCTGCGTAGCAACAGCGGCAAGTTCTACGCACGGCCGCCGGATGGCGAGAGCCGGGCGGATGTGGCCCAGCGGGTGCGCCTGTTCCTCCAGACCGTCATGCACGATGCCGAAAATAGCGACCACAACGTGGTGATCGTCGGCCATGGCGTCACCAACCGGGCGGTCGAAATGAATTTCCTGCACCGCCCCGTCGAGTGGTTCGAGCGCTCCGACAATCCTGGAAACGCCGATATCACGCTGATCGAGGGGACGCGCTCGCAAGGATACGAGTCGATCCTGCTGCATCAGGCCGCCGACCGGCAGCCGGGACAGGAAGGCGAACTGCGCGATGCCTATGGCGCTGACGTGACGATCACGCCGAAGCCCGGCGGATAGCGACGCCGGACCGAAACGGTCGGCATGTTACCGGCCAAGGACATCATGCTACGAGCGCCAGAACATCGTGCCGCCGCGTGTTAAGCGAACGCGCGGTGGCATGATGCAATGCCTTGTTTTCACGCCATCCCGTCAGGCAGCGCGCACGGCCGCCACGGGTTTGACGTTCTGGTTCATGCGGAACAGGTTGTTCGGATCGTAGCGCAGCTTGATTTCGGCAAGGCGGTGGTAGTTGGTCCCGTATGCCATTTCGACCCGATCGGTTTCGTCTTCCGGCATGAAGTTGATATAGGCGGTTCCCACAGCATGCGGATTGGTTGCCTCGAAAAGCTCCCGCGCCCAACCGATACAGCTTCCATCCATCCCGGTCTCCCGCCAGCGCGCATGCACATTCATGACGAAATGCGAACTGCGCTGCGGAAATGCGGTGGCCTCGGTGGGCACGCGGCCGGCAGCGCCGCCGACATGGCCGATGAAGATCTCGCATTCCGGGCCGGGCAGCTTGCGCACGGCACCGAGCAGGACGTCGATCGCCGGATCCGAAAGCGAGGCGAAATCCTGGCTCTTCCAGTAATTGCGCGCACCTGGCGCGAGCAGCGGGTCGAACGCCTGCTGCCAACCGGTGAGCGGCACCGGGCCGACGACGTCGGCAATCGGATTTCCGATCGCGCGCAATCTGGCCGTCGCCTTTTCGCCGGCCGCGATATCTCCGCAATAGCACATGGCGAGCACGACTATTTCCTTGCCGTGCCATTCCGCAGGAAGGAACGGCAGCGGCGGCGCCTGGCGCATCACCACCCAGCAGGTCAGCTCATCGGGTGCCGCCTCAAGCGCCTGCCGGTACTCCTTGAGCACCATTTCCGCATCGGCGAAGGGATGCACGACGAGCCCAGCGAGAACCTCCGTGTTGAGGGGGTTGAGCTTGAACTCGAACGAGGTCACGACGCCGAAATTGCCGCCGCCGCCGCGTAGCGCCCAGAAGAGGTCGGGTTTTTCCGTCTCGCTCGCCTTGACCAATTCGCCGTCGGCCGTCACGACATCAACCGAAAGCAGATTGTCGATGGTCAGCCCGAATTTGCGGGTCAGCCAGCCGAAGCCGCCGCCGAGCGTCAGGCCGGCGATGCCGGTGGTGGAATTGATGCCGGTCGGCAGAGCCAGCCCGAAGGCCAGCGTTTCCTGGTCGACGTCGGCAAGCGTTGCGCCCGGCTCGATCCTGGCGCGCCGCATTTGCAGATCGACCCGCACCGATTTCATCGCCGACAGGTCGATGACGACACCGCCCTCGCAGACCGCATTGCCGGCAATGCCGTGGCCGCCACCACGCACCGAAAGGAGCAGATTATTGTCGCGTGCAAACCGCACCGCCCGCACGACATCGGCAGCACCGGCGCAGCGCGCGATAAGCCCGGGCCTGCGGTCGATCATCGCATTCCAGATCGTCCGCGCCTCGTTGTAATCCATGTCTTTGCTGGTCAGGAGACTGCCGCGAAATCCGGCGGCAAAAGCGTCGATGGCCACGTCATTGACCATCGTCTGCCCCTTTTGCAGGGTCGTCAGGTTCAAATTGTCCATGGTTTCCTCCATGCGACCGGCGCCCCGCACCGTCGCGGCCGGCATTTTGCGCTTGCTGCGGTCCTCAAACAAGTTTCGAAAAGGATTAGCCCTCGGCGGCAGCAAGGAAAGGAAGCGACTTCCTATTGAATTTTCATGGAAAATCGATGCCTGCGGCGGCAATCCCGCACGCGGCGGAACAGTCCCTAGTTGTTTAGTCCCGCAGCCCCCGAGCAATGGCATCAATGATCGCGCCAATCCTGCCGGGCACGAACCGGCGTGACGGATGGATGGCGTGGATCGGCAGCACCAGTTTCCGCCAGCCGGCAAGAACCTCCACAAGCCGGCCATCCGTTATGTCTTCCGCCACGAGATCCACCGGGACGTAGATGATGCCTGCCCCGGCAAGCGCCGCCGTCCGCAGCGCCTCTCCATTGTCGATCTCGATGTTGCCGCGAACCCCGACCGTGAAACTCTCCCCGCCCTTTGTCACGAACGGCCATTCGTCGCGGGGAACGAGATTGAGGTTGAGGATGCAGCGGCCGAGGCGAAGATCCTCGGGCCTCTCCGGCACGGCAAATCTACCGAGATAGGTTGGAGAGGCGCAGCAGACGAAATGATAGCTGCCGACGCGCCGCGCGATAAGCGACGAGGGCTTCAATTCGCCGATGCGGATCGCCAGATCATACCCTTCGGCCACCAAGTCGACATTGCGATCGCTGAGATTGAGCTCGACCGAAAGTGCTGGATGCCGCTCCGCGAGTTCGGCCATCACAGGCGCAAGCCGCTCGATTCCCAATGTCGTCGGAGCGCTTAGACGCAGGCGTCCCGACATGGCCTCGGCGTCGGGGCGAGAGATCTCGTTGAGTTCCTCCAGCTCATCGATGATTCTGTTTGCCTTGACCAGGAAGCGGGACCCAACCTCGGTCAGCCGCTGCGTACGCGTCGTGCGTTCGATCAGCTTGACCCCATACTCCTGCTCCAGCGCCTGAATACGCCTGCCGACCATGGCAGGCGAAATGCCGAGCCGTTTCGCCGCGCCGGCAAAGCTTCCCGCTGTCGCCGCGGCAATGAGGGTCTGCAAGTTCAAGAGATCGGGCATTCGATACTTTTATGCAATTCTATTATCGGAATCAATGCAATTAACGACGGAATATTTCGGATGTATCCCTGTGACCATCGCATCGCAAACAGGAGACAGAACGATGAAGACTGCAATTATCGGCATCGGAAACATGGGCAAGGGCCTGGCCACCCGCCTTGCCGGGAAGACGGACCTGATCGTCGCGGGACGCAACGATCAGGCCGCGCGCAGCCTTGCCGAAAGCCTCGGCGTTGAAAGCGCCACTATTGCGGAGGCGATCGCCACCGCGGGCATCCTCATCCTCGCCGTTCCCTATGCCAGCGCCCTCGATATCGCCACCTCGCCGTCACTCTCAGGCAAGATCGTCGTCGACATCAGCAATCCCTTGAAGCCTGATTTCTCCGGTCTGCTCTTCGGCCACGAGACCTCCGCCGCCGACAAAATCCAGAATGCCGCGACCGGCGCCAAGGTGGTCAAAGCTTTCAACACCATCTTCGCCGAACTCTTCAACGCGTCCCGCGATGCCACGGCCAAGGTGCCGGTATTTGTCGCCGGGAATGACGAAGACGCGGTGGAAAAGGTTTCCAGACTGGTCGTGGACGCAGGATTTGCCGCCGAAAAGACGGGCGGCCTCGACGCTGCCAAGCTCCTGGAACCGCTGGGCATGCTCAATATCCGCCTCGGCTACGGCCTTGGCCGTGGAACCGCCATCGCCCCGGCCTGGATCAACATCGCCGCCTGAGGTCTCTCATCGATCAGCAGACCGACATCCCGTCCGTGAGGGCGGGATGTTTTTATTGCCCGGACAAAAACTCGCCAACTCCGCCATTTCCATACTGTCGCGCGTATCCGATTGATGTATGGAGGGAGCTCAAAAGACGTGCACGGAGGCGGCGATGGATCACCCGGAAAAATCGAAGACAGAAAAGAACCTGACGAGCGGCGATCTCGACGAACAGGCGCTTTTTTTCCACCGTTATCCCCGCCCCGGCAAGCTGGAGATCCAGGCGACCAAGCCGCTCGGCAACCAGCGCGACCTCGCGCTCGCCTATTCTCCTGGCGTCGCTGCGCCCTGCCTTGCCATTCGCGACAATCCCGAGATGGCGGCCGAATATACCTCACGCGCCAATCTCGTCGCCGTCATCTCCAATGGCACCGCCGTTCTCGGCCTCGGCAATATCGGCCCGCTCGCCTCCAAGCCGGTCATGGAGGGCAAGGCCGTGCTCTTCAAGAAATTCGCCGGCATCGACGTATTCGATATCGAGATCGATGCCCCAGGCGTCGACCAGATGGTCTCGACCATCGCCTCGCTGGAGCCGACCTTCGGCGGTATCAACCTCGAAGACATCAAGGCGCCGGAATGTTTCGAGGTCGAGCGGCGCCTGCGCGAGAAGATGAAGATCCCCGTCTTCCACGACGATCAGCACGGCACGGCGATCATCGTCGCCGCCGCGATCCTGAACGGGCTGGAACTCGCCGGCAAGAACATCGCCGACATCAAGATCGTCGCCTCCGGCGCCGGTGCTGCCGCCCTTGCCTGCCTCAACCTGCTGGTCATTCTCGGGGCAAAACGCGAAAACATCTGGGTCCACGATCTTGAAGGCCTCGTCTATGAGGGCCGTGTCGAGCTGATGGACGAATGGAAATCCATCTATGCCCAGAAGAGCGATACGCGCACGCTCGCCGAAAATATCGGCGGCGCCGACGTCTTCCTCGGCCTTTCGGCCGCCGGCGTGCTGAAGCCCGAGCTGCTGGCGCAGATGGCTGACAAGCCGCTGATCATGGCGCTCGCCAATCCGACGCCGGAGATCATGCCCGACCTCGCCCGCGCTGCCCGGCCCGACGCGATGATCTGCACCGGCCGCTCGGATTTCGCCAACCAGGTCAACAACGTCCTCTGCTTCCCCTATATCTTCCGCGGCGCGCTCGATTGCGGCGCCGAGACGATCAATGAGGAAATGAAGATGGCGGCCGTGCGCGCCATCGCAGCCCTTGCGCGCGAAGAGCCGTCCGACGTCGCCGCCCGCGCCTATTCCGGTGAGACCCCGGTCTTCGGCCCTGACTATCTCATCCCCTCGCCCTTCGATCCGCGTCTGATCCTGCGCATCGCACCTGCAGTCGCCAAGGCCGCCGAACAGAGCGGCGTGGCACGCCGCCCGATCCAGGATTTCGACGCCTATCTCGACCTGCTGAACCGCTTCGTCTTCCGCTCCGGCTTCGTCATGAAGCCGATCTTCACTGCGGCCAAGGCCGCCGAGCGCAAGCGCGTCATCTTTTCCGAAGGCGAGGACGAGCGCGTGCTGCGCGCCGCCCAGGTGCTGCTCGAAGAAGGCCTTGCCGAACCGATCCTGATCGGCCGCCCGCAGGTCATCGAGACGCGGCTCAAGCGCTACGGCCTGCGCATCCGGCCGCTGTCGGATTTCGAGGTCATCAATCCGGAAGACGATCCACGCTTCCGCGAATATGTCGATCTCTATTTCTCCCTCGTCGGCCGCCGCGGCGTCATCCCGGAAGCCGCCCGCACCATCGTGCGCACCAACACCACCGTCATCGGCGCACTGGCGCTGAGGCGCGGCGAGGCCGATGCGCTGATCTGCGGCCTCGAAGGCCGCTACGAGAAGCACCTGCGCGACGTCCGCCAGATCATCGGCAAACGCAAGAATGTCCGCGATTTCTCCGCCCTCAGCCTGATGATTTCGCAGCGCGGCGCCACCTTCTTCACCGACACCTACGTCACCTTCAATCCGACCGCCGAGGAGGTCGCCGAGGCGACGGTGCTGGCGGCCGAGGAAATCCGCCGTTTCGGCCTCACGCCGCGCGCCGCCCTGGTCTCGCATTCCAATTTCGGCTCGCGTGAGTCCGAAAGCGCGACGAAGATGCGCAACGCCCTGCAGCTCGTGCGCGAAGCCGCGCCCGACCTCGAGGTCGATGGCGAGATGCACGGCGAAAGCGCCATCACCGAGGCACTGCGCAAGCGCGTTATGCCGGACACGACGCTGCACGACGAGGCCAATCTTTTGGTCTTCCCGAACCTCGATGCCGCCAACATCACCCTCGGTGTGGTGAAATCGATGACCGACGGCCTGCATGTCGGCCCGATCCTGCTCGGCACCGCCCTGCCCGCCCATATCCTCGCCCCCTCGGTCACCTCCCGCGGCGTCGTCAATATGGCGGCACTCGCCGTCGTCGAGGCATCGCAACCGGCCTGAGCCGGCTCTGACGGCTGACAAAGTCGGCAAACTCCTCGCAATGCTCGAGATTGTCCCGAGCATTGCAGCCGGTTGATATGAAGCAGATATCGGGCACGGAGCCTTGGATAAAATCCATGCCCTGATGCCGTCTCAGGCACTCCGTATCGACAGGCGCCCCTTATCTGCGAGCGCATCCGCGCGCTCGTTGCCGGCAATGCCGGAATGGCCTTTGCACCAGGCAATGGTCACCAGACCATTCTGGGATAGTTGAAGATCGACTGTTTTCCAGAGTTCCGCATTGGCGGTCGTTCGCCTTCGGGCATTCCCATTCGGGCTGTTTTTTCTCCAGCCGTTGTTCTTCCAGATATGTCGCCAGCTGTTGCAGCCTTTGATGGCGTAGATGGAATCGGACCAGATGGTCGCTAGCTCTCCGGTTGCTTCGCTATTGATCCACATTGCTGCCTTGAAGACGGCCATTACTTCCATCGAATTGTTGGCGGAATTTTCGACGCCACCGAAGGCGGACGAAATTTCCACCGCATCGCGATAGGCGACAAATGCCCAGCCCCCGTGCCCGGAACTGGGTTCATAACAACCGTCCACGGAGACATGGAGGCCGTGTTGAGCTTCGGGTATCCCGACTGTCGTTTCGGGGGAGCGGAGTTCGTTGGCAATACCTGTCATTTTCGACGTCCGGATATGAGTACGTTCCCAGCGACCCAGGAGATTGGAGTGGAGCACTTGGCCTCGTTGAATACCATCGGCAGCCTCTTCATAATCGAACACTGGGTCTCTAGCGGTCCGCTGGATAAAATCGCGAAAATGCGCTAGGAATATCTCCAAGCTTATTAAGAGAAACACGCTAAGAGACAACGCGCGGCGATCGAGGCCGCAATCGACCGATCGATTCTTTGCTCATTCCGGGACGACGCCGTGAAACGCCGAAACCTGTCTCTTGCACTCTTCCTTGTCTTCGCAGCGCCCGCTGCCGCGCAGACCATCACTATCTGTGAGGATCTGCGTGGCCGCCTCGCCGACCTGCCGCGGTCGATCGGCAATAACAACGGCCCGGAGGCGCGCCAATATGCCAGCGCCATGGCCGAGCAGAACCTCGAGCTGCGCAAGGTCCGCAACGAGCTGCGCGGCAACGGCTGCACCTCGGGCAGCATGGTCGTCATCGGCGGCGAGAATGCCGATTATTGCGCCGAACTCGCGCAGGCCGAAGCCCGGATGATCGACAATATCCGCTATCTCCAGGATCGCCGTGACGAGCTGCGCAACCAGACCGACGGCAATGAGGACGCGCGCCGCGAGCTGACCGCCGCTCTCGACCGCAATGGTTGCAACAGCGAAAACTTCTATGCCCCGAGCGATCGCAGCGCCAACGAACCGGCTCCGAGCGTCGAGGAACAGGCGATGCGCACCGATACCTTCATTCCGCTCGGCGGCGCTGACGAGGTCGATCCGCGTTACGGCGTGCCGCGGGCCGAGATGCTATCTCCGGTCAGCACCATGTGCGTGCGCAGTTGCGACGGCGGCTTCTTCCCGATCAGCTCGAACGCCACGTCGGTCGATTTCGGCCGCGACGCCCAGACCTGCGCCAAGATGTGCCCGGGCATCGAGACTGAACTGTTCTATCGTGACGTGACGAGCACCGAAGCCTCGAACATGATCTCGGTCGCAACGGGCACGCCCTACAGCGCCATGAAAAATGCCTTTGCCTACAAGAACCGCACGCCCGGGGAAAAGTCCTCCTGCGCCTGCAATCTCACCGCTTATTATGAGCAGATGCGCGGCAAGCAGGCGGTGAGCGAACCGCCGCAGCAGGGCTCTATCACCACCATCCGCACCAATCCCCCGGCGAAGGATGCCGCCGCGCCGCAACCATCCGTTCCCGAGCGCCCCTACGATCCCACGCAGAACCGCGTCCGTCAGGTCGGCCCGCAGTTTCTGGCCGGCGATCAGGGCTCGATCGACCTCGCCAATCCGGCAACGCCGGGCCCCCAGCCACAACAGCAGTGATATCAATCAAGCCACCCAAAACCGCGGGGCGGTTTTGGGACTACGATAAGCATCTTCGATGCGACGCACTTTATTTAGGGCTCGCTTCGTCCCCATCCATCATGAAAGACGAGTTCCTCGAGCGGCAGCCGCTGCCGCCAGCCTTTGACGGAGAGTTCCGGCTCGTCATAGAGCCGATCGACGAAGCCGGCACAGAGCCAGGCGACCACCTCGATATGCCCGGGTATGCCGAGAACGCTCTTCAGGTCGCCCTCATGAAAGATGCTGACCCAGCCGATGCCGACCCCTTCCGCCCGCGCCGCAAGCCAGAGGTTCTGGATGGCGCAGACTGTGGAATAGCTGTCCATCCTCGGATTGTGCGTACGCCCCAGCACCACGCTGCCACTGCGAGTGGGATCGCAGGTCACGCATATACCGAGCGGCGCCTCGACAATCCCTTCGAGTTTGAGCGAGCGGTAGGCCTGCCGCCGTTCGCCTTCGAACATGAGCGCCGCTTCCTCATTGGCTTTTGTAAAGGCATCCCGGACACGCGCCTGCACAGTCGGGCTTTTCACCAGAATGAAATTCCAGGGCTGCATGAAGCCGACGGAAGGCGCGTGATGGGCAGCCGTCAACAGACGCTCCACGACATCCTCTGGCAAGGGATCGGGCAGGAACTGGCTGCGAACGTCGCGCCGCGTCATGATCGCATGATAGACGGCCTCGCGTTCGGCCAAGGAAAAACCGGACGCCGCCGAAAGGGCATCCTCATCAAAGGGTCGCATCGTCAAATCCCCAACAACGCAACCGCCCCGCCGTCCGCGCGGATCGGTCTATCTAGCCAGGCCGGTCTTCTGACTGGGCGTCATCCGTCTGCCGCAGCCTTCCCGGCAGGAAGCCAGTGGCGTGGTAAGCGGCAAACGTCGGCCTTACAGCGTTGGGCACGTTCCGGCTTTGCACCGGATTCCCGATTCTCCCACCTTACCGGCGGGCACCTGACGGCACATCTATTTCAGGAAAGCGCGGCGGCGGCAAGGCGGCCCGGCCTGACGCCGCTGCAATCCGGCTCGGTCACCTTCGTCAGCGCGCTCGGCTCCATGGGCTCGAAATTCGCCGCCTCGCGCACCTTCAATGCTTTCGGCTTCCGCACAGTGATCTCGCTCACCGCCTTGCTGGCCGCGATCTTCCTCGGCATCAACGGCCTGTTCACCGCCGAAACGCCGCTGTTCCTGATCATGGCCTGCCTGCTGATCGGCGGCCTGTTCCGCTCCATGGCTTTCTCGGGCGTCAACGCCATGGCGTTCGGCGATGTCGATGACGCCGACAGCAGCCAGGCAACCACGATCAATGCCGTTGCCCAGCGTATCTCCATGGCGATGGGTGTGGCGATCGCCGGCGGCATCCTCGAAATTTCGAGCAGCTTTCACGACGGCAGGCTGCTGGTCTCGGATTTCCACGTCGCCTTCTTCGGCGTCTCGGCGATTTCGGCACCGGCCTGTATCACCATCCTGCGCCTGCCGCGCGATGCCGACGCGGAACTGACGGCGCGTGGCCGCAAGCGCCGGCGCGTCGAGCCCGAAGAGGCCGTGGCGGAAAATAGCTGATCGAAACAGATCTGCCTGGCGCGATGGAAGCATTCCTCCACCGTCCAGCGCGATACGGCAGTACCCGCCGGTTCGCTGGGCTTGGCGCCGGCAGGCGCCAGGGTGAAACGACCCGCGTGAACCCCCAGCACCCCATTCTACTTTATGATTTATTCACACATCAAATACACACTGCGTTTGCGCGTTTTGGGTAGCTATCAGGACATGGGCATGAGGGCTCGTGATGTGACCGTCAGCGTCGATGCCCGTATTGATACGCCAGTCGGGAACATGTCCGACTGAGCCGCAATTCTAGGCCGCCACGGAATGTTCCAATTTTTGAAAACGATGCCTCTGACCGCCAAGCTGGCGGCGATTATCGTTGCCGTGAACCTCTGCGGCATTTCCGCTTTCGCCACCTATACCTGGATGTACGAAACCCGGGCCTTGATCGATGGCGCCAAGGCGAACTGGTCCAAGGATGCCGAGCAATTTGCATCTCTGGCAGCGGGCGGCGTGAAATGGGGGAAGGCGAACGCCGTTCGAGAGGCTTATTCGCTCTACCGCGACGACCCCTCACTCGATCTTGTGCAGTTTGCCGCATTCAACGCCGAACCTGCCGCCGTCGATACGTGGGCGCGCGATGGCGTCAGTGGTTTGCCTGCACCAGCCGATCTGGCGAAGAGCCTCAGCGCGAAACCGGAAAAGACGACCATCGATGACGGTAGAATATCTGCCGGCGTCGTGACGATCATCGCGCCGCTCCCGCTGGATAAGTCGGGCAAGGCCACCGGTTACATCGTCACGAACTGGTCCGTCGAAAAAATCGCTTCCGAAGTCAGGCGGAAAGTTCTCATTTCGCTGCTCACGCAGTCCGCGATCACCGCCATGGCCGTCGTTGCCTTCCTTCTCGCCATGCGCAGCCTGGTCGGCCGGCCCATCAGGGTGATCAGCGAACGAATCAGCGCGTTGCAGAAAGGCGATCTGGTCTCTCCCGTCACCTACAGGGAAAATGGCGACGAGATCGGCTTTCTGGCGCGTGCATTGGAAGTTTTCCGTCACGAGGCGATTGCGAAGGTCGAGAGAGAGCAGGCCGCTGCCGAGCAGAGCGCTTCGCTCGACGCCGAACGGGCGCGCAACGCATTGCTGACCGAAGAGGCCAGCGACACGCAACGGCTGGTCATGAACGCTCTCGCAAATGCATTGGAAGGGCTCGCCGCCGGCGACTTCTCGATACACCTGGCCGATGTCGGTCCAGAATTCGATAAATTGCGTCAGGATTTCAACAACATGGTCGATGCGGTCGCGGCCGCTCTGACAGAGATCAAGACCGCTTCCGTGGCGGTTGAAACCGGCTCCAGCGAGCTGGCGATCTCCGCGGATCAACTCGCCAGGCGGACCGAGCAACAGGCAGCAGCATTGGAACAGACCGCTGCGGCACTGGATGAGGTGACCACCACGGTCAGAACATCGTCGCAACGGGCTGAAAATGCCGGGCAGTTGGTCGAGGAGACAAAGCGGAGCGCCCATGTCTCGGCGACGGTGGTGCGCGATGCAATCGGCGCGATGGACCGGATTCAAACCTCGTCGAGCCAGATCGGCCGCATTATCGGCGTCATCGACGAAATCGCCTTCCAGACGAACCTGCTGGCGCTGAACGCCGGTGTCGAGGCGGCGCGCGCCGGCGAGGCCGGCAAGGGTTTTGCGGTCGTCGCGCAGGAAGTGCGTGAACTCGCCCAGCGGTCGGCAAATGCCGCAAAGGAAATCAAGAACCTGATCAACGTATCCGGCCAGGAAGTTGCCGCGGGCGTCGGGCTGGTGAACGAAACTGGTGACGCCCTGCTGAAGATCGAAGAGCAGATCAACCGCATCAGCGATAGCATCGCTTCCATCGTCCAATCCTATCGCGAACAGGCGACGGGCCTGCAGGAAATCAACAGCGCGATCAACCAGATGGATCAGACGACACAGCAGAACGCGGCAATGGTCGAGGAAACCAACGCGGCTTGCCACGAACTGCTGTCGCAAGGACGCCTGCTGCAGGACTCGGCCGGCAGGTTCGTCGTCGGTGCGTCTACCGCCAGCCAGCCCAAACCCGTTCAAGCCGCCCGCCAAGCTCGTCCCGAGCCCAGAGCCTTCACGCAGCGTCATGCAGGTAATGCCGCCGCTGCCGCCGCTCCCGGTGCCTGGGAGGAGTTCTGACGTCGTCTGCATCCGATAAACCTTAGTTCTCAGCAACCTATAATCAGGAAGGAAACGCTTATGAAGAAAATCGTGCCCGCATTTCTTTTGGCCTGCACCGCATTGGCCATGCCGATCGGCGTATCCATGGCACAGGATGCCAAGCTTGCCCCGATCTCCGACTACGTGACAAGCGATGTAAAGCCCTGGCTTAACGACCCCGCCATCATCGAGGCTATCAAGGCGCAGAACGCTGCCAACGCCAATCTCAGTGCTGCTGATGTCGACGCCCTCGACAAGAAGTGGCGTGCCGAAGTCGATGGCTCAGACCACTCAATGATCGACGGCGTGCTGAACAACGCACTGTCGAAATTCCTTCAGGGAAAGAAGGAAGCTTCCGGCGGCAAGATCACGGAAATCTTCGTCATGGATGCAAAGGGGCTGAATGTCGGTCAAAGCGACACCACATCCGACTACTGGCAGGGCGACGAGGGCAAATTCCAGAAGTCCTTCGGAGCCGGAAAGGACGCCGTCTTCGTCGATGAGATCGAAAAGGATGAATCGACCCAGACGCTGCAGTCGCAGGCAAGTGCGACGATATCAGACGACAAGGGAACTCCGATCGGCGCCATTACCGTCGGCGTGAACGTCGACGCTCTCTGATCTCAGGAACGCAGTTTTCTAGAACAGTGCGAATGACCGTCGCCCGGAAGCATCTTTAGGGCGACAGGTTTAAACAAAGCTTAGAGCGCGTCGCATGCACGAGATCGAGTGCGACGCGCTTCTTGCCTCGCCGGGGGTGTACCTTCCGCAGAAGCCGTTGCCATCTCCGGGAACGCCGGATTTTCAGGCAGAAAATTCTGCGTGACAACGCGTGGCCGTGACACTACATACGCCTCATGTCGATCACATCAATCTACGCCTCGCGATTTTATTGGTACCGCTACTATCAGCGGATGCGGGTCCATGCGTAACTGAATTCGACGCGACGACAACCCGAACAGCCGCTAGTCTACCTGGCGGCTTTTTTTGTTCCGCCGGTATGACCAAACAGGAGCCATACCGTGTCTGATACCATTGACGATCTGCGCATCGTCGAGATCACCCCGCTGACTAAACCAGCCGATATCATCGCGGAAATTCACCGCAATGCCGAGGTCACCGACACCGTGACCAGCAACCGTGATGCGATCCATAAGATTCTCCGAGGCGAAGACGATCGCCTGATCGTCGTCATCGGCCCCTGCTCCATCCATGACCCCATTGCCGCCAGGGAATATGCCGAACGGCTGGCGGAACAGCGCCGCCGCTTCGCCGGCGATCTCGAGATCGTCATGCGCGTCTACTTCGAAAAGCCCCGCACGACCGTCGGGTGGAAGGGCCTGATGAATGACCCGCATCTCGACGGCAGCTACCGGATCGAGGAAGGGTTGAGGATTGCGAGACGCCTGCTGCTCGATATCAATGCCATGGGCCTTCCGGCCGGCTGCGAATTCCTCGACACGATCACGCCGCAATACATCGCCGATCTCGTCAGCTGGGGCGCGATCGGCGCGCGCACGACCGAAAGCCAGGTCCACCGCCAGCTTGCCTCCGGCCTTTCCTGACCGATCGGCTTCAAGAACGGCACCGATGGCGGCGTGCGCGTCGCGCTCGACGCCATCCTCGCCGCCTCGCAGCCGCATCACTTCCCGGCAGTGACCAAAGACGGACAGGCAGCAATCGCGTCGACGACAGGCAATGAGGACTGCCACATCATCCTGCGCGGCGGTAAGCGGCCGAACTATGAGACGGCCGATGTCGAAGCGGTCACGAGCGAAGCCGTCAAGCTCGGCGTGGCCCCGCGCATCCTCATCGATGCCAGCCATGCCAACAGCGGCAAGGACCCGATGAACCAGCCGCTCGTCGTCAGATCCGTTGCCGCGCAGATTGCCGCCGGAAACTGCGACATCAAGGGCATGATGATCGAAAGCAACCTCGTCGCCGGCCGCCAGGACCTCGTTCCCGGCAAGCCGCTGGTCTATGGCCAGTCCATCACCGATGGCTGCATCGACTGGGATATGTCGGTCGCAGTGCTGGAAGACCTGGCGACATCCGCCCGCGAGCGGCGCCGGATCCGCGTTTAGTCGGCCGGGAAATAGCGGACATAGGCGAACTCTTCGCCGTCAGGAGACCAGCAAGGCACGTTGATCGTGCCCTGCCCCCCGAAGAGCTCGAACAGCGTCTTCAGATTGCCGCCGTCCATGTCCATCAGCCGCAGCCGCACGTCGAGATCGCGCGGATGGTCGAACACCGAAGGGTCATAGGACAGGATCAGCACCTTGTCATTCGTAGGCGACGGGTGGGCGAACCAATTGCCCTGATTGTCCGAGGTCACCTGCTCGAGCCCGGTGCCATCGGGATGGATGCGCCAGATCTGCATCAGCCCGGTGCGGCTGGAATTGAAATAGATCCATTGGCCGTCAGCCGACCAGTCCGGCCCGTCATTGCGTCCCTCGCCATGCGTCAGCCGCGTTTCGGCGCCGCCGTCGACGGAGATGGTGTAGATATCGAAGAGGTCGTCGCGGATGCCGCAATAGGCAAGCTGGCGCCCGTCCGGCGACCAGCCATGCCAGTAGGATGGCAGGTTTTGCGTGATGAGCCGCGGCGTGCCGCCTTCGATCGGCAGGAGATAGATCGCCGACTTGCCGAATTCGGTCTTGTCGGAGATAACAATCTCAGTCCCATCGGGCGAAATGCCGTGATCATTGTTGCAGTTGACGGCAAAGCCGGTATCGACCTTGACCAACTCGCCGCCATCGAGCGGCAGGCGATAGAGCCGCCCGTCGCCGTTCAACAGAAGGTAGGAACCATCAGGCGAGAAATTCGGCGCCTCGACCAGCCTGTCCGTCTGCCAGACCTCGCGGGCCCTGCCCGTCCTGACATTGTAGATCTCAACCGAGCTGCGCATGTTTCCTCCCGAAAATCCTACAGCGCTACGCGTCGTTCAGACGCGTAAAGGACGCTGGAGCACTTTGAATTGCCGCCGTCGGCGAACTCGATTGCGTTAGCGATCTCGATTGCGTCAGCGATCTCGATTGCGTCAGCGATCCCTGAAGCGGTTGGTGATCGGATAACGCCGGTCGCGGCCAAAATTCTTCTTGGTGATCTTAACACCCGGCGCCGATTGCCGGCGTTTGTATTCGGCGAGATAGAGCAGATGCTCGACCCGGTGGACGGTCGCCACGTCATGGCCGCGGCCGACGATCTCTTCGACCGCCATCTCCTTTTCGACAAGGCATTCGAGGATATCGTCGAGCACGGGATAGGGCGGCAGCGAATCCTGGTCCTTCTGGTCGGGACGCAGTTCGGCCGACGGCGCCTTGTTGATGATATTCTGCGGGATTACCTCGCCGGAGGGCCCCAGCGCATCCGGCGGCACGTTTTCGTTACGCCAGCGAGAAAGCGCATAGACCTGCATCTTGTAGAGGTCCTTGATCGGGTTGAAGCCGCCGTTCATGTCGCCGTAAAGCGTGGCGTAACCGACCGACATTTCCGACTTATTACCCGTCGTCAACACCATCGAGCCGAACTTGTTGGAGATCGCCATCAGGATGACGCCGCGCGCCCGGCTCTGCAGGTTCTCTTCGGTGATGCCGCTATCCGTACCCTCGAAAAGATTGGAAAGCGCAGTGCTGAAGCCCGTCACGGGCTGTTCGATCGGCACGATATCGTAGCGGCAGCCAAGCGCCTTGGCACAATCGGCCGCGTCCTTGAGGGAGTCCTCGGAAGTATAGCGGTAGGGCAGCATGACGGTGCGCACCCGCTCCTCGCCGAGCGCATCGACAGCGATTGCCGCACAGATCGCAGAATCGATGCCGCCGGAAAGGCCGAGCACCACGGTTTTGAAGCCGTTCTTGTTGACGTAGTCGCGAAAGCCGAGCAGGCAGGCGCGGTAATCGGCCTCTTCGCTTTCAGGGATATGCGCCATCGGCCCTTCAGCGCAATGCCAGCCGTTTTCGCCGCGCTTCCATGTCGTCACCGCAAGCGCCGTCTCGAACTGGCTCATCTGGAAGGCAAGCGACTTGTCGGCATTAAAGGCGAAGCTTGCCCCGTCGAAGACCAGTTCGTCCTGGCCGCCGAGCTGGGCGGCATAGATCAACGGCAGGCCGGTCTCGATCACCTGCTTCAGCACCACCTGATGGCGAATATCGACCTTGCCGCGATAATAGGGCGAACCGTTCGGCGACAGCAGGATTTCAGCCCCGCTTTCGGCCAGCGTCTCGCAGACGCCGAGATCGCCCCAGATATCCTCGCAGATCGGAATGCCGATGCGCACGCCGCGGAAATTCACCGGCCCCGGCATAGCGCCCTGGTCGAAGACGCGCTTCTCGTCGAACTCGCCGTAATTCGGCAGGTCGATCTTGTCGCGCACCGCGATCACCTTGCCGGCGTCGAGTACGGCGACCGAATTGTAGCGGCCGGTCTCGTCCTGCCGGGGAAAGCCGATAATGACGCCCGGCCCGCCATCGGCGGTATCCGCAGCCAGGCTCTCGACCGCCTTCCAGCAGGCGCGGATGAAGGCGGGCTTCAGCACCAGATCTTCAGGCGGATAGCCGGAGATGAAAAGCTCGGTCAGGACGAGCAGATGCGCGCCCTCCCGTCCCGCGTCAATACGCGCTCCGCGCGCCTTGGCGAGATTGCCGGCGACATCGCCGACCGTCGGATTGAGCTGGCCGATGGCGATGCGGAAAATATCAGAAAGGGCGTTTTCCTGTGTCATGTCATTTATTTAGCCTGCGCTTTTCGCGACCGCAACATGTTGGCGCCAAAAGCGGCGCCTAGCGGTGACGAAATTTTATGAACGGATTGCGCATGGCGCCGCGCGGCACCGATACGCATTGCAATTTACCGGCGGAGCGGAATACTGGCGCCGAAGTGATAACCGGCATCGGAAACAGGCCATGTATAATCTTTCGAATTTCATGCATCTTCATTTCGACAAGCCGGCCGATGAACTCGGCGAGATCGAAAAGCGCGTGCTGGCGAAAGCACACGAACGCAAGATCATCTCCACGGATGTCAACGCCGCCTTCTCAGCCGACGCCTCCTTCGGCGAGCGCATCGCCGACAGCATCGCCCGCATCGGCGGCTCTTGGTCCTTCATCATCGCCTTCTTCGTTTTCCTCATCGCCTGGACTGTCATCAACACTATCATTCTGATGACCGGCGCCTTCGATCCCTATCCCTTCGTCTTCCTGAACCTGATCCTGTCGATGCTCGCCGCCATCCAGGCGCCGATCATCATGATGTCCCAAAACCGCCAGGCCGAACGCGACCGCTTCGAGGCTGCCAAGGATTACGAGGTCAATCTCAAGGCCGAGCTCGAAGTGCTCTCCCTGCACCAGAAGATCGACATGCACGTACTGACGGAGCTGACGGGGCTGCGCGAGGACGTGGCCCGCCTCAGCGCCGCCCTTGCCGCCAGAAGCTGAGGCAGCGCTTATTGCGCGACGATCAGCCGCCCGGACCGGCAAACAGGATGAGATTTCCGTCCGGATCCAGCACGATGAAGTTTCTGGCGCCCCACGGCTCCTTCCTGAGGGGCTGATGGAAGGATACGCCTGCGGCCTGGAAATCCAGAAACAGGCGCTTGATCTCCTTTGATGTATCGACGGTGATCGAGGCTGAAAGCAGATGCTCCCGTTGCCTGATATCGCCGACGAACACCGGCGCGCATACCAGCCTCAGAGCGAGTTGAGCATTGTCGCGGATGACCTGTCCGTAAAACGGCGGGTCGCCATAGACGAAATCGACCCTGAATCCGAGCTTACCGGTGAAGAAATCGCACGACGCCTTGATATCGGTGACGAACAACTGCGCGGATAGCGAACTCAGGATGGCTTGTGGTGCGGGCTGTTTCTTCGGATCTGTCATGGCTGCGGCTCCTGTCTTGAGCGCCTGCCATCCTTCGAAACCCATTTGACGTGCGATCAAGTCCTGCGCGTCGCTAAGCTTGAAGCGCGCCTCCAGCACCTGCCTGTCATCGAGATGACGGAAGCGCGGCAACGCAGCTCTGATCTCGGCTGCAACAGGATAGTATCTTTCGCGGTGCCATCGCAAATATTGCTTGGCCTGCTTTTTGAGGTTTTCGAGATTCGGCATGGGCGCAACTGTTGATACAGTGTAGGCGGGCATTGCCCTTTCGACATCCGACGAAGCGCCCTACGCAGCACGGTAAACCTAGCCTCGGCGATCAACCTTTGTCAATCACGAGGCCGGCGAGGATGACGATGGGGGATTCCCGTCATATTGCGGCAGGCCATCTGATATTTCGTAGAAATCGCCCTTGTCGGCGCAGTAGATATGATGGGCGAAGGCAAGGCCGCTCGGCTCGTCGAAGGCGCCCGCAATGACCGAAATCTCCGCCGATCCGTCCGCCTGCCAGAAGAGCGCGGAGCCGCAATTCGAGCAGAAGCCGCGCTGCGCCTCCTCGCTCGACCGGTACCAGCGGACCGCCTCAGTGCCTTCTACCGAAAGAGCCGCGCGCGCCACGTTGACCGCGGCGTAATAAAGCCCCGTCTGCCGACGGCATTGCGAGCAATGGCAGCCGACGACAGGTCCGGGCTTCGCCGTCGTTGAAAATCGCACGGCGCCGCAAAGGCAGCCGCCTGTATGCCGTTCGGTCATGGTCGGTCTCCCGCTTATGACCGAACGTTGCCGCCGATCGCCCCCGGCGTCAAATCCATTCCGTTCAACGAAATCATCAGAAATCTTGAAAATCGCCGGCCTTGTGCATGCGTGGTCGGCTCGAGCACCTGTTGCTCGACGACAACAGCCGCCAACCTCATCTCATCCCGGCATTGTATCACCGGCTATTGTCGGCGATACTGTGGAGCAATTAATCCGACCCTCGGGAGACTGACATGAGAGCGACCCTGTCCGAACAGAAAGGAAACATCCCCCACAAGGACATTCAGCTTCATGAACATTTTGTTCTCTCGCGCGAGGAAAAGCTCGCGACCTCATAATCGCTTCCCGAAACTCTTCCGCGACGACGCGAATGCCGCAGACCGCAAGCGACGCTGGTCGCGAATGCGCAAATTCCTCTCCTACTATCGCCCGCACCTGCCTTTGCTGCTGGCGGATCTGCTTTGCGCCATCCTCGTCGCTGGCACGGCGGTCGCCCTGCCGCTCTGCGCCAACATCGTCACGAGCCGGCTTCTGGCTCTGCCCGATGCGCCGCAGGCCTTCGCACAAATCCTTGCGATGGGCGGCGTCATGCTGGCCGTTCTGGCGGTCCAGATCGTCGCCATTTTCTTCGTCGACTATCGCGGCCACGTGATGGGCGCCCGCATCGAGGCCACGGTGCGGCAGGAACTCTTCGAGCACTGCCAGAAGCTCTCGTTCAGCTTCTACGACCAGCAGCGCACCGGCCAGCTGATGAGCCGCATCACCAATGACAGTCTGTGGCTGGGCGAGCTCTTTCACCACGGCCCCGAGGATCTTTCCATCGCCGTGCTCAAATATGGCGGTGCCATGCTGGTGCTGTTCTTCATCGATCCGCCATTGGCAGCCCTGATCCTGCTGCTCACCCCGGTGGCGGTGGCCTATGCGCTCTATTTCAACCGGCGGATGAACCGCGCGCTCGAAGCCAGCAAACGGCAGGTCGCCGCCGTCAACGAGCGCGTCGAGGATGCTCTTTCGGGAATTCGAGTCGTCCAGTCCTTTGCCAACGAGGCGCTGGAGAAGGAACGTTTCGCCGAGCAGAACCGGCGCTTCCTGCAAAGCCGCGCCGAGGGCTATCGCAGCGAGGCCTGGTTTTCGGTCGGCACCGAAACCTTCGCCCAGCTCATCACCATAATCGTTATCGTCATCGGTGGCCTGCGCATCCTGACGGCGGAACTGACCGTTCCCGATATGCTGACCTTTCTGCTCTGTGTCGCCGTGCTGGTCGATCCGGTACAGCGGCTCGCCAATTTCGTGCGCCTCTGGCAGGAGGGCTACACCGGTTTCATCAGGGCTATGGAGATCCTGGAGATCGCCCCTGATATCACGGACCGGCCGGCCGCCCATCCGATGCCGGCACCAACGGGCGAGATCCGTTTTTCCGACGTCGCCTTCGGCTACGAGGGCGATGGCCCGCGGGTGCTCGAGCAGCTCTCGCTCACCATCGCCCCCGGGGAGTTCGTCGCCTTGGTCGGTCCTTCGGGGGTCGGCAAGAGCACGCTTTGCGCGCTGATACCGCGTTTCTACGATGTCGAGGTTGGCACGATCCGCATCGATGGCACCGATATCCGTGACGTGACGCTGGCTTCGCTCCGCCGCCATGTCGGCGTGGTGCAGCAGGATGTCTACCTGTTTGCCGGCACGGTGGCGGAAAACCTGCGCTACGGCCGGCCGGAGGCCAGCGATGCCGAACTGGAAGCGGCCGCGCGCGCGGCCAATGCGCACGACTTCATCATCGCCCTGCCTCAGGGCTATGACACCGATATCGGCCAGCGCGGAGTCAAGCTCTCAGGCGGCCAGCGACAGCGCCTCACCATTGCCCGCGCCTTCCTCAAGAATCCCCAGATTCTGATCTTCGACGAAGCGACCAGCGCGCTCGACAACGAAAGCGAACGGGCAGTGCAGCAGGCACTGCTCAGTCTGGCAAGCGGGCGAACCACCCTGGTCATCGCTCACCGCCTGTCGACCGTCCGCCACGCCGATCGCATCCTGGTTTTGACGGCTGATGGCATCGTCGAACAGGGCACCCATGACCAGCTGATGGCGCAAGACGGCGTCTACGCCAACCTGCACAGCGTCCAGGCCAGCATCTGAGCGCCTGATCCGTCCCGCGCAACAAAAAAAGCCCGGCGTCACTGCTGTGATGCCGGGCTTTTCTTCATCCGTTTCAGGCTACTGCATAATTCCTTAAATCGGAATCGATTTAAGGGTAAAATTATGCAGCAATCCAAAATGCTACAGCGTCCTTTGCGCGTCTTTTCAGACGCGCGGCGCTGTAGTCTCAGCCGTTGGCGACCATGCGCTTTTCGTCGCGACCACCCTTCATGCGCTCGGCAAGCAGGAAGGCCAGCTCGAGCGCCTGGTCGGCGTTGAGGCGCGGATCGCAATGGGTGTGGTAGCGGTCCTGCAGGTCTTCTGCGGAGACCGCGCGGGCACCGCCGGTGCACTCGGTCACGTCCTTGCCGGTCATCTCGACATGGATACCGCCCGGATGCGAGCCTTCAGCGCGGTGGATCTGGAAGAAGCTTTCGACTTCCGACAGGATCCGCTCGAAGGGACGGGTCTTGTAGTTGTTGAGCGTAATCGTGTTGCCGTGCATCGGATCGCAGGACCAGACGACCTTGCGGCCCTCGCGCTCGACGGCGCGGATGAGCTTCGGCAGGCTGTCGGCGACCTTTTCATGGCCGAAACGGCAGATCAGCGTCAGGCGCCCGGCCTCGTTGGCAGGATTCAGGATGTCGATCAGCTGCAGCAGGTCGTCGGCCTGCAGCGACGGGCCGCATTTCAGGCCGATCGGGTTCTTGATGCCGCGGCAATATTCGACATGCGCATGATCGGCCTGGCGCGTGCGGTCGCCGATCCAGATCATGTGGCCCGACGTTGCATACCAGTCGCCCGAGGTGGAATCGACGCGGGTTAGCGCCTCCTCGTAGCCGAGCAGCAGCGCCTCGTGGCTGGTGAAGAAATCGGTCTCGCGGAGCGCCGGATGGTTTTCCGAGGTGATGCCGATCGCCGTCATGAAATCCATGGTCTCGCTGATGCGGTCGGCAAGCTTGCGGTAGCGCTCGCCCTGCGGGCTGTCCTTGACAAAGCCGAGCATCCACTGATGCACGTTTTCGAGATTGGCGTAACCGCCCATCGCAAAGGCGCGCAGCAGGTTCAGCGTCGCCGCCGACTGGCGATAGGCCATGGCCTGGCGTTCCGGATTCGGAATGCGCGACTCCTCGGTGAATTCGATGCCGTTGATGATGTCGCCGCGATAGGCCGGCAGCGTCACGTCGCCCTGCTTCTCGACATTCGACGAACGCGGCTTGGCGAACTGGCCGGCGATGCGGCCGACCTTGACGACCGGCAGTTGCGCCCCGAAGGTCAGTACGACGGCCATCTGCAGGAAGGCGCGGAAGAAGTCGCGGATATTGTCGGCGCCGTGTTCGGCGAAGCTCTCGGCGCAATCGCCGCCCTGCAGCAGGAAACCGTTGCCTTCGGCGACATTGGCGAGATGCTTCTTCAGGCGGCGTGCTTCACCTGCAAAAACGAGCGGCGGATAGCTGGCAAGCGTGGCTTCCGTTGCCGCCAAAGCGGCTGCGTCGGGATAATCCGGAACCTGCAGGATCGGTTTTTGCCGCCAGCTGCTCGGGGTCCAATTTTCTGCCATCTCACTCACCTGTTCTTACATCCATACCTTAGGATGTCCTCAATATGCGGCGGCTTATAGACCTTTAGGTCAGGCTTGCAAAGACCAATCGCCGACAGTTGTCGCCTCACTACCGCCGCCCGCTGTTGTCTGGTTAAACCCACATATACCATGTCGATTTCCCCATATTTTAGACTTTCAATGTAGAACCGCAAAGAGTTTCAACATCGGGGACATGGCATGGCGATCCTTCCGCCCGGTTTCATATCGGACCGCTCGGGCAATTTAGGCATCATGACGGCGCTGCTGGTCGTACCGCTCTTCGGTGCGGCCGGGATGGCGGTGGATATTGCCCATGCGCTCAGCCTGAGGACACAGCTTTACGCCGCCGCCGATGCTGCCGCCGTCGGTTCGATCGCCGAGAAATCCGGCGCGGTCGCAGCCGCCATGACCATGAGCGGCAACGGCACGATCTCGCTCGGCAGAGACGACGCCCGCAGCATTTTCATGTCTCAAATGTCCGGGGAGCTGACCGACGTTCATGTCGATCTCGGCATCGACGTCATCAAGACCGCCAACAAGCTGAATTCGCAGGTTTCCTTCAGCGCGACCGTGCCCACCACCTTCATGCGCATCCTCGGCCGGGACTCGATTACGATCTCAGGCTCCGCAGCGGCCGAATATCAAACCGCCGCCTTCATGGATTTCTACATCCTGCTCGACAACACGCCGTCCATGGGCGTCGGCGCAACCGCGACCGACGTTTCCAAGCTGCAGGCCAAAACAGGCTGCGCCTTTGCCTGCCATCAGATGGACCAGAGTACCAACAATTACACCATCGCCAAGAGCCTCGGCGTCGCCATGCGCATCGACGTCGTGCGCCAGGCAACCCAGGCATTGACCGATACGGCCAAGACCGAACGCGTCAGCAGCGACCAGTTCCGCATGGGCGTCTATACTTTCGGCACCAAAGCCGAAGACGCCAAGCTGACGACGATCTCCAGCCCCACCTCCGATCTGACGAAGGTGAAGAATTACACCGACGCCGTCGACCTGATGACCATTCCCTACCAGAACTACAACCAGGACCAGCTCACGAGCTTCGATAGCGCTCTGACCCAGATGAATACCATCATCGATCCAGCCGGTGACGGCACGTCGAATATCAGCCCCGAAAAGATCCTGTTCTTCGTTTCCGATGGCGTCGGCGACAGCTACAAGCCGTCGACATGCACCAAGAAGACGACCGGCGGCCGCTGTCAGGAACCGATCGACACCTCCTTCTGCAAGCCGCTGAAGGATCGCGGCGTCAAGATCGCCGTGCTCTACACCACCTACCTGCCGTTGCCGAGCAACGATTGGTACAACAAATGGATCAGCCCCTTTCAGAGCGAGATTCCGACGAAGATGCAGGCATGCGCTTCGCCCGGCCTCTATTTCGAGGTGACGCCGACCCAAGGTATCGCCGATGCAATGAAAGCGCTTTTCCTGAAGGTCATCCGGGCGCCGCGCATCACCAGCTAGCCCGAATCTCTCAAAGTAAGGGGTGCATCGGGGCTGCGAATCTGAGAAACTGCTTTTGCTACAAAGGCTTACCAGATTCGCTAAGGAGGCCCCGATGCAAACAGACTGTATCTCCGCGCAGTTGGAATTTAAAGGCTTCGACGGCCACAAAGTCGTCGCTGGTTTCGACGGCGGCGCGATCACCTCGGATGCCGGTGCGCTGCTGCTTCGTCACGTCGATGCGGCCATCGGGCTGTTCGACCGGGTGGCCGCCTGCTTCGTTGATGGCCGCGATCGCAAGTGCACGGTCCACAGCACCCGCACGCTGGTCGGGCAGCGCATTGCGGCGATCGCGCTGGGCTACGAGGATGTCGATGATCACGACACGCTGCGCCACGACCCGGTGCTTGCGCTGCTGTCGGAGCGGCTGACGCCGAAGCGACAGGACTGTGCGGTGCTTGCCGGCAAATCCACGTTGAACCGGCTGGAGCACGGCCGCCCCGGCGCGCC
>NZ_LWBS01000121.1 GCF_001652265.1 Rhizobium leguminosarum
GGAGCGGCAATCAGAAGACGATGAAACTCTTGCCAGCGACAATCAACATGATAACTTCGCTCCAACCGCGACATAAGAATCTCATCCAGATTGTCGCTCGCGTCTCATCCTGATCGTCGCGCTATAGAATGCGCCACCATAACGTCAAAACATCGTTGGCTCTGGGTCGGGGCACCTCCTCGACAATATGCGCCGTATTGTTCTGAGGCTTCCCAACGCCGCTTCCAATGGGCCGGGGGATTATGATCGGCATTCGACAGCCTGCTCATTGGAGAGCACGGCCTTCGGCCTCAACGAGAGGACAGCACGGGTGTACCAATCCTCGTCATTGGCAGCGGTTCGAGTGAGGGAGCAATCTTCGGCGCCTATGGTGGGGTCAAACCGTGCTGCGAAACCCAACTAAAACGTTGAGACGGCTCCCCAGTACTGGCGACGCCGCCTAACTCGGCGAGGCGTCAGGCTCACTGGCGGCTCTTTGAATTAAGCGGGCAACCACTTCAGTGCGGTTCTGCGCCTGCAGCTTGCGCATTATGTGTTGCAAATGCATCTTCACCGTATGCCCCGACAAATTGAGTTTTCCTGCAATGACCTTATTTGAACAGCCGCATTGCAGCTCTGCGAGGACATCCGCTTCCCGGGGAGTGAAATCAGCAATCGCCAAGTACTGCGTCCTGTCATCCAAGCTTTTTTCGGCCTCATTTCTGGCCGGAATATGCTCGCTTGAGCCGTTTGTACCAGCTCCCAATAGCTGCGGGAAAAATGTTCCTCCTGCCAGAACGAGACGAAGACCGGCAAGAGCAATGTCGACGGGAAGTGAAGTCGAGAAAAAGCCGCGGATGCCCATCTTGAGTGCTTGACGGGCTATGATGGCGTCATCCGTACCTGAGAGCAACGTGACAGGAGCCTCAGGAAAACGTGCGGCAATCGCCGCGAGATCATCACGCAGGCTGGTGCTCTCAATACTTCTGCCGGCCAGACCCAATACAATCAAACGCACCTCAGTTCCAAGAGCACTATCGAGACTCTCGGTCGAGATCAAATCTATAACGTTCCATCCGCCAAGTTCACGCTCAAGAAGCTTCACCACGGTGGTGCGCGCCAATGTAGAATGCTCGATGATGATCACAGTTGGTGCATTGCGCCCCATACGACGCCTAGTTCCAGTAATGTCGGACACTTGCGTGCTCCCCACGAATATTTGCAACGCAACAGCTATTCATATTATTCCTGTTCTCATTACATGTCATGATAAAAAGTGAGTGTAATTCAGATATTAATAGTCTGATCTCTCATGATAATTCTTATAGTCTATAAGATATCAACGATAGATAACTGGTCTTGCAGAGAACATTTAAGAGATTTTTCATGACGTCTTGCTGGTTCGACTTGTCGCTGCAGACTTTCCAGCCTTCGCCGAATTCACGTGCGGCAAGCGGGTCAACAAAGCTTTCAAAGGCATTGAAAAGGCAACCAATCTGCTACAGACCCATTTCGGAAAGCGCCATTGGATATGACGAACTGCCAATCGGCTCGGCTTTGTTTCCATATCTCAATTCAAAGCAGTCGCAGACCCGACAGCAAAACGACAAACGCGAAAGGCAACAAAAGCCTGAGATCGCTGACTACCCGTTATGATTAGTAAAACTGTGCTCCAATGACGCCTTAATACCAGTTAGCATTGTTCTCCCGCAGGCAGCACTGCGCCGGCACCGACCGATAGCGGCCGGAGGTCACGGCCCCTGGCGGCCGAAATCGGCGACAATGCGGATGAGGTCATTGTGGAATGTTCGGGATCTCAGTGAGCCCGCCGTTCAGTGCCATGTCGGCCCAAGGAGCCGAATGCCGGGCGGAGGAAACAATTCAAC
Source organism: Rhizobium leguminosarum (assembly GCF_001652265.1). Taxonomy (GTDB): domain Bacteria; phylum Pseudomonadota; class Alphaproteobacteria; order Rhizobiales; family Rhizobiaceae; genus Rhizobium; species Rhizobium leguminosarum_D. Next base: position 1,866 of record NZ_LWBS01000121.1, read on the forward strand.
ACATGGCTTGAAAGATCGCACGAAGAACGGTTTCGTGCAGTTGAGCCTCTGCAATGCAAGCTGGGATTCTATCCCTGGAGAATGATGCCGAAAACTGTGAGCGGTTTTCGGCGACCCGGCTTAAAATCATCCTGCTCTAGCTATGCATGAAGGCCAGAATGTCATCTACGAGAGCCGAATGGGCGTCGGTGAGGTTGCCTTCTCCGCCGTGACCCGCGATGCCGGCCAACTGGAGCGCATGTTGGTCATAGAGAACATGATCGATCTGTTGGGCGTCCGCCGTACCGCCGGCGGGAACGGCAATGTTGATTGGATGGAAATAACCGAAATTGACATCGACCATGCTGCCGGACGACGATCCTGCCCCGTCACCGCCGCCCGCGTGGTTGCCGGTGAAAATCGTGTCTGACGACAGGTTGAAGCCACCGCCATTGCCGCCGATGCCTGCGATCTGCACAGCGCCCTGATCGAAAATGACATTGTTTGTCTGGTGGGCCTCCGCCGAGCCGCCCGCGGCGCCGATGGCGATGTTGATCGGCGAGAAGATGGCGATACTCACGTCGACCATAGTGCCGACGAAATATCCATCGCCGCCATGACCTGCATAAAAGTCGCCGGTCAATGTGAGCGCGGTTCCAGGGCTCATCGACGGGCCATGGCTCGCGACGTTATGGTCTCCGCCCGAGCCGCCCATGCCGCCGATCTGGGTTGCGCCCTGCAGGAACAGGGCGTTGTTCGATTGCTCGGCGTGAGCCGTCGCGCCGGGGCCTGCAGCCACAGCAGTATTCACGGGAGCAAACAGTGCGACTTCGGTGCTCACGAGTCCGCCGTAGAAAAGCCCACTGCCCCCGGTGCCGGCATGATTGGCGCCATCGCCGCTGCCGACGGCAACATTCCCGCTTCCGCCATTCCCGCCTATCCCGGCCATTTCGGTGGGATGCTGATTGATGAGCCCATCGTTGCCCTGGAAAGCGTCGGCACCCGAATGAGGTCCCGCAATGGCGGCATTGGACGGCATGAAGACGGCCAATGAATTGCTGCTGATCACGCCTTCGCTTATCCCGTCACCACCGCTGCCGGCTGAATTAGAGCTCGGACCGGAAGCGACATCCAATGGAAGCCAAGTCGGCACCAGCGCCAGATGTCCCGCGGCCACATTGGAGGCGAGGTGTTGATCAGTGCCCGCCTTGGGCAAGTCTTCCAATAAGGAACGAGTTTCCGCCATTACCGTCTCCATTCCGCCGTCAACCACACATCCACCGAGCGTGCGGCGCCATGCAGCCTGAATAGTTCAGGCATTGTGCCTCTGAACGGAAGAAAAGCGGAGCCTGCAATTCGTCTACATCCGGTCGTCTAGGATTGTAGCCGTTTGGCTGTCATGACCGCAGCGCCCGTTGTGCGAGTTTGCGAGCACCCAATCCCCGTTTGGGTTAGAGGCCCTACATCTTGCACCCTCGTTCTCGCGGCGGCTCATGAACGCTTTTCGGCTCCAAGCGGGGGTCTCCTCCGCCAAACGCAGCCTGATCAGAACCCCGGAATGCAGCCGGTTCGCTTGGGCGGCCGTTGTTTCGAAAAGCGGCGTCGTTTCGACGAGGGCCCAGGCATGATCATGACCATGCCATCCGGCCTCAAATCACTTCGTACTAATCAAAAATAACGCTCCGTCACCTGCAAGTATACATCCGAAGGAACATCACCGAATATCTAGATAGTTCACAGATTAAATCGCAGGCAGTATTTGATCGCGGTTGTATTGGCTGGCGGTGACATGCTGGATACCCACGCCATAGGGGAAAGCCGCAAAAAAACTAGCTCGCAAGAAACCAACTAGAAGGAGTGACATCAATGCCTATTCCACAAATATCTGACACGATTCACCTCAACAACCCGGATGCGGGTGACGCGAATGCCGGCAACGGCGGTAATGGTTACAATCATGGGGACATTGACTACAACCCGGTAGCCTATGTCACCCCTGTGCAAACGGTCGACGGGGCATCTACCCATCTGCACAACGGCGATCATGTTTGGCAGACGGCAGATTGGGACGCCGGCGGTGGCGGACCCGGTGGCTTCAGCCAGGCCCAGAACGGCTTCCTGGCATCGCTCACCAGCGGCGCCGGCGGCGCGGGCGGAAACGCTCACTCCAACGGTGATCAAGAAAACACGAGCGGCGGCGACACGGCTACGGTGAATGCGGCTACGACCGCAACACAATATACGCAGCTCGTGGCCGATCAGCATGCCACCATCCTCGCAGGCGTCGGCGGCAACGGCGGCAACGGAAACAACGCTCTGGGCGGCGATATCTCGTCAGCTCTGGTTCACACGGATCCCGAAACGACGACGGTGAACAATTCTCTCGATCACTTCATAAACGCCTTCGGCCATATCGACGTCGACCATCTCGGCTCATGAACTCAGACTCTGAGGGTCGCCGGTTTCGGCTGGCGACCCTCCTGAATTGCTGAAACCAGCACGCAGTCCTTTCTCGTCAGTATCAATGCAGCGAGATCTGGTAATGACAACGATTTCCATAAAGCCACCGCGCCCGCCGACGCAGCTTGTTGTTGCGCTCCGGGCTTGTGCCGGAGCCTTCGGGTTGGTCTTCCTCTACAGCTGCGGCTATAATCTCTTTCTTCTGGCGCCTTCCATCTATCTCCTGCAGATCTATGACAGGGTCCTGTCGAGCCGAAGCGCTGATACGCTCCTGATGCTGACGATGATCATCGCCATCGGCGTGGTGATCGGGTCCACGCTGGATATCGTGCGCAGGGCAGCTCTTTCGCGCATCGGCAGTTGGCTGGACCACAGGCTACGGCCCCTGGTGCTGACAGCATCGTTCGAATATGCCGCTCGCGCCGATACTGGAGGCGCCACGGAATGCTACAGGGACCTTGCCGCACTACGCCAGTTCCTCGATTCACCGGCTAGCTCGCTCTTTTTTGATGTCCCCTGGGCACCGGTATTCCTGTTCCTGCTCTTTCTTGTTCATCCGCTGCTTGGGACCATCGGTCTTCTGAGCGCAGTTGCACTTCTACTGTTTGCGTTCCTGACGGAACTGGCGACACGCGAGCCGCTTGCCCACGCCAATCTTGCCCTTTCGAGGAGCTATATCCGATTTGCGACCGCCCTCAGAAACATCGAGGTGATCCGGGCAATGGGCATGCAGGATGGCGCAGCGCTGATCGTCTATCGCGATGCGGAAATGGCAAGAAGGGCGCAGGACATCGCAATGCATCGGACGGAGATCATTCTTGGTTTCTCCAAATCGATCCGCACACTCGCGCAGATCCTGATGATGGGATCCGCTACATGGCTGGTGCTCGTGAACAACGGCAGTGCCGGAATTATCTTCGTTGCAAGCCTGCTGCTCGGGCGTGGGCTTGCACCAATCGAGGGCGCAATAGGTGCATGGCGCTCCTTTACGTTTGCGCGCAATGCCTTCAATCGCTTGAACAGAATGCTGATATCAGTTGCATCTGAACACGATGCCCGAATGGTGCCGCTACCGGAACCCAATGGCCTCGTTCTCGATAACGTCAGCTATATCAAGCCATTCGCCAATCAGCCGATATTGACAGGCATCACATTGCGCCTCGCGCCCGGCGATTGCATAGCGCTCATCGGTCCTTCGGGATCAGGGAAATCGACACTCGGTCGCGTCATAGCAGGCGTTGTGCAAGCAACGAGCGGATGCGCTCTTCTCGGCGGGGTCGATATCTCGGCTCTGCGCCTTTGCGGGGGGACCCGCCACGTCGGATATCTGCCGCAAGACATCGAACTTTTCGGCGGAGCGATCAAGGATGTGATCGGCCGGTTGGACGGAGGAGATCCCGGCAAAGCGATCGACGCCGCGAAGCTGGTTGGGTTGCACGAAGCGATCATGCGGCTGCCGCAGGGCTACGAGACCGATATCGGTGAAGGTGGAAACCTGCTCCTTCGAGCTCAGCGTCAACAGCTGGGACTGGCACGGGCGGCCTATGGAAATCCGTCTCTGATCGTTCTCGACGATCCGAATTCGAGCCTGGATTATGACGGCGAACGCATGCTGTTCACGGCAATCGAGCGCATGAAATCCAGGGGGATGACTGTCGTTATCATAACTCACCGGATGGGGATCCTGCCGGTCACCAACAAGATTGCCATCATGCGTGATGGAACTGTGGCTGCCGTCGGCGACAGCGAGCGGATTTACGAAACCTATCTTCAACCACCGTCTCGAACAGGAACGTAGGGAGAAACGCTGCCATGGCCCTTGTTCAACTGGACGCAACGCCGACGAGATTTTCAAATTCGTCAAGGACGGGTCAGCAGTTGGTTCAACGATCGATAGCGACGGCCAGGCAACAGACGGCCTATTTGCCAGTGATCGAGTCGAAGCAGCGCGGACCCGCCCTCCCTTCGCCCATGCCGGGGCTCAGAGGCGTTGTCTGGACGGGGAACCTGTTGATCCTGGTCTTCATAGCCGGATTGGGAATCTGGTCGGTTCTGGCGCCGCTGCAAAGCGCTGCAATTGCATCAGGCGTTATCGAACCGGAGTCCAGCCGCAAGACCATTCAGCATCTGGAGGGCGGAATTGTCCGACGGATACTCGTCAAAAACGGCGATGCGGTCATGGCCGGACAAATCGTGATAGAACTTGACGATACGAAATCTCGCTCGGAGCGCGACAGCATTCAAGGGCAACTTTGGGACGCCGAAGGAAGCCGCGCCCGCCTGCTTGCGGAGCAGACGGGCGGCGACCGTGTCGCCTATCCTGAGGATCTCGGGGCAGCAATGGATAAATATCCCTCGGTCAGCGCGATTCTGATCGGGCAACAGAAAATCTTCGAAGCCCGTCGCCGAGTCATGCAGGCGGAAATTCAGATCGGCAATGAAAAAATCGCGCAGGTGCGGCAGGAAATCGTCGGGCTTGGCGCGCAGAAGGCGGCACTGGCCAACAGAGCCGCAATCTCGCAGGAAGAACTGGATCAGGTTACGGTCCTTGCCGCCAAGGGACTGGAACGAAGGAGCAGGCTTCTCAACCTCGAGCGCGAAAAAGCAGACCTTGACGGCCAGCAGGGCCAAGTCGAGGCACAGATCTCTCGCGCCTACCAGGTGATCAGCGAGTCGCAGGCCGATCTCGCAAAGCTTGAGAGCGACCGGTTGAGCGAAGTCGCCCAAGGCATGCGCGATACGGAAAGCAGGATCATGCAATTGCGCGAGCGCCTGCGGGCGATCGACGACCAACTTTCAAGGACCGATATCCGGGCTCCCGAAGATGGGACAATCATGAACCTGCGCATCCACACATCAGGTGGCGTGATCGGCGCGGGTGAACCGCTCGTCGATCTTCTGCCACGCTCCGATCGCCTGATTGTGTCTGCCCACGTCAGGCCGGAAGACATCAATCTCGTCCATGCGGGGCTGGAGGCACAGGTTCACCTCCTTCCATACAATCAGCGGCGCGTTCCACTCCTGAAGGGTCGGGTCGAGTATGTTTCAGCAGACCGTCTCATCGATGCGCAGAGCGGCCAGCCCTACTTTGCCGCGACGATCCGTGTAACCGACGAGCGGTTGGCGAAAATGAAAGATGTCGAGTTGGTCGCCGGCATGCCCGCACAGGCACTGATCGAAACCGGCAAAAGCAGCGTGGCGCTCTATGCTGTCAGACCACTCCTCGACAGTTTCAACAGAGCATTTCGCGAGGACTGAGACCGTGATGGGCAAACGAAAATTCGACGACGACCAGATTGCCGGTATTCTGAAGGAGCACCAAGCCGGAGTGACGGTGGCAGATGTTTGCCACAAGCACGGTATCAGCGAGCCGACCTTCTATCGGTGGCAATCCTTGCAGGTCGGAAATGTCGGTCTCCATGCCAAAAGATTGAGAGCACTGGAGGAAGAGAACCAGAAGCTCAAGAAGCTTTTGGCCGAATCCATGCTCTCGGCGGCAACACTGAGCGAGATGCTGGCGAAGACATTGAAAGGGCGACACTAACCTCTATACAGAGGGGGTGTTGGCCGCCTTTCAGGCCCCGTAGATCTGGAGCGCGCCATCATATTTTTGGACGAGGGAGCCTTCCCAGTGGGAGCAAAGGGATATGGCTCGAAAAGTACCAAGCTCTATCACAACGCGGCCGCCTTGGGATGCGTATGCATCAAGCCACATCGTCAAGGTCGACGTCCAGCGCGCTGGCGATCGACCTGAGTGCGTCCAGGGAGCCCTCCTTCTTTCCGGTCTCGATTTCGGAAAGATAGGGCTGGGAGAGCCCGGACTTTTCAGCCAACTCCTTGATGCTCATGCCGCGATGCTTACGGAACACCCGGACAGGATCTTCGCCGGCGATCAGCGCCTTGACGACGTCTTCAGGCCAGGTCTCTTCGCCACCGTCGATACGCGCCTTTGCGGCACGCGCCTCGCTGATGTCGACAAGGTCCTGATAGTCGTCTTCGGAAAGCAGCACGTACCCCTTGCCGTCGATGGTCAGTTTCTGGATTTCACCCATGGTGGTCTCCTATTCGTCATAGACATCGCCGCGTGGGCCGGCCTTGATAACGAGGACCTGCATGGTCTGATGTCGATGATGACGCGGTCCTGCCCGACACGAATTCGAAAAAAAATCGCTGCCTTGCAGCTTCTTGAGATCGACCGTCTCGCCGTCGGCGACGATCGCCGCGGCGCGCTTCGGCTGCGTCTTGCGGAGCGCCTTCGCGGCGGCCTTGCTGTAGGCGATCTTTTTCATGAGTCAAATATAGCTGATAGCTATTTATTTTGCAGCGATAATATCGCCATTGGCGATATTTGCGAAATTATGCAGGTTCTTTCGATCGGATGCCCGCGCACATCGATGATGTGGATATAAAAAAATACAATGAAAACAACGTTGATAGCAGTGGTGCCCAGGACCGGAATCGAACCAGTGACACGCGGATTTTCAATCCGCTGCTCTACCAACTGAGCTACCTGGGCTAACCTGCTTCCGCTGGTCCCTTTCAGAAAAGGAACCGCGGGGCCTTGGTTCACCCCGGAAGCGAGCGGGGTTATAGCATCTTGTTCGCCCATGGCAAGCGTCAAATGACTCTTTTTTGACGGTCTTGGCGGCTTTGCGGATTCATGAGGAAAAATAAGAGCTTCGCGGGCGGAAATCTTTAATTTTCTTCATCCGGATAGTCGGCCTTCGTCTCGTCGTCGGCAACCGGAATAGCATAAGCGCCGGTCAGCCAGCGGGAGAGATCGGCCTCGCGGCAGCGGTTGGAGCAGAAGGGGTAATGCTCGCGGTGGGAAGGTTTGCCGCATTCGGGGCAAGGGCGTGTCTTGCGCAGTGGTTCGACCTTGGCGGCCGCTTTCTTGTCTTCAGGCATATCGGTCCGTCCTAAAGCATGTCGCGTGAAAGTGTGTCGCGGTTTTGCGACAACGACATGCGTAAAAACAAAGCCTTAAAGCGCGACGCGCGGATCTGAAAGATCGTGACGCGCTCTAAGCATCGGCCGTCGGGCTCAGCCCTCGGGCCACCGGCTTTGCACATCGAAGCCTTCGCCGGTCAAAAGCAGAATGGTTTCATAAAGCGGAAGGCCGACGACATTGGTGTAGGAGCCCACCATCTTCTGCACGAAGGTGCCGGCGAGGCCCTGGATGCCGTAGGCTCCTGCCTTGCCGCGCCACTGGCCGGAGGCCAGGTAGTTCTCGATCTCGAAGCCGGAGAGACGCTTGAAGCGCACCTTGGTCTCGACGATCTTCTGGCGAATCTTGCGATCCGGGGTCACCAGGCAAACGCCGGTGTAGACCATATGGTTGCGTCCCGAGAGGAGATGCAGCGAGTTCAACGCCTCGTCGGCGAACTCAGCCTTGCCGAGAATGCGCCGGCCAACGGCGACCACCGTATCGGCAGACAGGATATAGCTGCCCTTCCAGGTGATATCGCTCTTGATGGCGGCAAGGGCTGCTTCCGCCTTCTCAGCCGAAAGCCTGCGGGCGAGCGAACGCGGATGCTCCGACTTCTTCGGCGCCTCGTCGATATCCATCGGCATCAGGCGCGAGGGCTCGATGCCGGCCTGGTTGAGCAGATCGACGCGACGGGGCGAGCCCGAGGCCAGAATGAGCTTGTATTTCAGCGCCATGGAACCTCGACCATCGGCAGAAGGGAGCAAAAACCCTTGCAGGACCTTCGGGCGAACTTACTTGAAACGGTAGGTGATGCGGCCTTTGGTCAAATCGTAGGGCGTCATTTCCACAAGCACCTTGTCGCCGGCGAGAACGCGGATGCGGTTCTTGCGCATGCGGCCGGCGGTGTGGGCGATGATCTCGTGTTCGTTTTCGAGCTTCACGCGGAACGTCGCATTCGGCAGAAGTTCGGTGACGATTCCCGGGAATTCGAGGACTTCTTCTTTAGGCATATAAGTGTTTTCTTCCTGTGGGTTGAATAGGCAGCGCAGCGCGCGCCTTTAAAATTTGGGCGGAAACTACACAATCAACGCAGGTTTGTGAACCTTGTTGAACGGCCTTTCCTTTATTTGTTTTCATGCCGATTGCGCGGCAATGCCATTTCGTTTGAGTAGCCGGCTTTCGATGAGGCCGGCCAGATGATTGCGGACCTCGCGGTAGCTCTCCAGAATCTGCTCGCGCGTTCCGATTGCAACCGTCGGATCCATGGTCGGCCAGTAGACGACATCCACCGCATTCGACCGCGTCAGCTCAAGTGCTGCATGATGGGCCTGCGGTGACAGCGTGATGATCAGATCGAAATAATCATCCTCGAGCTCTTCCAGCGTCTGCGGGTGGCGGCGCCCGAGGGAAAGGCCGACCTCCTCGAGCACGGCATCCACGAAGGGATCGCGCTCGCCGGCGCGAACGCCTGCGGACCTGATATAGGTATTGGCCGGCAGAATGCTACGGGCGATCGCTTCGGCTATCGGCGAGCGGATGGCATTCATGCCGCACATGAAGAGGATGGCGCCTGGCCTCTTTCCCTCTTCGACGTCAACGGCGCGCTCCATGGTCGTCATCCGCGCCAGTAGAGCACGCAGACCAGCGTGAACAGGCGCCGGGCGGTATCGAAATCGACCTCTATCTTGCCGGCCAGCCTATCCTTCAGCGTCTGCGAGCCCTCATTGTGGATGCCGCGCCGGCCCATGTCGATCGCCTCAATGCGGCTCGGCGTCGACGAACGGATCGCTTCGTAATAGCTCTCGCAGATCATGAAGTAATCCTTGACGATCCGCCGGAAGGGCGTGAGCGACAGGATATGGGTGGCGACACCGCCGCCCTCTTCGGTGGTGATGGCGAAAACCAGTTTCGAATCGACCAGCGAGATGTTCAGCCGGTAAGGTCCGCCGACATGGCCGAGCGGCTCGAACCTGTTCTCCTCGATCAGATCGAAGATGGCGACCGCGCGTTCATGCTCGACATCGGGCGTCGAACGGCCGATCGTATCGTCAAGGACGACGTCGCAAAGCCGGAATTCGCCCTTCGCCATGCCCTCACCTTTCGAGGTTGAGGCGGATCGCGACCGATCGCGCATGGGCATCAAGGCCTTCGGAAACGGCAAGGGCGATCGCCGCCGGGCCGAGGGTGCGGAGCTGCTGCGGGCCGAGACGCAGGATCGAGGTGCGCTTGACGAAATCGAGCACAGAAAGGCCGGAGGAGAAGCGCGCCGAACGCGCCGTTGGCAGCACGTGGTTCGAACCGCCGACATAATCGCCGATGACTTCAGGCGTATGGGCGCCGATGAAGATCGCGCCGGCATTGCGGATGCCGTCGAGCAGCCGGTCCGGATTGGCGACGGCGAGTTCCAGATGCTCGGCAGCGATGCGGTTCGCCAAGGGAATGGCCTGTTTCAGATCGGCAACCAGGATGACCGCGCCGAAATCGCGCCAGCTTGCCGCCGCCGTCTCGGCGCGGTTCAGCGTCTTCAGCTGGCGTTCGACCGCCTGCTCCACCGCCTTGCCGAATGCGGCATCATCGGTGATCAGGATCGCCTGGGAACTGACATCGTGCTCGGCCTGGGCCAAGAGGTCGGCTGCGATCCAATCCGGATTGTTGTCCTTGTCTGCAATGACAAGCACCTCGGAGGGGCCGGCGATCATATCGATGCCGACGGTGCCGAAGACATGGCGCTTGGCCGCGGCGACATAGGCATTGCCGGGACCGGTGATCTTGGCGACCGGGGCGATCGTCTCGGTGCCATAGGCAAGAGCCGCGATCGCCTGGGCGCCGCCGACACGATAAATCTCCGTGACACCGACAAGCTTGGCGGCGGCAAGCACCGCCGGATTGACGGCGCCGCCGGTGGCGGGAACGGCGATGACGATGCGATCGACACCGGCGACCTTGGCCGGCACGGCATTCATCAGTACCGAGCTCGGATAACTCGCCGTGCCGCCCGGAACATAGAGCCCGACCGCCTCGATCGCCGTCCAGCGCGAGCCGAGACCGACACCCATATCGTCTTCGTAGATATCGTCCTTCGGCAGCTGCCGGCGATGATGGGATTCGATGCGCAGTGCGGCGAGCTTCAGCGCGCCCAACACTTCCGAAGGCACCGCCTCGACGGCGGCGTCGATCTCCTCTGATGTGACACGCATCGGGACGGTGGCGTAATCGATGCCGTCGAATTTCAGCGAATATTCGGCAAGCGCCACATCGCCACGGGCGCGCACGTCATCAATGATGGCGCGAACGACAACGTTCACATCCTCGGAGACTTCACGCTTCGTCGTCAGAAAGGCGGCAAAATGCTGCTCGAAACCTTCCGATGCCTGATCCAGCCAGATTGCCAAGGCCGATATTCCTTCTCAACTCGAAACTGCGATGTTCAAACTCAAGGCGTCAAGCCCTAGAGGTGGCGAGGCTTGGAAGACGCCTCCCAGGCGCCGCCGATATCGGCCAACTGGACCTCGATGCATTCGACATCGAGCGCAATCGAGGCCGTGCCCGACAGCGACAGCTCGATCGTGCCCTCCGGCCCCTCGCCCTTCTTCTCGAAGCGCAACGCAAGCAGCGACAGCACCTCGTCCCGTTTCTGACGGTCGATGCCGAGCGAGCGGACGGCAAGCGCGCGTTTGAAGACCAGGGCAGCACGGCGCCGCTCGAAACCCCTGCGCTTGCGCTCGGCACCTTCCCAGACGAAACGATTGACGGCAAGCGCGAACTGCGCGTCGCGCGGCGACCAGTCGATGTCGCCGACCTTGAAGACGCTGTCCTGCATATGCGCGGAAATGATCGCAAGGTCTTCGTCATCGAGCGCAACAAGCTTCAGATCAGTCATTCAGGCTCAATCCCACTGCCGGCCGGTGCCGGGCACCGCCGGAATGGCGATGCGTCAGACAAGGGAAATAAGGCGCTGCGGCCAATTACGCAACCAGGATAAAGGGCGCCTTAGCACCCTCTCCTCATTCGCTGATGCGCTCGACGATGGCGCCGCAGCGGGTCAGCTTCTCCTCGAGTCGCTCGAAACCGCGATCGAGGTGATAGACGCGGGAAACCGTGGTCTCGCCTTCGGCGGCAAGGCCGGCGATGACGAGCGAGACGGAGGCGCGCAGATCGGTCGCCATAACCGGCGCGCCGCGCAGGCGTTGGACACCCTCGATCTTCGCCGTCTGGCCGGACAGCGAGATCCTGGCGCCGAGGCGGGCAAGCTCCTGCACATGCATGAAACGGTTTTCGAAAATGGTCTCGGTGACATGCGAGACGCCGGAAGAACGGGTCATCAGCGCCATGAACTGCGCCTGCAGATCTGTGGGGAAACCCGGGAAAGGATCGGTGACGATATCGACCGGCCTGATGCCGGCGCCGTTGCGCTTGATGCGCATGCCGTTGTTGGTCGACGAGATTTCCGCGCCGGCGCGGCGTAGCGTTTCCACCGCGGTTTCGAGCAGCGCCACATCGGTATTTTCGAGCACGACGTCGCCGCCGGCCATGGCAACGGCCATGGCATAGGTGCCGGTCTCGATGCGATCCGGCAGGACGCGATGGCGGGCGCCGGAGAGCGAGGTAACGCCTTCGATGGTGATCGTCGCGGTACCCGCGCCCGATATCTTGGCGCCCATGGCGTTCAGGCAGTTGGCGAGATCGACGACCTCAGGCTCGCGAGCGGCATTGCCGATGACAGTCGTGCCGCGGGCAAGCGTTGCCGCCATCATCACCACATGGGTGGCGCCGACGGAGACCTTCGGGAAGGTGTAGCGTGCGCCGATCAGGCCGCCGGCAGGCGCCTTGGCGTTGATATAACCGGCATCGATTTCCATGGTCGCGCCGAGCGCCGTCAGGCCTTCGATGAAGAGATCGACGGGGCGCGTGCCGATGGCACAGCCGCCGGGCAGCGAAACGCGGCAATGGCCTTCGCGCGCCAGCAATGGGCCGATGACCCAGAAGGAGGCGCGCATCTTCGAGACCAGTTCATAGGATGCGGTCGTATCGACGATGGTGCGGCAGGTGAAATGGATCGTGCGCGAATAAGAATCTTCCTGGCGCTCGCGACGGCCGTTGACGGCGACATCGACGCCGTGATTGCCGAGGATGCGCATCAGCAGTTCGACATCGGCCAGATGCGGCACGTTTTCGAGCGTCAGCGTATCGCTGGTCAGAAGCGAGGCGATCATCAGCGGCAGTGCGGCATTCTTGGCGCCGGAAATCGGAATGATGCCATTCAGCTCATTACCGCCGACGATTCTGATACGATCCATGTGCGCTTACGGGCAGCGCCCGCCTTTCCTGAAAGTTCTGCCTTGGAATAAGGAGTGAGGTGTTTAGGGGATTTATCGAGACGCTTCAATTCGCGACGGACGGAACATTACGATTCGTCCAATTTTGCGGCGGGCAGCCCATTTGTTTCGTCGGCCTGGCCGGAACGGCGGGCGCGGACCTGCTGTTTGCGTCGCCCCAGATTTTCCCTGAGCTTTTCGGCGGCGCGCTCGCGGCGCAGTTTCGCCTGCGCTTCGATCGCCTGTTTGCGGCTCTGCTGGCCGGTTTCGGTCTTTTCGTTCATGCGACAGGATTAGCCGAATTCGCGCCAATCCAAAAGGCCCTTTGCCTCAATCCATACGAAGTTGGAATTTGCGGCTTGCGCTGGCCGCCAAGCTGTGGCAATAGCCCCCCGTTCTCGCGATTGAGCCACACGGCTCGCACGGGTCCTGGTCCTGCTGCCGTAGCTCAGTGGTAGAGCACACCCTTGGTAAGGGTGAGGTCGGTGGTTCAATCCCACTCGGCAGCACCAGTTTTCTCTAGTGATTACAATAAGATAGAACAAGCACACTTTGAGCGAAGCTGTTTTGGTGTGCAGAACAAAGCATGAAATTGTACGTGAAATCAGCACGTAACGTACAAAATCTGTACAGCCTTTTGGCTGCTTGTGTTCGCTGCCCGTTCCTGCCATTCCCACTTCAGAACACACGTTAGACAATCATTAGCGAAATCTAACGCTCCTCAAAAGTTAGGATGTTGCATCCTACCACTTTTGGGGTACTAATCGATTCGGGCGTGATAACCCTGACCATCACTAGGTTCGCACAAGCGTGCGGGCCGAACCAATGCGCAGCTTAGCGGCTGGCGCACTGCCTAGGCCATCTAGCTTGGCCGGGGGCAATGCGTCGCGGGAGCGCAAGCTTCCGACGGAGTACGACGGCTAGCCGTCGTGCCGGATGTCCAGGGCCGTGCCTAAAGTCGCATTGGCTGGTCGTGACGGCCAGTTATCACCCCCCGGCTACGGTGCCGAGCGCCGTGTTGCGTGGCGGGGAAACAGCGTGATGCTGATGCAAGTGCATGACACGGGGTTTGAAATTGTTGAGGAGCCCCCAAGAAGGAGTAAAATCTATGAAGCAGAATGGAAGTTCAGAATTGGCCAAGCCGTTCGGCTGAGCGAACTTTCCGCGATCGTGCTTTCTCGATACCGTAGCGCTGCGGGCATGGAGATCTACAACATCTGGATTGCCGGTGATGCATACGGCAGACCGATCAGATCAGCAGCCGCAAAAGCGTTACAGTAAAGCGCATATACAAAAAGGGGCGGAAACCAGATCCGCCCACCTCGCGGCTGGATTGCAACTTTTCCCGATCTTGACGGTATGATCCTGACCGTCGCCTATCAACGGGCCAATGACATAAATATATCTGCTGGATGAACCTCTTGGTGACAAAACAGTCTCCTCTTCGTGGTGATGGTGAAGGGGAGACTACTGTTTCCTACAAATTTGTCAAGAACTATCCCTGACAAAGACCGGCCAACTCCTCACCGAGTTGCTCCGCATTCCGTAGAGCCGCGCGGTGCTCGCGGTGTTTCTCCCGGGCCGCGATAATAGGCTCGACAAGATGAAGGCGTTGGCGGATGTCGCCCTCCACCTCTTCGAGAGTGTGGCCGATTACGAAGAACTCGAATGATGGCCACGAGCCATGAACACCATAGCCGTCTGGCTTCACATCGCCACGCCAGCGGATGCGGCAATCCCTCTTATTGTATCGCGCGGTTATTTCCACGTTAACGCCGCGCCTGTCTAGGCTGGCGACTAGGTCTTCAATCATACTGGTCTCCTTCTGTGGTGTGCGGTGGCATGCAGGCGTGCCCAGTGATGAGGTCGGCAGCATGCCAAATGCCGCCCCCACTAAGTTCAATCCTTCGGCAGACATCGGCACAACGCTGGCGCTCTTCGAGGATGGCGCGGTGTATCGCCAACTCCTCCGCCTCACGGCCACCAGTCGTGGCAGCCAATTCTGTCCACGCTTCACGCGCGGCTTCGCAAGCAATCTCACCCATACCGCCGCAACGCCCCCTCGACCCTCATGCCGCCACCTTCAGACGATCAATCGCCTCTCCAGCCGATGCGCATACCGGCCTGTCGTCGACAAGCTTGCCGCTGGCCTGCGCATCGATCAGGATGGCCATGCAGGCGCGAACATGCGCCAGGTGAGACGAGCCGCTCTCCGGATCAATATCCTCCCCAGAAAACCACTGCAACAGATGTCTGATGGCCGCGCTGTAGTAGGTGGTTGCGTCGACAGGGTCGTCCTGCCAGTTGAACGCGCCGTACTTGGCTGCGCCGAGGGCCATGACGACGCTCTCCTCGATGATGGCAACTGGAGGGATGAACTGCGCCGACGGCTTGCGAACGCCGAAAGCGCGCTTCGGGTTGGTTGATGGCAGGTTCGTTATCTCCATCACCCGATTAAACATGCTGCCGTCCGGAACGTTGTCGTTGGCAGGTTTTTTGCCTATCGCCTTTGCCAGCGCCTCCACTTCGTGCGGCACTGCCGTGAGTTCGCCGGCTGTCGTCCAGGCCGGTACTTGGTTCTCGGTCATGGTGTTTCCTCCTTGAGTGCTTCGTTGATCATGGCTTGCCAGTCGGCGATGGTTTGCTGATCATCTGGACCGCCGGCATCCGAGTTGGCCAACACCATCGCCTCCGTCGGCTCCCGTATGGCTTCGATTGCTGCGCGGGCGATCCCGAGGGCGGTCGCCCAATTCCCATATGGCCTTCCGTTCGCCATTATTGTCCGTCCATCGTAAGCGAACCCCATTTTCTCATAGGCGACGCGCGCCACCCTTTCCACCATACTCGTCATTTCGCCTCCTCATTGAGTGCTTCATCGAGCCTGGCCAAAACAGTAATGCTGTGGTCAGGCCAGAAGTATGGACATGGCGGATTTCGCCCAAGATCCTTTATTCCTTCCCGCATCTCCCCGAGAGCGGCCCGCGCCAGATCGCGCAGGCTTTCCTTCATTGCGTCTTGGGCCTTCGCCCACGGCAGCCGACCAGCGGCCGCTGCTGCGTTCTTGGCGTAGATGGCTTGGGCTACCCGTTCGATCATTGTTGTCGTGCCGCCCTCCTGTAGCCGGCGATCGCCTGTTCAATTGTCGGGTGCCGCTCCGCCATTCCGCCTTCGCGTCCAGCGCGTGGCCACATCTCGATTGACAGATAGCGAAATGCACATGGCGAAATCTCGACACGGATGCATTCGTCGTGGGCACCGATGACGAGCTGCGTCAGTCGGTTGAAATCCCACGTCGCCAGACCATGGCCAGAGGTGACAAATTTGGTGTGGCGTTCGCTCCCCCATTTCACCCGGGCCCAGTTTACCGGAATGTTCCATGGCCCTAGGCCGAATCCGCGGCAGAGCAGGCCGATTGCGCGACGGTTGAATTCGGTTAGTTTACCCTGCGGGATGCCGCCCCAGCGTGAGCAATGCTCCTCTCCTATCTGGGTCACGCCACCTCCCCTATTTCGCGATACGCGACGATAACGCCGCCGTTCTCAGTTCTTTGCGGGATCCAGTTGCCCTCCACTTCGCGCTGCGGTCGCGCCCACAGATAGCGGCCGGCGGTTGCACTCTCTATAATCCGGCCGCTACGCAGGCGGATGTCGACGATCGCCTCCTTGCTGACGGGGCAATCTCCATCGCCGCGCCAGATGTTCCAGCCTGTGGTGTTGGTCATGCTATCCAGACCCCAAGCCATATGAGACCGGCGGCAGGCCAGAAAGCGGCTGCGCCGAGAGCTACTAGTAAGGCACCAGGTCCGCTCATGATGAGCGACTTGACAACGAATCCGAACACGACAAACGAAATTGCCACGTAGCCCAGCCACGCAAGGCCAGCGATATCATCTTTCGTCATGCTTCCATCCCCCTCTTCCGGCCGGTCAACGCATCGAACGTCGCCAGGAATTCGATCTCGGCCTTCTCCGGAGACCAACACCTGATCCGAACCCCGAGCGGCCGGTCATACTTCGACTGCCACTCCATCGGAGCAAGGTTGGCGGCGATCTCGTCAGCGATGATGCGGTTGTCTGCTTCGTGGACTTCGGCGGGAATATCCAGCGGCAGGCCGAAGCGTGGCGCAACAGCAAGCCGATAGATGCAGTCCTCGGTCTCGCTGATGATCGGCGCCTTGCCCTTGACTGGCCGCCCTACATCGCCGAAGCCAGACAGGCTTTCCGGCGCATCATGTAGGAGACCGGCTAGTGCCGTTAGGGGGTCGTATTTTGCAGCAAGGTAGCGAGCAATCAACGTCGAATGCTCCGCCACACTGAAATGCCGATCGCCGGCGCCTGAGTAGCGGCAGATGTGAGCCAGGCCGTGGGCGATGCTCTCGATGAAGACTTCATCTGGTCTCGGATCGAACGGAAAGAACTTGCGCGCCGGGTAGATCTGGATGAACGGGCCGCGGTCACTGACGAGCGATAATGGACGGCTGAGCCCGATGTGCTGCCCGTGGGGCTGGAGGGGCGCAGGCAACTCGCCGGCGGGGGTTATCCACACTCCGCCCGTGGCGCCACCCTCGACATTATCGTTCGCCCCCTCATATTTCGGAGGCACCACAGGCAACGCGCCGAAGCCTTCGACCATTACTGGCTCGTTATAAGGTTCTGGCGGAGAGGTTATAACTGTTGGCATCACGCGGCCTCCTCTTTGTGTTCGATGAAACGGCAGTACTTGGCACCGGCGCTGTCGATCTCTCGCTGCGGATAGCCATCGCGCAGAAGGGTCTGCTCAAGCGGTTCACCGGGCAGCGGCGCATATGGTTTCGGGAAGCCGTACTTCCAGCCGCTTGGCGGGTCGTAAAGTGTGGTCATGCCGTCTCCTCTGTGGTGGTAGTGGTTGCCGCCGATTGGTGGTCGGCGGCAGTGGTGGTTAGGCTGAGGTATCGAAGATGCTGCCGCGAGCGCCGAGGTCTCGCACGTCAATGTTGTCGTTGGTCGCAGCGTACTTGCCGGCAACCATTTCAGGCGTCATGCGCGCTCGGTCGACTTCGCCGAAGCGCTTGTCATACGTGATGCGCTTGGCAGAGCGGCCAGACATCCACGGGCCACTTGCCGCATAGGCGTCACGGCCGGCGAGCGTTTCGTGCCGTTCGATATACATGAGCGACGTCTTAATGCCTTCGTCGCTGTGCTTGTGGCCAATGTGTCCATAGGCGAACCGCGACATGCCAAATTCGCGCCGGAACTCCGCCGCGAACTTCCGGTCAACCGTGTTCACGTCTGCCTTGTGTCCGTGATGGTACAGGTTGAGAGTATCGCCCCAAACGTGGCAGTAGTAGAGTGACGGGCTATTGTCTATTTTGATGCGCGGCTCGTCTTCGTACATAACAGCGAGCATCTCGCGGAGCCAAGCCGATGAGGCCGGATCGTGATTGCCGCTGGCCATAACGACATGGACATTTTGATGCCTCGCCAGCAACATCGCAATGGCTCGCCGTATGGTTCGAATGACGACGCGGATGATTTTCTGCAACCGACTGTCAGCATCAAGAACGTGGTGGTGTGCCGGCGTAATACTTTCCAGGGCGTCATGGTGCATCAGGTCGCCAAGTTGCGCAAACACTGCCGTATGTGCCAACGGTGCGCCGGCGATAGATGCGGCGAACCAATCCAGTAGTAGTTGCTCTGCAATCCGCAGGTCATAGTCCGCGCCGGTCTCTTCCGCCCACGCCAGCATTCCGAAATGGCTATCAGTCACGATGAACTGGTTCATCCTGTCCGTAACGGTAGCCTCTGGCGGCGCGATTGGCTCAAGGCGAGGCAGGTCTTCCTTGAGTGCGTCAACCATGGCGCGGAATGCCGCCATCTGGTCCTCGGCGGCTTTGTTGGTTTTCACCCACTGCTGGATAGTCCGGCCATCCGCATCGACGAGCGCTGATACGCCCTTTACTGCGTGGCCGTCTGGTAGCGCCCAGGATTCACCGTGCTCACGGGTCTGCTTTACCCACGCGCCATCTTCGGTCTTGCTGGCAATGCTCTTGATTGCAAAGCCGGGGATAACGGGGCGAGTCCCGCACATCCCCCGCTCCGCCGCAATCTTCAGGCGTTTGTTCAGAGTCGTTCGCGGAATGCCGAGCAAAAGCGCGGCCTCCGTCTTGCTGCGGAGCGCGTCGAGCGCGTCGGCGGCTTCTTGGGCTAGTTCGTCGCTGAGTCTTGGCGTGGGCAAATGGGTATCCTTTACAGTTCGATGATGCTATCTTTGATTAGCCTCGCAAGGGGTCGCCAGCGGTCGGCTATCGGCGCGTCAAGTTCCGGTGGCCGACCGCGCACCTCGTGCGGCAAGCATGGCGTCGGCAATTCGATAGGAGCGGTTGGCCAGGTAATGCTCGTCCTTGAACAGAGCGGCGTTCTTGTCCAGCATCGAGTGCATCACGTTGATTGCGATCTCATCGCGCAGCGTCTTTGTCGGTTCGATGATGCGGCGCGGCTCAGGAGGCCTTGCGCCACCGCCAGTAGTTTCAATCGGAAACACATCAACCTCCAATAATCGCTTGCGGCTCAGCCTGCTTCACTTCCGACCCGCCGCGCTGGCCTTCTTCGGCAAAACCCGCCGAAGAATCACCATCCATCGTTAGGCCGACACCCGTGCCGTTAGCCTCCGCCGTATCCAGCGAGTTCTGCAACTCGCTTGCCTGTTGGGCTGAATAGGGCAGCTTGTAGAGGCGCGGCTCTGGATCGGCGTCGAGCAGGACATAGATTGCCTCGTCGACATCGATGCGCGCGCCTAGCACGGTGTAGTGGCCCTTGGCTGGCTGCCATGGTGCGGCGTGGCCGAGCGTAAGGAATGCGGCCGGTGCGGTTGCCAGTGCGACCAGCAGGAAGGCGATGGCCTGCCGCTTGTTTTTTGCTGTCCAGCAAATAATGCCGGCGGCCAGCACATAAGCGAGCCATAGGGTGATGGCGGGGGTCATTCTATTCTCCCCGAAGTACGTCGAGGAGCGAGGCAATCCGCTCGCCGCGCTGGTGCAGCATCATGGCGAAGTTGCCAACGTCGAGCGGACAGCCCTTTTCGACGTGTTCGCGCAGCAACTCTGACAACCACAAGGCGGAGCAGTCGTCTTTGTCATCCCATCCGCCGCGCGCCTGCGATCGCTTCTCGGCGAGCTTGACCTTCATTGCGGCCGCAAAGTTATCGACTGCGATGTCGTCTGGGTGGCGTTCGTCAATGTCAGGATCGTCAGATGATGGCGACTGGTTGTCGCTGTAGTAGCCAACATTCAGCAAAGACTGGCTGGGCAGGCCAAGGGCTCGTTCGCGAGCTTCTCTAGCATCTTGCGCGTGTGCGCTTTCCTTTGGGTGGCAATATCCCATCACGATTTCCTCTTCATCTGTTTAAACGCTTGGTTCGCGCTATCAGCGACCACCTGCCCATCGGCCACTCGAAACCGGATAGCCGTGCGCTCCTGCCCGTTCTTCAGGATATCAACCTGACCGCGCCACACAGTGCCGCCATCGGCGAGCCTTATATCCACTGAGACCGGAACCGGAGCAGCAATGCAGGCATAGCAGCGCACATTTACTGCATACTCGCCGTCTGGCAGGCCTCGTGTGAAGGCGGATTCGAAGTTCAAGGCCGTCGTGTCGTTCTTGTTGCCGAGGTCATCACGAAGCAGGCTCCATATTTTCGTGGAGCGATTGCTATATCCGACCGCATATTCATCGGCGTAGGAGACCCAGAGGTCGACGTCGTCTGGACCAGCCGGCCATGTTATCGATGCGACCAGATTGCCAGGCTGTTGCATGGGGTCTGCTTGAGCGGCGGGATTTACCTGTGCGAGCACAAGGATCACCAAGGCAACGAGGCCGAGCAGCATATTCATCAGCAAATCACGAGTCAGAATCGAAGTCATGCGACATGCCTCCAACTCTTTTTAGCCACAACCAGCTTTATGGCGTCAGCGGAGACTCCGTATCTTCTGCCCAGAATCCGCGATGACCTTCCAGCTTTTGGATCGTGTTCACGTCTAATTTCGCGAACCAAGTCTTCGGTCAGGATAGAATTGCCATTCTTTTCCCCGCGAACGAAGGTTCCGTGCTTGAGTTGGTCTCCGATGTTGGCTTTGACCGTATCCCAACGAAGATTGGAAAGTTTGTTGTTATTTTTGTCGCCATCGTTGTGACAGCCGTGGTTGCCATCGGGACGCAAAGACACAAATTCAGTCAGAACAAGAACGTGAATGCTCTCCATCACGGATTTGTCTTTGGTCGGGAACAGATTCACCGATAGATATCCGTTGCCCCTATCGAGAGGCTGAAGCACCCAGCCCCTTGACCCAAGAACTCTCCCCATGTTGGAAACTTTGTACTTTGGCGCCCATGAAACTACGCGCTGCTCTTCTCCTTCAAGATCAACAACAGCCATCACACCCCCTCCGACTTAGCGCCAACGACCCACGCGACCGTAGACACCCACAGCGCCGCGACGGCGCCCACCAGCGTCGAGCAGAAGGCAACGCCCATACCGGCAAGCAGACTTGCCGCAACGCGCTGGACGCCCTCGGCTGAGCCAAGCGAGCCTGTATCGATGTGCTGCAGCGCCAAAATAAATCCGACGACATTGCCGATGAGTCCGAGCGTAACTAGCCAGACTTCAAGCCGTTCCAGGTGCGCAGTGCGCCCAAGGAACACGGCGAGCAGGCCGGCCGCCAAGAGGGCAGTGATGCCGTAGCTAATCCGCGACACGTCATGCGTGAAAACGAACTGCGTGTAGCCCATGATGCTTGCCCAGACGACAAGCGCGGCCCAGCATGTGTTGAGGATGATGAGGCGAGCGGTCATTGTGCACCGCCGATCATGCTGGACAGTCCAGAGACGACGCCAACGAAGAGGGAAATGAAAATGCCGTTTACCGACGTCATTCCGAAAGAAGCGGCGGCAAAGCCCGATGCGACGGTAAGGACGGAACCGAGCGCGGCGCCGAGAATAAATCTGTTCAGCATCACACAGCCTCCTGAGATTTCAACGCAAGGGCGATCACCAGTCCGAACGCTGGAAAGACGGCCACGTTTTGCGTGACGAAAACAAACAGCGCTTCGTTGCCAAAAATGTTTGCGATGGTGATCCCGACCGCCCAACTGGCGACCAGCGACACGGACGAAATGCTAAGCGCCGTCCAGAAGAATTTGAGAGCACCCATCATACCGAAGCCCTCCCCAAAAGTTGGCAGACAACGCTGGCCGGAACAGCCGTGCCGAAGCCAGTAAGTGACGGCACGTAGCCATCGCCATTCTTGATGGGCGCGGGCATGACGCCGACTACAATACCCACAACTCGACCATCTTTTCCGAAGAGCGGGCCGCCGCTGGCGCCCATGACAGTGGTGACGTCAGTGATTACAACTTCGCGCCACGGCTCAGCCGCGCGGGCCGTGCCGGCGATGCGGCCGAACGACGAGACGAATTCGAGATTGAGGGGATTGCCGGCCGCTTGTATTTCATCGCCAATCTTCGGCTGCGCGCAATCTAGCGAGGCTTGTCCGGCAAGTTTGCCGCTGGTCCGCAGCAAAGCAATATCGTAGGCCTTATTGACCCACAGAACCTCAGCCTTGAGATCTTCGCCTACCTGTCTTTTGATGCCGACTTCCTTGGCGTCGCCTGCGACATGGGCTGCGGTAATGATGAAGCCGTTTCCAATGTGGACGCCAGAACCGTGGCCGTCCTCAAGGCTGACCATCACGACAGAATCTTCAGACGTGGTCGGCGGTGCCTGGACGATGGTGTTTGTAACCGTCACATATGTCGGCTCGTTGGGCATGGCGTAGACGCCGCCGACAAGAAGGATGGCGAGCGCGATAATGGCGGTCCCGAAATATCTGTAAAATCTCATGGTCACGCCCCCAGCAGGTGGGAGATGTGCACAGCGGTACCCGCTGCGGTCGGCGCATGGAAATATTTGGTCATCTTTGATCTCCTCTGCTGTGGTGTTGGTGGGTGGTTACTAGTTGGTGGCTAGTGTTATGCACAGTGCTGCCAATATACAAATTTGTCAACAAGGTTGACGCCCCGCCAAAAGGAACGTAGTGAGAACGAATGAGATTTCTGGAAATCAAAGACTGGACGCCCGGCTATCTGAACGTCACGCCGCAACACATGACGATTCTGGTGAAGTGCGAGGCATGCGGATCCGAGCGCGAGTTCGATCGCTCCAACTTGCCGCAGCATTGGCGGCATGCGTTGATAACCGATATCGAGGCGCGGCTTAAATGCACGGCCTGCGGCGCCAAGAACGGGCGACTGCGGTTCGGCAGTTATCTCGACGACTAAAACGCAAAAAAGCCGCCTCCCCGGTTAAGGAGAGGCGGCTGAAGTGGTGTGTTGATGTTGCCGTTTAACGCGACTCTATTCGAGCCCAGACAGCTCCGGGAGCCCAATCGGTTTCTTCCTCAATGTTGAGGTAAAACCACCATTCCCGCCCGTCCTCGCCGTATCGAGAAAATCTGGCGGGCTGCGCGCCATTCTCCCAATCGTTCTCAGCGTCTGGGTCGCCAGACACGTAGACCCAATAGAAGCCGGGCGTCAGAGCGGCTCTATCTATCGATTCATGGACCATTTTCATAGACACCATCCTTATCAGAGGCCGGCTGTTGCGCCGACCCATGCTTCAGCATTAGTAAGGTCCGTCCCGGCTAGAACGGTGTCAGCAATCAACATGCCCGCATGAGCTGACAGCGGGTTGACGCTGCCTGGCGTACCAGCCACCGCGCCGACCACAGCACCAATCAGGAGCTGACTAAACGACCAGTTCGTACCGCCCACAAGCGTTCCCGTTGCCACCTGCACGCCGTCGACACGATAGGCCATGTTCAGTCCGTCAACCGTGACCGTGTGGGTATGCCAGTTGCCATCAAAGGCCGTTTGGAACGCGGTGTAAGCCGTGCTAACCGGCGTAGCGGATGGACCGCGGTTTGTGGTGGTTTGGCGAATGCCGATGCTAGGGGCGCCGGAAGTGCCACCGATCGTACCGTACATGAAGCCGCGCGAGGTTGCCCCCGAGACAAACTTCAGCGCCTCAATCACCGTCACCTTGCCAGATGCCACTGCACCGTTGCCGGCGAGTAGGATACGGGCATCGACTGATTGCAGGTATTCGCCGGCCGCGAAGGTGATCACGCGCTTGTTGCTGGCGACGCCTCCGGTAAGGGATACATCGGGCGAAGCGCCTGGAAGAATGTCGCCGCCGCCATAGGTGGCACGCATCCGCACAAGGTTATTCGAGCCGTCGATCGTGACTTGGTTGACGTCGTTCGTATCCCACGCACCTGCGAGGGCATAGCCCAGGTCTGCCGGCGTCCAAGCTCCGGTGGCCGGGATGATAAAGTCGAAGGCGGCAACGTAAGGAGCGGTGACGTTGTCGCACTCGAAGGAGGTAGGATGAACACCGTCAAGTACGCGGTTGCCGCCGGGCCATATGCCGCTGTTGAGTGAAGTGCTAGTTACTGCGCAGAAATCGACTACAGCCGTGACTCGGGGAAGGCCGGCCCGGATATCCGTGTTCAGGGTGATCTGGCTTGCCCAGTTACCGTCCGTCTTGGGGGTCTGTGTACCAGTGTTGTAGTCACCTGTGGTGTCGGTACGGTCAGTTGCTGTGGCGAGATAGAACCGCTTGGCGTTGCCGACCATGCCAAAGACGGTCTGGATGGTTTCCTTGATTGCGGCCACTGTTGCGCCGTTCCGCAGGTCACCGCCAGTAAAGTCCTGGATAACGTCAGTGACGCCACAAGCCTTGATAAAGCTTGCAAGTGTGCCGCTGGTTCGCAACGCCGACATGTCGGAGCTGTCCATGCCACCCTTGCAGATCTTGACATACGGATACCGGTTGTCGAGACCCTTGGCGTGACCGCCGCTACCGCCATTCGGGCCCGACGTGGAAACGTCGCCCTGAGCGAAAGGAATGCTGTGGCCGATGATGCAAAACCCGCGCGCAGCGGTCTTGTTCACGGTGCCAGTGATGGCGTTGGCGCCGAAGAATAGGGTGCTTGCCTGCCCCGCTCCAGGGTAGGCTGGGGCGCCGGCCCAGGTGTACTTCGCGTCTCCTACGCCTATGGTGCTCGCGTTGGCAGGAAGCTCGACACAAGCGATGGTGTTCCCGCCCGAATGGCATCGGGTATGGACGCGAGCTTTCGTGCCGGCCAAGCCTGTAACGCCCGGAACGACGTCCGACGATACAACGCCGGAACTCAAAGTATAAGTCAGGTTGCCGCCGTTGTAGGTCATCTGGGTAAAACTCCCCAGCGGGTACTCGAGGTAGGCCGAGAAGGTTCCTGTCGAGCCCGTCACCAGCTGGAACGTGCCGTTGATGTAAGTGTTGACGTGGTTGACAACGATGTTAGTGACGTCGCCCTCAGGCGAGAACCAGACGTCTCTTGACGAGACCGTGCCGTCCGGGATCAGGGCTACGTTGGTTGGGAACTGGCCACGGTTCGCGGCAAGCACACCTGCCGAAGGCGTGATGACAGGGGGCGAACCCCCTCCACTGGGCAGGGCAATCGCCCCGCCCAAGGCGATGAGGGCCGCAAGCGACACCCCTCGCCTTAAACTCGTCTTGAGCCCCGCCATATTATGCGGCTACCCACTGCAGCTTGTCGGCAGGCTGGACATAGATGTCGTAGTCGGTCGCGGCGGCGACAAGGAAGCGGGGATTGGCGGCGGAGTTAGGAGACGACCCAATCGAAACATAGGAATCGGCCGCAGCGCGGATGCGGAACAGCGGCTGACCGGCGCCATCGTTGGCGTCGGGAGCCGCATTGGTGGACGTAACACCCGTGGCCGGCGCTTCGGTCCACGCAATCTTACCGAGGATTGCCTGCGACTTGTCGCGCGCGAAGAGTGAGCCTGCGAAACCGCAAACAACGTGAAGGCCTGAAAATGCCATAGTGGTCTCCTTCGCGCTGGGTGCGCGTTGTGTGGTGGTGTTTTGGTAGGGTGGTGATTGGTACTATACGGCGAATTGCAAGATTGTAGCGGCGACGAATGCCCCTAGATCAGCATACCCAAGTTTATTCGGATGGTTCGCATTGTACATCTTCGCAGCTGCGTCCAGAGTGACCCAATCTGTATATTTTGACCATTGGTCAATCATGGGAAGATCGTTGCTCAAAGCAATCGCCTTGAGGGCGTTTCTGAAATTCTGTTGCGTAGCGTCAGGGATAATATCGATACGGCTCGGATTTCCAGTCATCAACAGAACATCCGCGCCGCCGGCTTTGGCATTGTTGATGAGCGTTTGCATCTGCGTCGGATACGTAGTGTTATACGTTGTCGGAGAGAGAAACGCGTTGTTGATTGTCAAATCGATTGTGACAATGTCGGCGTCAGCCGCAAGGCTTGTCAGCGAGTTTTTCGGACCATATGTCGTTGCCGATGTCGTCCACTCTGTCGTCTGGGCGGAGCCAATGCCAACGTTGACAACCTCGAAACCAGGCGCCGTGCTATTCCATGCCGTGTAGCCAGCGAAGAAACACGTTCCCGACACTCTGTTGACGGTAATCGTGTGCGTTGCAACCGTACCTAGATCGATGACGGTGCGGCGATACGATGAAGCCAAGTTTTGGTCCAGTTGCACCGCGGCGCCGCCGTCGATGCTGTAGCTGATAATCCCATTGCCGGGCAACGTCAGGTCGGCTAACTCAAACCGGTCACACGGTGACTGCAAAACAATTGTAATGGCTGACGTGTCTGTAGCGTTCGCGAAAAGACAACCGCCAGAGGTCAAGGCGGCGTTGGCAGCCCAAGCATTGCTCGGGGAGAACCCGGCCTTGTAATAGTTTTGAAGATTTGACTGCGCAATGCCGGCGGTCGTCGTCGCGCCATTGCCATACATGTTTTCATAGCCAGCGGCCAGCCCCGATGAAGTAAAGCTCTTGGCGACAATCGTGGGCCAGCAACGTTCCTTTGCGTTGAACCGCATGTTCGAGCCGCTATCGCCGCCGCCCTCGCCCCATGTGGTGCTATCCCCTACGCAAATCATTCGACCGCGGCCCGTAGCGCCTGCAATGCGGGCAATCGCAGCTTTCGTTTTGGTGAATTGCGAGTTCTTAAAATTGAACAGGCCTGGCGGGCCTCCCTGTCCGCTTCCCGAGATCCCGTGTCTTCCGATAGGCGAAAACGGCGACGCGAAGAGTTGACTAAGCACTGAACACCCCGCACGCATCGCCGGCAACGCGCGAAAAGCGGTACGTTCCCGGCGCCGTGATAGCGATTGCCGGACGGAACGGCGTAATCTCGCCTACGTCTGTATAGCCGCCGGCGTCATCTTTGAGAGTGATTCTAACGCGCGCCTGGGAGGAAGTTGCGCCCTTGATTCCAACCGTCACCGTCGAGCCAGAGGCGATGACCAAGTCAGAGGAATTGGCAGCAGTCGAGCCGACCGCGAGAAGTTCGATTGCCATGGTAGTCTCCGGTAATTTGTGATGTGGTGTGGCGGTTAAGCGCGCGTAGTTGGCCGCTTGACCTGATTTTCGACGATGCGATCGACGCGGGCAGTCATGTGATCCACGGCTGTTTTCACGCCGTGGATAGCGTCCATGATCTCATCGCGGGTTTCGCGCATGCCGGCTTTGGTAATATAATGCTCGGCAACATGTAGTTTGTGCGCGGCAAGGTCCGCCTTCACTGACGCAGCCTCAACGGCGGCCTCTGTGGCCTTCTGCACGGCTTCAGCCTTGGCGCGGTCCACCCGGCCTTCGATGCGCCACCAGACGCCCCACAGGGCACCGGAGATGGCCATGAAGAACATGACGGCAGCCATAAGTTCGGTGCCTGTCATGGCTTGCCCTCGAGACCGGCATCGCGGTCAGCATAGAACCCAACGAGAGCCAGATGGCGCCGGACGCACGACAACAGCCGTTCGCGGTCTGTGATCCACAAGTGCTCAAGCTGAGCCTGTGTCAGCGGCTTGTCGCCGAGGTCGACCGGTCCAAGACACTTCGTCGTCAGCACGCCGTCGGCCTTCCGCAACACTGGCGGCGGAGGCGCGACAACCAGCCTATCGGACCTTGTTAATGCGCTGCACGCTGGGAGCACCGATAGCAGTGCGGCCAGCATCAGGATCTTCGCTGGCTTCACGCTGCAGCTCCTCGATTTGCTTTGTTAATTGGTCGGCCTCGGCCTGCATTTTGGCGATGCGGGCAGCCTCGCGCGCCTTTGACTCGTTCTGGCGCGCGGCCTGGCGCTCGACTTCGGCGTTGCTCGCGATGACGGCTGCTGCGTGTTCCGCCGCGATGATGCCCTTGTAGTGGACCTCGGCGCGGGCATAGCCGCGGTGGTCGACGTAGGCGTACGCGGCCAGCAGCAGCGCAAGCGCAGCCAGTGCGCCGGCGATCCATCGGCCTATTGGGCTCACGATCATGCGACACCACGCAAGCAGAGTTTGATCTCCGCGGCGCGTCGGTTAACGAGACCCCGGACCACCTTGCCACCAGCACGATTGAACAGGGTCATGGCCTGGCAGCTTTCCTTGATCTTGCCGGCGCGGGCGAGCCTGGCGAACGAGGAATTGCACGCCGTCCCGACGCCGACATTGTAGGTCACCGAAATGGCGGCGGCCTGCCACTCAACCGGCTTGCGGTCGAAGCCGACGATGCATTGCGTCAGCGGGCGGTAGTAGTCGTTGGCAACGCGCGTCAGCAACTTGTCTTCGCATTCCGGCTTCGTGAATTTCATGCCAGGGCGAATGCCGAGCGTCTCGCCGTAGCAAGCCGTCCAGACTCCGACGATATCGGGATAGGACGTCAGCGACAGACCTTCCCACGGCTTGATGAGCGCGCCGATCGACAGCGCGACAGCAGCCACGGCAGCGACCGCCTTCTTAGTAATCCTGGGCAACGGGTGCCTCCTTCTTCTGGATAAGCAGGCGGGCGGCATACGCGCCGCCAAGCAGCACGAGCGTCAGCCACCACGGCAGCCAGTCGGAAACGACCGGCACAACGTTGAGGATGATGTCGGCCAGCATCGCGAGCTCGATCAGCCGGAGCGACCAAGCTTTCTTCACCGTAGCGGCTGCATCGGGAATGAGTTGGGCGCGCGCCGTCGCCCAGACGCCGTTAAGCGCCCGGCTGAAGTCGGGGATGAACATAATGAAACCTCTAGTATTGGCCCGCGGTAGCCCGCAGTGGCCTATTTCGCGCAGGACACGTTGCGCTGTCGCAAGATGCTGCTGTCCAGCGCGGCGATACGCGCCACGCGCGCAGCCTGCCCATTGGGCGTAAGATGGATGTCGTCGCCGATCAGCCAACCCTGTTTTGCATATCCATCCGAGCCGGTTATGGGGCCGGCCCAATCAGATTCGAGCTCGACGCCTTTAGATTTGGCGACATTGGTAATCAGATCGTTGATGCGGCGGAAATTAGCGAGGTCGCCAGCTTTCGGTCCAGATGGAGGCAGGCGCCACAACACGACTGTTGCGCCCCTCTTCTGGAAAGCGTCAACGATCCCCGCCAGGCTGTCGACTGCACCCTGCTGGACTCCGTCCATCGCGTCATTCGTACCAATCATGATGTGGACGATGGCCGGCCTTGTCAGATCGGCCAATCCATCGGCCCTCCTAGCAATGTCGGCTATTCTGGCGCCGCCAAATCCCGCGTTGATAATCTGACATCCACCAATGGCCGTCGGCCTCATCATTTCAGTGTTGCTGTCGCCAAGTAGGACGATTGCGCCCGGCCCAACGGTCCACGCATTGACGGCAACCGTCATCATGCGGCTTTCGAAGTGCGGCTCATAATAGTTGCCCGCCCACGCTGGACGGACAACTAAAAGCAGCAAAACTGCAGACAGAATAAATCGCATAAGCGTGAGGTATCACGCCGCCACGATCGCTGCCAGAGCCGTTGCAATTTCCCCAGCGCCAAGATCGTTCGGATGGATGTTGTCCACCAGCCTATCCACGTTGTTGGTCATGATCGATAGACCGTTGACGTAGGTGACGTTCGCGCCACCGGCAGCGGTCACAGCAGCCGCAGCCGAAGTCCGATACTGCGCCAGCGTGATCGTATTGGTGTTCGGGCTGTAGATCGGACTGACGATATAGATCTTCGCCGTTGGGAGATTCGCCTCGGCGTTATTAATCCATCCCTCGACTGCGGCTTGGAACGTGGCCAGAGCCGTCTGTGCGCCGAAGTTATTATAGCCGATCATATACGTGACGCGGTCGGCACCAGTTCCAATCAAGGCGTTCGCATCGGCCGCAACGGCGATGGCGCCACCGTTGGCAATGTTGACCAACTGCCTGCTCTTCAGGACGGCCAGTTTGTAGGCCCACGTATCCGTGATCTTGGTTGTGGTGAAGCCGTGCGTGATGCTGTCGCCACCAGTCACCAGCTTGCCGCTTGGGCGAGCCGCTGGCGTGAAGAAATTGGCCCCGACATTGACGCTGACTTGAATTAAATCCATGCCGTCTGCATAGGGCCACACGAGTTCTATCAAGCGACTTGTCGCGCCCACGAGGTCCAAGACATAGGACACGTCACGGCTGTCGAATGATGCCGTCACAGCGCCGTTGATCAATACAACAGCGATGTAGTTCCGCGCATCATATCGCGTCACCAGATTGTTGTAGGCCACGGTGAACGTGACCTGCGTCGCGTCCGTCTGAAATCGATAGCGCGAGCCCGGAGAGCAATACTGGTATGCATTGACGATGGGGCGCACAAACCGAAGTCGCAATGGTGACTGTTCTTCTATGCCGGCGTAATCGCTCGCCTGCCCGCGGCTGTCGTTGGGCAACAGTACGTAAGGCGACGCCACCGGAGGAATTCCCGGCGAAGGGGTGTGGAAACCCTCGCTCGGCAGCGGCCTTGCCAGAACTGCTACCACTGCGGCACCTCCTTCAGGGCGAGCTCTGGTGCGCCAAACGTGGCGCGCTCGACAACGACTGAAGTTCCACCTGACCAGATAAGAACAGGCGAGACAGCGCCGCCCTTAGCGAGAACTTGATCGCGAGTTACGGGCAGAATCGCATTCGCACCAGCTGGTGTATTTATTTGATTGCGGTGGATCGCCATTCCGCTGTTATTGTTCGACGCTGAGTAAATGAACGTTGGCGCCACTGACCATGCTGCCCCCACCTTGAATGAACTGGTGTAGTATCCAGATCTGGGGGCGACGATCTGCCCTGAATTGATGGCCCATTCCTCACCTCCCTGCTGCGCCGTGACCCAGCCGGAGTTGGCAACCCAATTGATTGCGATGTTAGCGCCTGGATTGGTGGCAAACAGTTGCAAGGGCTTGCACACGCCACCGATGATTTCCCAAATGCCTGCACGAGCAAGCAACGTCAGGCTTTCGCCGCCCCAAATGACAAGTTGCGTAGCGGTGAACTTCCCTATCGGATCCGGACAAGAAAATGCAAGAATGCCACGAGACGACGCCGACACTTCGATATGCAGCAACCGCCCAATATAGGTATCGGGATCGGGCAACGTCGCAGTGTAGGTCGTACCTGCACCAATCGCCCACAGGTGTACTTGATCGAGGTCGCCGACGACGAGGGTCGCGTTTGCCGAACGCACAACGGCATTGGCAAAGTCCAAGGCCGTGGGAGGCAACGGCAAGCCCTGCCACCAAGCGCCATCGGCGGACTGGAACCGGCTCCCAGACCCAGGGTCAAACACAAACCGCTTGTAAAAGCGCGGCTGCGGAGAGAACTCGGCGATAGCAATATAGGCCGAAGAAGATGGTATTGTCGCCGCTGTGGCAGTCGCCACTGACGCGAAAATGCGGAACAGCAGCGAGCTTGCCGCTAGCTCTGCTGCGGTCTTTGCCGCCTCGGCATCTGCCGCGGCATCCTCTGCTGCCGCCACAGCGGCGCTGACGTCGATGTCCGTGACCAGGCGGAACGTAGCGCCGGACACGATGCCAAGGGCCTGCATGCCTGCCGTAAGGCCGCCCGCAAGGATGTCATTGCCGCTATTGGTCTTGATCGTCAGCGGCGTGTCGCCGTTGAACGCTACGGTGACCGGTGACGATGTGTTGTCCTCGAAAATATTCAGGATGATGAGGGCAGAATTCGAAATCGGAATGTCGCTCGTGGCCTGGAGCGCGTTCGGCGTGCCTGCGCCGGCGTCTTCGGCGCGAATAAACGAGTACGGCAGGTCAGTAAGCCTGGTCCATGAGCCCGTGCCGGCACCGCCCACCTTCTGGTAGACGCCGTTGTATGCCACGATCGGGTCGCTTGTGACCCAAGCCATGCTGTTGGCTGCCTTGGCTAGGTCGGCATAAAGCAAGGCGCGAGTCTGATAAATCAGGCCAGCGTTGACCCCGATAGCATTGAGGATGGATTCAACCCATGTACCCCAAGAGCGCATCTCGGACTTGCTGGGCTTGTTGTTGCCAGACGAAGGAATGCCGTCCGTGATGAAGTCGCGCAGAATTTGGGCAAAAGGTAACGGCATAAAGCACCCCAAAGCAAGGCGACCCAGCAAGAGCCAGGTCGCTGAAAATGTTAGTTTCTGATTTCTCAGGTGACGATGAATGAGCCGGTGGCTTGCGCCGTGGCCGGAACGCCAGAGGCGTTTATGGCCTCCACGAAGCCGTACTTTGTGCCGGCTGCCAGGCCGGTTACGAGGCGACTATCGGCAATATTCGGCGGCCCGTATTCGGTCGCAACGA
Source organism: Rhizobium leguminosarum (assembly GCF_001652265.1). Taxonomy (GTDB): domain Bacteria; phylum Pseudomonadota; class Alphaproteobacteria; order Rhizobiales; family Rhizobiaceae; genus Rhizobium; species Rhizobium leguminosarum_D. Next base: position 34,200 of record NZ_LWBS01000121.1, read on the forward strand.
GCGTAGATCCGGCAAAAACATTCACCGTGTTGACGTAGAGCCTGGCACCGAAATAGTTGGCGCTGTTCGGCGCCTTCCAATTATACGTTGCCTGACCAACTCCGCCTGTCGCCGAAACCCCGGTTACGATGCCTGGTGGCGTCGAGTCTGCGGTTGCCGTGCGCAACTCATACGAAGTCCAGTCCGAACTGGCGCCAGCCGCCCATGCGCGAAGCCTGAACCTGTACTGCACACCGTCAGCGAGGTATGCCGATCGCACCTGATCGGATTTGGGCGCCGAAATAACGCTTTGTGGGCCAGTGGATGCCGACGTTCTTTCCCACTCAAACTCATATGTCAGGAAGTCGGAGAAGTGATCCCACGTCGCTAGAGCATATGCGGCCGAAGAACCGCCAGAGACGGTTTCCGTCTGAATAACGACGTCAAAGTTTACCGGCAACGGCACGCTTCCGCGAGGAAGAACCACAACGGAGGCGCCAGGCACCCCCTCCTCCGTAGCCGCATCAAACTCATACAGGTCGGCAGGAACGACAATGCCGCTGAAGCTGACCGTCATATCCCTTAGCGAGATACTCACCTTGGATGTGATCTCGACGATGGAGTCGGATAATTTCGGAGGATACTGAACCCTGACAAAGCGATGATATGCCACGTCTGCGTCTGGATCGTAGTGCGCCGTGACCGTAACTCTGGCCCCGTTACGCCTGATATATGCCAGTTTCTGCAGGCGTTGAATGTGATTGTGCGATTGCACCGCCACGTTATCGACAGTCAGAGTACGTTCAGTGTCTTCGCCCACGTATGGATTGCCGTAAATCGCCGCATCGTTGGTGTTGTAGAGGTCGGACGGATCGGTAAACCTCCCCCGTGCGGCAAGCACAGTCGTCGACGGATCGACGTTGGCATTCAATCCAAGCGACACGATATTCGTCTTGGTCAAAACTACCGAAGGGCTGACGCTCCCCCCTGCGTGCACGCCGATCTTACCGTCGGCCCGTTCGTAGACGACCAGATCGGCGGCCTGGTCAAGCGTCCTGCCCACCTCGATCGGGTCGCTGTTTGCTCTGAACCACATGCCGCCGTGGAAACGCTTCTCGACGCCACCACTGCGATTGAAGACATTCTCGTCACAGATATTCGCGGCGTTGATATAGTCGGGAAGATACATGTCGGACATCGACAACTTGCCGCCATACGGGCTAGTCAAGTGCCACAAACGCATAAGCGCGATATTGGTTGTGAATGCTGTCGCACCTGTGCGGGGATCGTAAAGCAAGGCTCCGCGAATTACGGCAGAGTGCTCAGGCATCTGATTTGGGTAGACGTTAAGAAAGTCTTTTTGAGACGGCGTGAAGCAGTGCATCTTGACCGATGCCAGGCCGTCGCCACGATAGTGCGTATTCCAAATCGATGGAAAGGCCGCGGAAACGTCGGAGTAGTCAGTCTCTATCGGCAGCCCGACGCGAGACGAAATGAAGATGTATTCCGTACCGTCTTCATAAAAATGAGGCGGGTCGATTACGACGCCGGAGCCATCGAGCGTAATCGCTTCATCATGCAGATAGTGCTGCACATAGCCTTGAATGCGGTGTCCGGCATGCACCAAAATGTGATAAACAATGCCGTTCGTTTCCTCAAGAAAGACGTAATCGCCAGCCTTCTTCACCTGCCCTAGAACGATCGCCAAGGGTGGAACTGACTGCTTGAGGTTGTAGGTGCCATCTTCCGGCTTCGGCACAGATGGCTTTGGCATCAGCGCCCGCGAAAGCAGCGTTGCACCCGCCGCCAACCCACCATACGCAAGAGCAAGCGTGCCGAGATACAGTGCGTTAGCGCCAGCCACAGTTGTTGCTGCCGACGACACGATGAGCGCGCCGAGGCTGATAAGATCGGGCATTTATCAGATTTTCCAGATTGCCAGGGGTCGCGCGGCCATCGGCCCAACGTGGTCATGAAAGCGAACGAGCCAACGCTCGCCGTCAAAGATCGCGCCCCACTGCCTTTGAATGTTCGTTGGTGATCCGATGACGCCTATGACGCCAAGTTGCGGGCCGTCTGCGCGATGTCCGCCGATGCTGGCTACGCAGCGCTCCACAACCGGAACAACGCCACCAGCGCCCGCTATGATGGCGCGGAAGCCGTCGTCGCTGTCGTAAGTGCCGCGAAGGTGTGAGGCGGGATCGGAATGACCGAGCCACATCGCCCACGAAGCGAGGAACATGCAGCAGTCGACTTGGCAGGGCCGCCAATGACGAGTGTTGTGGTCTGCAAAAAAAGCGGCCAGCGCCCGCGCAGACGGCACCACTACCAGTTCGGCCATCTGACTGTTTTGTCCTTCAGGCCAGGGATGCGCTCGCAAAAACGATCATCTGGCGCCGTCGGATTGAGCACCCTCGCCCGAGCGCGCTGGTCTACGTCGGACAGAACTGCGCCATTCGTCACGGAGCGAAGTGTAAAGCGATTGGCGACATCGACCTGTATCGTGGATCTTATGCCCGTATCGCCGGCCTGATCAACGAAGTTTAGGTTTGAAATCTTCCCGGTGAATTTGACTTTCACATCCCCGGTTGGCTGGTCGTAATCATCGCACCTTTGCAGCAAGATGCGAAAGTTCGATCCGACGATATTGCCATCCTGATAGTCTTCCCATACCGAGTTACTGGTCGTTTCATCGATCCCAGAAAGCACAAGAGACAAGGTGAATGCTTCGGCATTAATGGCCGCTTCGATCTGCCCCAACGCATCCTCGTTGATGATGCACGATCGATATATGTCACCCTCGTAATCCACGAATGGGCCACCAGACCCATCCCAAAAACGAAGAGTGCCAGATGGAAGCTCCACTTGGCACAAAATACGAAGACTGGCCAAAGGCAGCCCTCCTTGAAATTAGATGAGGCCTAGCGCCAACTGGTTCCAGTAATCCGTCGCCTCGACGAAACTGACGTTGGGCTTGGTGCCCTTGGTGATGGCGTCCTGCGTCACATCCATGCCGCGGTCATCGGCCAAATGGCAAAGGCACGTCGGACGGTCGAACTCCAGATCGGAGCCGGGCGGAATAAGCTCGCGCACGCTTGGCGTTATCGGAACTGTCCAGATGTCGCCATCAACGGCAATAACTGGGCCGGTTTCGTAAAGCGCGTGATTGAACGAAAAGCGCACGCCGACCAGATCTGTCGCGGCATTGATGATGCGCAGCCTGATCGATGTTGCTCCGATTGGCGTCGAGCCATCCGTTACAACAGAAATAGCATTCTGTTCGTATAGCGTTTCATCGCCGAATGACGTGTCATCTCCATGCGGAAGGCTTATCAATGGCTCGAAGCGCCCCGATGCGTATGGCGCCGAAAGTGAAGCCGGCACGCGCACGGCAATCAAACCTGCGCGCCCTCCGATCTGCGTACGAACGGCCTGCCACGCGCGCCACTGATCGCGGTAGCGGTTCTGGATGACGACGCCGGTATAATCGACGCTCCAGAATCCGAGATCTGTGCGCGTTACGGGTTCGACGCCGCCAAGTGACTTGCCGCCGCTGCGCGTGAACGCAACGACGTTTGCCTGCACCTGTGAAGGAGTGAGCAGGCAAAATGGCCATTCCAAAATCGACGCCATCTATCCTACCCTGTCCTATAATCGCCGCCGGCGCTGTCGTTTTGATACTTTGCCATAGTTGGAACGACTTGCTGATTCGCAGCCGACACAATGCGCGGGCTGGCCGCGGCTACCGTGTCATTGCTTACCGACTTCACGTAAGCCCGTAGGCCGCCAGTGTCGTCGACCGACACGCCGACTTGGATGTCGGTCTTGCCGTTGCGGGCAGCCGAAGCGCCGCCGCTGCGAACAACAGGCATGGCCGGGGCGCCAACAAGGCCGCCGCTGGCGTAGCCCTGCAGTCTGCGCAGGTTCTTGACGCCGATCCGCTTAGTGGTCTCGGCATCCATGACATATTCGCCCTTATGGACGACGCCAGCAGGTTCGTTCTTGCCGCCGGGCCCGGTGTATCCACCTTCGGAAAAGCCGAGGAGCGCACCAATGCCTGCAAACAGGCCGCCGCCAGCACCTCCACCGCCGCCAAAGATGGCGTTGAGGCCGATGTCGATGACCTTATCCAAGACCTTGTTGAGTGCGTTTGACAGCGCCTCAGCTGCAGAAGAACCGCTGCGCAGATCGGAGATAAAGCCGCTGGTGATGTCCTTCGCTGTGCTCCGGAAGTCTTCAGCGGCGTCCTTTACTCGATCCTGTGACGCCTGCAGCTTCTCTGCCGCAACGCTCGCATTCGCATAGCCGGTCGCCAACTGATCGATTGACGCCTTGAGGGCCGGCGTAATTGTGATCCCGGCTTTTTGCGCCGCAGTCATCAAGTCGCTTTGGGCACGCGCCTTCTCAAGCGCAAAGCCGTAATCGTCTACAAGAGGATTGACCGTGGCCTGCGCGGCCGTCTCGTTTTGGAGGGCAACGGTGCGTTCCTTGATCTGCTCAATCTCGCGCTGGTATTCGTCGGCTCCCTTGCTTCCGCCGCCAGCACCACCGCCGCCTTTGCTCTTGCTGCCTCCGCCGCCTTTGCTGGTCGTCGTTGGCTTGAAGTCTGCGATCGAAACTGGCTTTACGCTTGCGGCGGCTGACTCCGCCAGGCGCCCGCCTTTTGGTGTGGTCGCCGCACCACCGCCGAGAACGCTGTTCTTAACCGCATCTGCGGTAAGTTTCCCGGCCTGCTCTATCTGGCCGGTGAATGCCTCATTGATTCGATCCGTTATCAGGTCGTCTTGTTTGATGACTAGACCGCCGCCCAGATAGCTCTTCACGGTGTCGCCCGGCAGCGAGCCAACAATCGCCTTGCCTACGCTTGCGAGGCCGCTAAGTTGGCCAATGGCATTGGCGAAAGAATTCGCCGTGGCAATACCGGAATTCATCGCGTTGATTACGGCAGTCACCTGCCCGATCAGGGAGTCGAAATTGACGCTATTAACGAAACCGGAAACCTGATCAATCGCGGTTCCGAACGTCTTGCTGGCCTCAGACGATTCATTGAACCGCCTCGCGGCGTCGATGAGGGATGTCTGCAAATTCGTAAGGTGCTGATCAAGCGTCAGCGTGGCGCCGGCAACCTTATCTTGCAGGACAGGCGCACCAGCCTCGAATGCCCTAAAGAACGCCTCGGATGACACCTTGCCATCAACGACAAGGGCCTTCAGGCGAGCAACCGAGCCTCCTGCCTCCTTTAGGCCTATCGCCACGGCTTGCGCGATGGTCGGCGTGCCCTCAAGGATCGAATTGAATTCTTCCGCGTGGACGGTTCCGGAGCCGAGCGCTTGACCAAGCTGTAACAGCGATCCAGATGCGGTCGTTGCATCTGTTCCGGCCACACGAAGCGCCAGCGCAACGTTGTTGGTGAATGCCAGCAACTGCTCGCTGTTTACGCCCAACTCCTTTTGGCTCTGCGAAGCGCGGCCATAGAGAGTTACAAGCGTTTCCAGCGGTGCGGCGTTATTCTTGGCAGAAACGAGCAGCTTTTGATAAACCGCGTCCAGTTCCTTGCCAGAAAGGCCGGCGACTTTCAGCGAGTTGCTGATGCGCGTGCCGGCGTCCAATAGTTCTTTCGCGCCGGCGGCTCCGCCGACCAGAGCAAAAGCCCGCGCAGCAGACGAGGCAAAGCCGTCGAATCCACTGCTGAGCTTCTTGTTCATCGAAGCGAAGCGGCTTTCGATCGCGCGAGTGTTCTTGTTGGCGATACCCATCGCCCGATTTAGGGAATTTTCGTATTTCTTAATGTCTGCCGACAGAGATACAACGAGCTGCTCGAGGTCAGTTGCCATTCGTTCGATCTCGTTCTATTTATTAGTGTATGGGGATACAGAAGCGGCGAATGTTCTGCGAAGATGACGTGGCCATGGTGCTTGCCGAGAGGCAGACGCCAAACCACGTTCTGCATTTGCTGCTCAGCGTTTTCACCGCGGGATTCTGGATCCCGGATTGCCGTGACGCTGCTGACCGGTGGCGCTTATAAGTGCCCAAGGTGCGGCGCCAGGACGCGCGCTTACGTGCCAAGGAAATACAAGGCGGCACTTGCCGCCAAGCTTATTCCTTAGATTTCAGCCACTCGAACAGATCATCGGCTTCCTTATCCGACATCTTCTCGTCTTCGCCGCTATGCGCCTTAACGTATCCCTCGATGGCCGCCATGAACTGCCACATGGACATCGCATTGACCTGCTGCGGCGTGAAACCTACCGCGGCTCCAGTGCCGTAAATCGCGCCAAATCTAAGCTTGCCGTTCGGCAGGTCGTCTATCTGACTTCCGCTTGATCTGGCGCTTCGGCTTCCCCCAACCGCTCATCCTCCGCGCCGATCAGGCCCGCCGCCAGGATGGCCACCGCATGCGGGTGGTTTTCCATAGGCGGGCGCGCCTCAACATAAGTGCGGATCAACTTGAGAGCCTTGACGGGCTCAAGCCCGCCGCCGATCAGGCCGAGGCGGATGACGTTGGAGATATCCTCAATGCGCCATTGCCCGGTATGCAGGCGGTTCAGCACGACATATGGGCCGGCGTCCGTCTTTTCCTGCAGCTCGGCGAGTTCGCCCCATTTTAAAGAAAATCGATATGTTCCATCGCCCCAATCAAGGTCGATAGTTGCGCTTCTAGACATATTCAGCACTCCAAGGCTAGGCTTGGTTGAAATTGCGAGCCAAATTTATTGCTCTTTTTGTGATTGTCTGTAGCCCACAGAGGCTGAAGATTCTTGAGCGACCAAGCACGCGAAAAATCAAGATGCTCAGGTCTGCTGTAGTTAAAAATACTCTTAGGAATCACGTGATCCACGTGCCAATCGCCGTAGTTCTCCCAAGTCATGCCAGGGAGAAATAACTTTTCAAGATGCCTCGTAAGTTCGCCCAGCGAATATCCTACTAATGACTCCCACGTCCTGCCATCCTTCGCCCCAGAAAGACACGCGGCGATCGATCTGGATATGGCCTTGTCCAACCTCTTCTTGGGGTCCGCCATCCTGGCGTTATACGCCGCATTCACTTTGTCTCTGTTTGCTAGTCGCCACTTCCTGCCGTAGGATGCATGCCTGACCGGGTCCGACTCGCGTTGGCGGGCATTTCTTTCCCGTTCAGATTCAGCATTCCCCAAACCCCACAGTTTAACGTTCTCTTTTTGAACGATGGCAGCGCAATCTAAGCAATATTTTTGCGCTGGACCGCGCGCAATACAATCGATGTCGCACCGCTTGCAGTTCATATGCGAGCCTATTTCAAGCTTGCCCGCGTCACGTCGCCTTGCTGCGCTTCTGGTGTTTGCCGATAGCCTTAAAGTCTCTGGAGATTCAGCAAATTTTACGCGCCGCTTTTCGGAAATGGTCGCTGAATTTACTGAGTAAGAAGTCCTGTTATTCGAATTTTTGCACTCGATACAGAGTGAATGTCTGCCGGCCAATCCGCTAGGATTCGCGTGAAAACTATCCAAACTTTTAGGATTCATGCACTTTGTGCACGTCTTGAATGCGCCGGCGTCACCAGCATATATAAAGTCAGCCACTCGATGCTCCTCTAAAGCTCGTGGGGTTAGAGACCGCAGGGCGCGCCAACGCTGCTGCGGTCTTGTCCTTATATAGTCTTTTTGCTGGCAGTAATCCAGTCGCGGCTCATTAAGACACCGTGCGCACGAGCTCGCCGTCGCTCTGCATTTCGACCGACATGGTGACGCGGCCACCCTGCTCAGTTGAAGGATTGAGCGAGGAAACGTGCATAAGGCCGGTCCACGTAATGGTTTTCGCCGGGAATTCGATTTCGATCTTGACCGGAACCGACTCGACATTTTCCCACGCATCAAGCCAAGTCTCTACGGACTCGGACGCGAGAACGCCCTCGCCGGAAACCGAGGCCGAAAGCGTGCTGGCATCACGGCCAACCCAGGCAACCGCATCGGGATCATCGCAATCCGGCAGTGTGACGTCGGTCAGATCCTTCGTGAGCGTGAGGCTCTTCGAAGTGAAGCCGCAAGGCGCGGCATAGACGATAGGATCGGCGCTGTTGCCGAGCATGATGCGAAACTTGCCAAAGCGTGCTGTGGACGGCTGGGCCATCTTGGTCTCCAAATTGTGGTGGTGATTGGTGGCCGCCGGCTACGGGAGCTCGACAAATGCCGTTACGCTAATGATGGCGCGGTTCGTCGCTCCATCCGATTCCCGCTGGTAACGGGTGATGCGATGGCTAATGGTGGCCAGCGCGTTGGTCGTAAGTTCGAATTCTGCCTCGTGGAGAGCCGCACGCACCGCGCCTGCGATCTTACTGACCTCGGCGCTGCCGTATGCCTCGCCGCTGCCCCAAGACCAGCAATCGATCTGCATGTTGATTTCCATGCCGTCGATGCATTCGGCGCCGTCTGTCGTTGCATCCCACGGACCCATAGAAATGTAGGGGGATGGCTTTGTTCCGTCCGCGGGCCGGTCGTAGACGCGGCCAAAGACAAAGGCGTCGACCGATGCGTCAGCCTTAAGCCTGCCAATGACGGCGGCCTTGAGTTCAAAAACCGGATCCAAGGGTTAACTCCCTGCCGCCACTTCTTTGGCTGCCTTATTGATGGCGCGGGTAATGCGGCCCTTCACCTTCTTGCGGTTCGCCCTGTAAGAAACGAAAAAGAAGGGCGATGCCGCAATCGCGGGGATAGTGGCGCCAGCAAACTTGCCGCCAGCCGTATGCGATGCCGTACCAAATTCCACAAAACGGGCGTAGTAGGCTGTCGCGTTGCCGGCAAAGACGGTAATCGTCAGATCGCCTCCAACAGATTGAACCTTAGCAAGCGTTATCGCGCCCTTCGGCGCTCGGCCATATGTCCATGCGATACTGTCGCGCAGGTCGCCGCTATCGGTAGGCACCAGCGACCGCATCATGGATACGATCTCTTCTGCGCCCTGCTCCATCGCCGCGCGTATGCGCGCTTTGGCGACCGCTGGCAGGCGACTAAGCTTGCGCTGCAATTCCTTCAGACCCTTGACCGTCATGCGTCTGTCTGCACTCCGGTGGTGGCGAGCATCTCAATGTACGCGTTTTTCTGGTCAAGGTTGGTCGGCGGAGAGACGATTGAATAAACTGTCGCCGACCGCGCATCAAGAGCGCGCCATGTGGCGTCAAGCTCTCGCGTCTGCGTCGACGAGCGAACACGGATGGTAAAGGGCTGAACTCCCTGCAGCCGGCTGGCCATCACGGCCTCAGACCCCATCCGCGGGGTAATCTCGGCTGCATCAGTAAAGACCGTTTCGAATTCGCCGGTTACGGTATTGCCGAAGCCATCGTCGCTCTGTCCGCGCTTCTGAAAGTGCAGCTTGGATCGCAGATTTCCTGCCGTCATTTCGCTGGCCTTTCGGTAGGCGTGGCTTTGCTGGCCGCAATGGCCGCCGAGGCGCACGCGCGGGTGACGTTGTGGATGCCACCCGCTTTAAATGAGATCGTCACCTGCGGGCCCGGCTTCCAGTCATAGTCAGACAGAAACCGCAACCACATTAGAGCGCGACGCCGGGGAACTGGATGTCAACGTGGAGAACCGTGGTCGACTTGGCCAGACCAAGCTGGCAGATGTATTCGCCGGAGCCAATGTCGGCCAGAGGACACAGTCCGCCGGCGGTATCAGATAAATAGATAGCCTGCCCTGCGGTTAGGGCTGCGCCAATGGTGATATCGCCGCTCTTGTGAATGGCGATCGGCTGATTGAGGGACGCGCCGTTCAGGGCAATGCCCTTGGCCTGCCGTGCTTCGACCGTTGCGGAGTTGCTGTCGGCAAGCATCCACTTTTTGGTGGTCGAGCTCTGATATACTGCCTTGCCTGCGGCAATTGCTTCACCGGCAACGCCGGAGACTGCGGACGAGTCCGCGCCAGCGACCACGTTGGCCGCTGTGATTACGAGATCTGCCACTGATGGCTCCTATTCAAAAGAGGGAATGCGCTAACCGCGCCAGTTACGATGTGGCATCAGGAGCGCCTTGGATGCCAAGGGAAGCTCAACCATCTTGCCGTCGCCGATGTCTTCGCGGTTCTCAAACCAGCTTCCAACCATCAGGAGTATTGCGTGCTTTATGCCATGCGGAACATCTTCGTATCCGGCGACAAATATGATGCGAACCGACTCCGGCTCGCAAATCGTAGACGGCCAGGAGTTGCCGATCGCCGGCAATATGTAGCCGGGCTGCGTCGAGCCAATGCCGAATGTTCGATAGCCAGCAACATCGGCCTCGACACCATTACTGCCCGTGTATTTGACGGAGGTGATGGAGGCGAGCGGAGCTAGCGGAATGTAAATGCGGCCAGCGTGGCCGTAAGCATCAGAGCATGGAAAGCGATCCACGCTGCATTCCCAAGTCTGGGCAGAGATAGCCCTGCCAAGCCATCCGTCGGCACCATCTATTAAGCCGACCGCAGCAGAAACGAGAGCATTGATATAGGCATCATCATCTGAGTGAAAAACACGGAGATGATTTTTTGCTTCGGCCAGTGACACCACTGGCGTCGCCGGAGGCGTCACTAGCTTGAGCATATTTTATTTACCGCGCTTACTGGTATGTACCACGGGAGCGTCCGCATCAGCCTTTGCGGCGTCAGCTTCGATGAAGCCCTCGTCTACAAGACCGTCCGTAGCTACGCCGAAGTCACGTTCGTCACCCGGAACCAGGCTCTCGACCGTGAAGCCGTCCGCAGCATATGCGAACGGCTTGATGACAGTAGCCATTAGGCGACAGGCGCCAGTTCGGCGTGGCCGAGGATAACGACGGCGCCAGCGGCGATCGACGTGCCGGACACGTAGGTGAGGACGACGCGGACGTAACGCTTGGATCCCTTGTAGCCGACGCGCTGAACGGCCGAAGCTGCAAGGTTTGCGAATGAGCCGAGAAGGTCGGCAGCGGCAACATCACTCCATGCGGAGTTGTCGTCGCTTTCCTGCAGTTTCGGGGTGAAGAGGCCGGCGGCAACGATGGCGCCAGTATTGATTACAGCCGTTACCGACTGGAAGCCGCGGGCATCAACGCCGGTGCCAGTGCCCGTAGCGGTGAGAACGGCGGGAGCGACGGATGCCGCTACGCTGATGTTGTTGTATAGATCCCGTTTTGCCATAGGATATTAGCTCCATTGAAAAAGGCCGCGCTAGCGACCTTGTTAAGAGCCTCGCGGCTCGATGATGCGGCGTGCCGCGAGTTAGGTTGCCGCCAAAACGGCAGCTTGGGAAGGATGGTCTAGTCGTGCGTTCTTGTGGTGATTGTCATCGGCCCAAAGCGGCTGAAGATTTGACAAAGCCCAAGCTTTCTTGAAGCCTTCGCATTCTGGCGTTGAATACCCGAAAGACGCCTTCGGGAAGACATGGTCAACATGCCACTCCCCGTAGTTCTCCCAAGACATTCCATGCTGAAAAAGCGGCTCTAACCGCGCCACCAACTGTTCAAGGCTATACCCCAGCAAGTCGAACGTCGATTTGCCGTTCTTTGACCCGCGCTTTATCGAAGCATACACGCTGGAAGAGATGGCCCTATCCAGACGTTGCTTAGGATCGTTCGCTATCACCCTGTGATAGTGTTCAAGCGCGATCTTACGGGCTTTTTCGGGGTTCGCTGCGCGCCACTTCTTATTCGAAGCATTCGTCTTACCCCTATCTCGCCTTGCCGTTGTTTTTACGTTGATTTCAAGAGGATTGGCTGCGTATCGAGCGCGGGCCGATGCGTTGACTAAGTCAGGGTTCTCCGCAATCCATTTGGTGGTATACGAATTCCTGCACTTTTTGCAGTCGCCACGAACGCCAAAGGCACCAGTTGGCGCCTTTGAGAATTGGTTTAATTGCTTCTCCTCCCCGCACTTTGTGCAGGTTTTGCATTGCAAATCTGGAAAAGGCGCACTAATTGCGTCGATAGCCATGGATACTGCCTCAATCAGTTTCTAGGGTCAGGGCTGGCAAGGTGTTTCCGCACCTCGCCAGCCCGAACTAGATAGTCCTAAGCGGCAGTATTTTCAAGCGTTAAGCCGAAGTGAGCAGAAGCTTTACAGCCTCAAAGTTCGTGACATCACCGCCGACGCGGCGGCGGTTGTAGAACTTGACGTACGGCTTGGCGGTCAGGTTGTCGCGCAGGAGCGTCAGGCCGAGGCGATCGACGATCGTGTATGCCGACTTGAAGTCGCCAAACGCAACCGAGAGAGACGAAGCCGCAACAGTCGGCATGTCTTCGCAACGCTGAACTGGGAACCCAAGGATCGTGGCCGGCTGGCCGCCCTTGATGTCGCCCATCTGCCAGAGATAGTTGCCCTGGCCGTCCTTGAGCTTCATGACGTCGCGAACCGTGAGGCGCTTCATCAGGAAGTTGGCGTTCTGCGTGTAGTAGTCCTTCAGCGAGAAGGCCAGATTGTAGAGCGCGTCAGCGGTGATGGTCGTTGCACCACCGGAAACAATCTGTTCGATTTTGCCGTTTTCGAGATGGCCATCGGCGCTGGAGGTGGCCCAGTTGGCATAGCTCAGAAGACCGCGCGGCTGATTGACGCCAGTACCGGTGAAGAATGCAGTCGCTTCGATGCGGCCCATCTTGTCGCCAACCTTGTTGGCAACCCATGCCTCGATATCAAGGCCGGCATCTTCCAGCATGTTCTGGGTGACGCGGGGCTCAGCGAACATTTCGTGAGCGAAGATCTTCGAAACACCAACCTGCGAGGTCGTGGTTTCGGAAGGCGCAGTGGTCTCGCCGACCCATCCGCCGAATCCAAACTCGCCTTCGTCGCGGGGGATTTCGAGTTCCTTGCCGCCGATCGTCTCGACAGTGGCGAGAGCGCGGAGGTTGGACGTTTCGAAAATGCGGGTGATGATGCGGCTGGATACGGTCTTCGGCACCAGATAGCCGCCGTCCGGATCCGAGCCGGTCTGCATTGCGGCCTGGACGCTTGCCGGCATTGCGGCATCGGAGCGGGCACGCATGTAAGGAGCGAACGATTCAGCGTAAGCGGCATATGCCTCTTCGTCTGCTTCGATCTTGGTGTTGATGCCGAGCTTGCCAGCGTTTGCGAGTTTCGCCTTGGCGAACTCGAAAGCAGCTTTAGCGTCGGCAACGGATTCGTCGCCAGCCCAACCAGCAGAGACGCCGGGGCGCTTCAGAACGGCTTCGACCTTCTCGACGTTGTCGTTGACGGCCTGCAGACCCTTCTCGAGGGCGAGGTGCTTGGTCTCGACGGAAGCTGCGTACTTGTCGAGCTTCTCGGCGACCAGCGGGTCGATCTTCTTGCCGGCCGCGTCGATTTCATCGCGCATGGCCTTGAGTTCGCGCTGCGTGTTGTCATTCAGCGCCTTGACGTCGTCGCCGAACTTCTTGATGTCAGCCGTGATCTGCTCGGCTACCTGTGCAGTAATGGTCATAAAGACCTCCTAATATTTGAGAGTTGCCGAGACAGCCCTGACGGCTTCGGCCAGTGAAGTGAGATCGACTTCGCCAGCGTCCTGCAGTGGCTCGTCTTTGGTGTTTTCGATCACGCGCATCGCTGCGCGCGCTTTTGAACGTGACCACCCAGCGTCCTGCGTGAGTGCTCGCTCTAAATCTCTTTTTGTCGGGGCATCTTCGGTCGCGTCATCCCGCCACTTCAGCGAGTCCGGCACGGCGGAGAATACGGAAAGGTCAAACCGCGCTTTTGCTTCTGCGGCAGAGCCAACAGACGTAGCAAAGCCAGCCTCCTTGGCCTCCTTGGCGGTAAGCCACGTCTCATCATCCATCATTTGCTTGATGGAACGAATGCCGGTCGTGGTTCTGGCCGCGTAGGTTCTGGCCAGCGCGTCGTCGATCTTGCCGAGGACTGTGGCGACATCGGCCATGTCGTGCCGATTCCCAACGCCAATGGTCCACGCATTGTGGATCATGAACATGGCGTTGTCGGCGATCGTGATTTCATCGCCAGCCATCGCGATGATAGACGCGATTGAAGCCGCCAACCCAACCACTTCGACCTTTACCTTGCCGTCATAGGCGATCAGGTCGTTATAGATCGCGATGCCGTCGAAGACGTCGCCGCCGGGGCTGTTGATGCGAAGCGTAATATCGCCAGTGGCATCCTTCAAACGTGCGCGAAAGCCGCGAGCGTCTGTGCCCCAGTAGCCAATCTCATCATAGAGATCTATTACGGTGCCGCCATCTTCGACTTTCGCATCGAACTTTGTTCCGACAGCGCGCGCGAAGAAGCGATCGCGGCGATCACCCGCGAGGGGCGCGCCAACGTCAATTCTGTCCATATTTGTGGATTCCTAATTCGCGGCGGGCTTCAGCGATTCAGCGTGCCGCCCGAAGATTTCAGTCATCAATGCGTTTGCCGCTGTGTTGTTGTCGTTGGCTGGCGTAGAACCCGCAACTGGCGGGTACATATTCGTCGGCCGCCAATACTCACTGCCAAGGCCATCATCGCGACGATTGAAGTTCTCTTTCATCCGAACTTCATCTGGATTCCAGATGCCGTTTTGAATGCCGAGAGCATAACCTGCCATGCGGGTCGGGAAGTCGCCTCTCAGCAGATCTCCCATCTGGAATTCCGCGAAGTATTCTCCGCGCTCTCCCGGTGCCAGGAGATCTCGACTTATGGCCTGCTCCCAACGGCGCAGCCACGGGCGGAGCGAATGGATCACAAAGTCCAGGCTGCTGTGCTCAATGTTGCTGAACGTCGCCTTTTCAAGGTCATTCACGAGATGCGCAGGCACTCGGAAGATGCCGGCGATCTCTGTGCGCTGGAACTTCCTTGTTTCCAAAAACTGGGCGTCGTTAGGGTTGATCGAGAGGGCGACCCATTCCATGCCCTCCTCAAGCAGCAATGGCTTGCTTGAATTAGAAAGCCCGCCATACTTGTCCTGAAACTGCTGGCGCAGGTTCTCTGTCGCTTCCGGGCCAATTTGGGTCGGATGCTTCAAGACGCCAGATGGCTTAACACCGTTCTTGTATAGATGGGCGCCGAATTTTTCGGCGGCCAGACCAAGCCCAATTGGCTCGCGAGACAGCGAAATCATCGACTGCCCGACATACCCCTTCGGCATCGGGCCGCGGATGTGATGCATATCCTTTTGGGATAGCTTCGTGCGGCTGTTGTCTGGCATTGTAACTTCATACTTAGGCGTCCAGTCGACTGCCTGAGTAATGGTTACGCCATCCGGATTCAGCGGAATCAGGCCAATCGTTTGACCTTTTTTGTTACGCTCAACATAGGCGTACCCGTTACCTCGCGATGCGAGGTTGATCATCGTGCCCTCTGTGTACTCGAAAGCAGTATTCCAGGCGTTGGCCTGATCATGCAGCACTTGGTAAAGTGGATGATCTGTTGCCCTATCCTTGCCGCCGTCTGGCCGGCGTCGGTAGAGAATGCATGGCAAACTAGCCACACTCTCAGAAAGAACGCGAAGGCAAATTAGGACGGTACTGTAACGGATGGCCGCCTCTTGCGAGATGAACAGCCCCGTAGCGCTATCCCCGCCTCCGCCCTGGAGCCTCGCCCACTCCTCCATGGTCTTGCTGGCGATCTCGTTCACCGAACCAGACGCCCTTGGTCGCGCAATCGCGCCGAACAGTCCAGCCATCAATCACCACCGCGAGCTATGGCTATGACGCCAGCCAAGATAAGAACCCCGCAGACAATGAATCCTGCGGGCGGGTAAACCATCCAGGCGCCATAAGAAATGGAGGAGACGGCGAATAGGCCAGCCGCGTCGCGGGCTAAGACCGCCACTTTTGGCTTGTCCATTAACGTATCCTCTATAGTTCAATGAAGCCGCGCGTTGCGTAGACCGACGTCGTATTCTCGACGTCCTCGTACGTGCCGCCGGCGGCAATGGCCATGGTCAGCGCAACGGCACCATCGATGCGGCCGCGAGACTTTAGCTTGTCTGGTTTGCGATTGCCGGCAGCGTCGCGCGTCACCGTGGCATTGGTCATGCACATGTTCATGACTGGGTGCTCGCCATGAGCCAACTTTTGGTTCAAAAGCTTGCTGTCTAGCTCGCGCAGAGCCGGCGACATTGTCTTAAATCCCTGCCTGAACGGTTGGAATAGCGCGTCGTCGCCTTCAATCTGCTCATCCTTGAATCCGGCCTTCTTAAGCCATGGCTTGAAGTGTCTCCAGTTCCAATCATCGAACGCGATGCGGCGGATATCAAGCGTCTGGACGAGGTCGTACGTGTATTTTGCCACGTATTCGTAGTCGACCGTGACGCCAGGCGCCGCCTCAAGGAAACCTTGCTCGTGCCAAATGTCGTAAGGAACTCGGTCAGCCTTAGATTTTTGCCTTATGTTTTCACCGGGCAACCAGAACGTTGGTTTGACGTGCCAGACCCCCTTCACAGGGGCGACGAGAACCAGAGCCGTGAGGTCATTGACCTCGGAAAGATCCATCCCCGCGAAGACTGGCAGGCCATCGAAGCTCTTTACTACCGGCGCGCCGCAGGCTTTCCATATAGATGGAGCAACCATGGGCGCGGACGCATCGATCCGCTGATTCAGGTGCAGCCAGCGAAAGCTCGCCTCTTCGGTGGGCTGTCGCGAAGCTCTCTCCGCATCATCCCTTACCGCAGTTAATGACTTGAAGAAGCCAAGCGCCGGGTTCGCCGCCCTCCACGCTTCCTCATCGAGGACATCGCAGTCAGCCGGCGCGCTGTATAGGTGACTGACAATACGGGGCGCTTTAGATGACTCTGCGTCATCAAGCCAGCAGGAAAACAAGTCACCATCAGTGGCCGCCTGCGTGGAGATGGCAAAAACCATCGCCTTGTCGCCGTAGGCGCCCTGCGATGTGACGATCGCCTCAACGAAGTCGTCGGTAGGACCCTTGATCTGGCCGACCTCATCGAGGATCGCCAGGATTGGAGAGCCACCGTGGGCGCTCTTGGCCTCTGCCGAGCTCGCCTGATACTCCACATTCATGGCCAGGCCGATAATCATCTTCGCCGAAGGCACGATGCGCACCAACTTGGAAAGACGTGGCGACATCATGCACATTTTACTGGCGTAGTTGTACACCTCGGCGGCCTGCTTGCGAGAGCGGGCACCTGACATGATGCGGCTGTTCTGGTAAGCCTCTGGTCCAACGATGTGGGCCAGCAGAAGGCAAGCAATGGTTGCCGTCTTTGAGTTCTTGCGGGCAATCGACAGGTAGGCTCGAGCCGTTCCCGCCGGGTTGTCGTAAGTGCTTAGGATGAATGCTTCCTGAAACGGCAGCAACTTGATTGGCTTGCCAACCAGTTCGCCTTCAGGAACGACCAGATACTCTTCGATGAACCGGCAAACGCGCTCCCCGCGGGATAATTTGCCGTTCGGTAGTTTCCGCCAATCGCGAAGAGATGGAACCGGGCCGCACTTTATCGCCGCCACAGTTGTTGCCGGCAGCTTCAATTGCATTGCTAACTCGCTTATTAAGGCCTGGCCAGCAGATCATCCTCTAGTGGGTTGTCACCCTCGATGCCCTTGGCCGCCTCGCGCCGCTTGCCGACGACTCTTGCCTCGCCCGCTTGCGCACGCGCGTGGAGCGACAGAGACCTTCGAAACGACAGGATAGATGACGCGTGCATTTGCACGATTGACTTGCGCGGGTTGGCGACCGGAGTCCCTTTTTCAGATTTCGCAATGCCGCCCTCGTCGCGCAAAAGCTTCTGCTCTCGCGTCAGGTCCGCCATTGTGCGTGCCAACATCGCGGCCAGCTCCAACTGGTGCGACGACCATTCCGATCGCGCGTATTCGGCGATCACATTTCTAAAGAATGGAATGTCTTCTGCGTCGAGCGGAACGTTCGATGGTGGCGGAATCTCTTTCGTCGCCTTGGCCATGACGCGCACGGCTTCGGCCGCGCTGTCGATGCGCGCCTTACGCTTGGCCATTGCCGGTCCTCATAGGAAAAACTGTGTTAGCACTATCGCGAAACTCCAACACCGGTTCCCGGTCCGACGGTCTCTAGCGATTTGAGGGCGCCCTACCCTCCATCATACCACACATAAATGCGGTCGTCAAGCGAATAATTCGTATTAAATCAGTTATTTGTGAATATTTCTTGATGTATCACGTCAACTCGATGGGGTAGCCGTCGACACCATAGGCAACGACTTTGCGTCCCGCGTCCTGTTGCTGGCCTACTGAGGAGTGGCATGACTTGCATGTGCTAATGAACGGACCAGACCAGAACTTCGTCACATCGCCCTTGTGTCCACCGTCCGCATGGTGGACTTCGGTAGCCTCGGTGACGATCTCCTGCATCATGCACCAATGACACAAAGGATGCAGACTCAGGTGTGCATGCCGCAAACGCCCCCACCTCGCGGTTGAATACAGTTTGCGATATGCTTTTGCTTCATCAGAGCGATCAGCGGATGATGATCGGCTATGTGACATGAGCAACAAGGCCTTGCTGTTCGTTGTCGTTGGCGTATTCAGGGAAGTTCAAATAACAACCGCCTATTCCCCACGCATCTATTGCTGCCTTGTCATAGGCAAGTGCAGCCTCGACTGGGTCAGTGAAGTAGCCAATGAATGGACGCTTATCGCCAATGCGAATAGCCACCTTCCACTTGCCGGTTCTGCTATTGAGTGAGACGCCCTTGTAGCCAGACGATGGCCCACGCATGCGATTGTTTACGCTTATGCTGGCGTTGTGACTGGCCGGTCTGTTGCGCGCATACGCACTCATGCTGGCTCGCCACTCGACACCCATAACCCTGCCAGTAAGAGCGGCGCTGACCTTAGCGCGTATCTCAGGTCTGTGCATGGCGTTGCTTGCGCTCATCTTGGCGAGGGTAGCATCTGTGTGCTTGCGACCCTTCTGCGCCTCGCTCATCTTGGCGCGCGTCTCGTCTGAAGGATCGGATATCCGCGCCAATAACTTTGCGCGATGTTCTGGGCCCAGCCTTTTGCCAGCATGAACGGCGCCAATCTTGGCCCTCGTCTCCTCCGACATAATGTGACCGCTAGCACCTTCTCCACCGTCGGTCAGGTTTGCAAGGATGCCAGTTCCATTGTTCCTTCGTCCGTATCGTGCAATTTCTATGCACTCCAATCGATGAGCCTCGTTCTCATCAAGGTTCTCGTGCAACCTGATTATATTCGCCTCTTTGCCAGAGGCCTTCAGCTTTGAGACGATGCGTTGGAACAACGGATTAGAATATTTCGGAGCTTTGTCGCGCTTACCACGACCTTTGCCAATGTAAAATGGATTTCCGCAAGGCCGCAGCCAAGCATATACGTAATAATCACGATGAACGTTATCGTTCGCTGCAATTGGCTTGCTCAAGGTTCTCGACTCCCTTGCGACCTCATGTAAAGCGGGTGAGCCGAAGCCCACCCGCCAAGACCAGCGCTAGAGGTCGAGAATAGCGCCGATACAGAAAACGAAAACCTAAGTGGAGCCGACAGCCGGAATCGAACCAGCGACATTCTCGTTACAAAGGAGACGCTCTTCCATCTGAGCTATGTCGGCATAATGGTCTGTGTGGCATGGTTCGAACATGCGACCCCCTGAATCCAAGTCAGGTACGCTACCAGGCTGCGCTACATTCCATGAAAACGAAAGCGCCAGGGAGCCTTATTACAAGCTCAACCTGGCGCAGGATTACCGCGTCGCGAGAGGAGGCGCGCTGCGGTAATGGGTATGCCCAACGGAATGCAGCGTCCAAGCCGCAAGCATCTAGCCGTGAGTGGGCGTATAAATGAGGATGGCCAACAGTCCGCTACGTGGGGCGTTAGCGCTGTTGATCCATCCCCGACGGCAACCGGTTTACAACGCCGGTTCCGTAGATAGTAGTTGGCAGCCACCGCAGGACCGAGACCGGTCAACTAGGCGATGTCGCGGGTCAAACCCTATAACTGCCAATGAAGTTGCATCCAGCCACTGCGCGTCCGCCAGGATGTTAGGCATGTAGCCAACAGCGCCACGGTACAATGCCCGGTGCGATGCCAGCCGCAGAGGGCTAGGATGCTCATCAGAAAAGTTACCCAAAGCTCAGAGACGGCACTAAATGCCGCATGGCGATGGGCCCGTCGCATTGCGCACGGAGCTAAGTGGGGCGTCGCAACTACGTTGCGCTACCCCTTCGCTCTACTCTCTCCGAAAACGCAGAAAGTCAGGTCGCTACCGAATTTTTCGCAGATCGCGCCATTTCCAGTGCATTCTCAAGATTATCATTGGCCGCAACCAGCAGGCGCTTGCCGGCCTCGATCGCATACTGACCTTTGAAGCCGCGAGCCATGCCTATCTGCTTCAGGCTGCTGGACTTGGTCGCCAGGGTGAGAATATCGAAATGCTTGTCGGCCATACCGCTTACCGCATCAAGCCACTCCTTACGCTCCTCACGCTGGCTGACGATGTCCTGCCACATGACCGATCCACCGCCAGCGCTTGTGGTCTTTTGCATGCCGAGGAAGCTGTCTGCTACCTTGGCGGATCCGCACGGCAGTCCGTCCGGATAGCGAGTGAATGTCACCTTGCTCATGTCCGCGCCAGCATAGGCGGCCGCGAGCTCGGCCTTCGCTTCTTCATGCGTTAGATTGACGCGCTCACCCTTGTGGCGACGACCGGACACATACCGCGGCTTCTTCGTGTTCAGCATCTCGGAGAAGTATTCGTTGCTGTCGACCACCTCTTGCGGGTTTTCGTCGCCGCCGAGGGCAACGTCGACCTTGTCGCGGCATCCAAGCATGGCGCCCGCCGGCATCCTGGCGGCGTACTCTTCGAGTTTGCCGTCGATCGTGTAGCGAAATGCTCGCTCAGTCTGCGCGCCATCGCTGAACCGCAATCTGCCGATTCTGGTGATTGGGCCTCGTACTGTGTGTGTTTTATGCTCCACGCCGTTATAGGTCGTCATCTCGGTCGTAGTTTCACTGCGAACCGCTTCGCCTTCTTTGACGTTTCGCATAATTTCCGCAACCGACGGAGTAACTAGCCGTTTGCGATCGTGCTTGAGGTCGGCAACCTCTTCCGGATCGTTGTCATTGGCTGCGACCGTGGCCCAATTAGACTGAAGTGGCTCAGGCGCATGGTCTGGCTGCTGAACAAAAGCACGAATAGCCTCTAGCTGTTCGGCAAGCGATGAGTGTCTAGCCATTACGCGGCCTCCTGCTTCGGAGTATTATCGTTAGCCGAAACAGCCAATCCGGTGTTTGGATCCATGCCTGTTATCTTGCGATAGATGAACCTGTGGATCTTGCGCAGCATCTCCTTTTCTCTCTTCAGTAGGGCGCCGCCTTTATTGACTGGCTTTATCGCCACGCCGTAAAGAAAATCTATCTGCGACACAGTCAATTTGTCCTTGTGATGCTTGATCATCCAGTGGCCGAAGAACGACCACTCATTTCTAGACATATCGTTGCGTGGGTGAAGGAAGCGCTGCCCAGTTGTTGGGTCGAACCAATGCATCTCAACAACTTCTTGGCGGTTCGCTTTTGCGATATCATTCCACCAAACGCAGTTTCCGTTGTCCATCACCACTAGGTACTTGAGGTCATCACCCTCATACCGTTTTGCTTGGTCTCGCTGGCCTTCGTTCATGGGTGCAAATCCGTCTAGGTCGAAACCTTCTGACTTTACGTCAATCGGCACCCAGCCAGATCCATCCCAATTGTTCGCTACCAAGTCAGCCCTGCCTCTCGGAGAGGCGTTGCGGAACACGTCATAACCCTGCTTCATCAGCCAAGCTGTTGCGACATGCTCATTGATCGCACCCTTTGTATTGTGGTGAATTTCAATTTTTGCGCCCGTGTCGTCCAAGACAAATGCCACTTCCGTCTCCTGCAATCATGGTGGTCGATGGTGATTGCAGGATATATGGCGGCGACAACGGAAAATAACAAATTTGTCAAGCTGCCGAGCGGCAAACCTTCTTCGTCTGCTGCTGGACGGTGCGAAGATAGACGCGCAAACCGTTCTTGAGCGGTGCCGACACGTTGTTGCGCTCAGCGTCGTCCACGGCCTGCCATGCGTAGGCTTCGATGAAGCGCGACAGCTGGCAGTCGTTGCTGACGACGGCTTGTGCGTTGGCGGTCAGCGGGAGGGCAATAAGGGCTGCTGCGATAAGGATGCGGGTCATGTTGGTCTCCTCTGTGTGGTGCGTTTCGGTAATTATGGTTTTACAGCATTCTACAAATTTGTCAAGCTGGGTATCGTCGGCTTTCTACAAATTTGTCAAATCCACACACAGGCTCACTGGCGCTTGCGGAGACCGCAAACTCCCGACGACGCCAGACGACCTATCCGTGCGCGCTGGTGGCCAACGTCGTGGCGCGGTGGTTGTCGTTTGCCGATAGCCATCCTCGCACGAGATCTACGGACCGCGCTGCTGCCTCTTCAGGTGTGGCAGCACGAACCAGTGCCTGCCGAGTGAACCCCAGCGCAGCCAGCAGCGGGTGACGCTTTTTCTGATCCTTGCTGACTGGCGTCTCGGCGCCCTTGAATTCGATTAGTCCAAGCTGGCCGCCAGCGATGTATAGTCGAAGGTCATGCTCGCCGCTTGTAAGCCCGGTTGCCTTTGCCTTGACCTGCTCGCGCATCGATCGCCGAGCCGCGTTGAAGTCGCCAGCCAATGTGAACGTGCCATGGCGGACATCCTTGGCGTCATCCACGTATTCCGGCATTGCGCGCAACTGGCGCACCGCCTCGGCTTGCAGCAGCCACTCCTCGACCGGTGCCGCGCTAACCTTCACGCTCGTACCGGTCGCCGTGACGCGGGTGACGATCCTCACTCTGCGGCCGTCGATCTTCGTGGTCTGTGTGGTGGTCTTGGCCAT
This sequence comes from Rhizobium leguminosarum, assembly GCF_001652265.1. Lineage (GTDB taxonomy): Bacteria > Pseudomonadota > Alphaproteobacteria > Rhizobiales > Rhizobiaceae > Rhizobium > Rhizobium leguminosarum_D. The sequence continues at coordinate 56,946 of NZ_LWBS01000121.1, forward strand.
GTCGGTCTCCTGTGGTGGTGGGTGGGCGGGTGGGTGGGTGGGTGGTGGTGGGTGGAGGTGGGGGGTGGTGGTGGGTGGGTGGTGGTGGGTGGGTGGTGGTGGGTGGAGGTGAATTTGTCCTTTTCACCCCCCTATATTCTATCCCTACGGAACATAGTAAGAACATCACTTACTTATACTATACGATAAGAAAAAAGATCTATTCATATATATAGTATATAAGCCCTTGATTTCGTTACACTTTTTTGCATCCGATTTTGTCTTTTTCGCTTAGGATAAATTAAGGACAAATTCAGCGCCTCCGATTTTGTCCTAAGATCTGTCCTAGCGAAAAAGACACAAGAAAAGACAAATTCACGCACCTAATTCGAGCCAAACATAGCGCCTCGTAGGCCGGCCTCTTTTGTTGTCATTGGCAGGCACGACGACACGATTTGCCTTCAGCAAATCCTTCAGAATGTCCTCGCGCTGCCACGCCTCGATGGCCTTGCATTTGTCCAGCAACTTGCCTTCTGTGATGCCATTAACGCCACCCTTGCGGATCAGGCCGGCGATCTTCTTGTAGTTCGCCTCTCGCTGGTTGTCGGCCAGCCTCTCGGTAACTTCGGAGAGCATGTCCGCGGCGCACGACCAGGCCACAGCAGTCGCCCAATCAAAGGTGGCCTCTGATATAACCGGCTCGTTCGGATCGATGCCCACGGCCACGATAAGCGCCAGCTTGATGGCGTTCTCGATGATGCGTCGCACGAATGGCTTGCCTTCGGCCGCCACAAGCCGCTCCTGCTCTTCCACGGCCACCTTGATGGATCGGAACAGCGTGAGTGCGTCCGGCGTCCAAGGCACGATGTGAGGCTTGTTCTCCTGCCACGCAGCCACAGCGGGCAACTTGGTGGCGGATCTTCGCTTCACCACGTCTATACCCGCCACGGCCGCCATCTTCTCCAGCAGCAACGTGGGCACGTCCCGCACATCTCTGCGTGGCTTCACGGCCGTTGGCTTGTCGCCCTTGACGTGAAACAGGATCAGGCGCGGCAATAGACCGTCCTCGGCGCTGGCCGATGATAGGGCCGTCCAGAACTGTTCCGGCGTCGATGTTCCATGCAGGCACAGGTTCGGATTGTAGATGCGCTTCGGTGGTGTGCCACGGTAGGCGGCGCCCTCAAAGTACGTCGTGCTGGCGCTGTAGTAGTCGCGCAAGTCGGTGGAGATGGCACGTTGATGGCTTCCCGCCTTGCGATCGGTTATTTCTCGCACAAAGCCGCCGAACTCGTCGATCTGGCAATTGACGCTGGAATGGCGCTCGAGGACTTCACGCAGCGCCGATGCCGACATGATTCGGGCGGGGCCAGAGAAATCATCGAACACACCCTGGCTGGACATGAGCAACCGCTTTATCTGGCTGCGGGCATGCTCCTTGCCGAAACCGGATTCCGCCAGCGCCACCGTGTATAGGTTGGGGCGCGTGTCCTTGCTGCCCGTGCTATACCGCGCTCCGGCGAGCGTAGCCACCAACGGCAAGACCGCAGCGAGCGCCAGAGGCCTGCTCGGCTGCTCGGCGCTCGATGTGATCCAGTCTATCAGGTCTTCGACGAGGCCTCCGGGATAGGTGAGGCTTTCGAGGTCCGCGACCGTTGCCAGCGTGTAGTCGGCGGCCTCGTCGTCAGGTTCTGGTGGTGGTTCTGGTGCTGGCGGCAGTGGGGCGGACTGGGTAACAGCGGCAGCCTCACGTGCGGCTTTTTTTCGTATGCTGTTCTCTACGAGTGCGCGATAGTCGACGTTACCCCATCCAGCCATGTCGTCCTGCTGTTGCTGTGGTATTTCGCGCGGCTGCTTCATGCCCGCGTCAAGGCCACGGCGGATCTTGGCGCGGATTTCCCGCTCGCCGTCCTTTGCCACCACGCCGTTTGCATAGGCCGCATCGAATAGACCGGCCTCGGCTTCCGATCGCGATAAGACGTTAGCGCCGACAAGCGTTCCCAACGAGAACGCACTGCGGTTCACGGCCTCGCCGCGGCCTCCTTGTGAGGCGCCGGCCAACTCGCGCAATTCCGCCTCCACCGCGCGCTCAACGTAAGCCGTGTTTTCGCCTGCGTTGTGTGTGTAGTCGCCGCCACTGGTAGCCTGTTGCCGGGGCGGCAGGACAAGATCCAGCAGCCATGCCGGTGCCTCGGGTAGTGGCGGCAGGCCATCACCTTCGTAATCAAGCCAAATGTATTCCCTGCCTTCCGCCGTGACACTGCCTGGCATTATAACGAATCCGCCAACGCCCCTCACGTCCAAGCCCTGGCCGAGCCGCCCACGGTTGCGGACTCCTGCGGCGTAGCGGAAATAGTGGTGCTCTCCACCTCCTGCAGTCTTGGCTACCGCCGTGCGCGGCAGCGGGCCATGCTTATCCTCAAGGGCCGCCATGGTCTCATAGCCGTTGATCACGTCTCCCTTGTCGTCCTTGTGGACGTCGATGTCCAAAACAAACGCACCCATGGACTCGCCAGTGGGTGCGCCGATCATGGCTTTCGGGTGGCGCTCGCCGAATAGAATATTGATAATGCGTTCGTTTTTGGTTGCCGCCTTGAACCCGGTTCCAGTCAGAGGCGTCTTGGCCTTCAGAACTTCGAATTCGCCAGTGTCCGGATCGTATCTATCGGTGACTTCGTCGCGATCTCGTGCTGGAAAAACAGGAATCCCTGCCGCTATGTATGACTTTGCAACGTCAAGCGGAGTTCTGGTCATGCTGCGATCCTTTTGCTAAACCACACACTCATTTCGTAAGCCTCTTCGGCAGTCTTGTTCCTAAGCGGGCCGCGTCTCTCTTTCTCCTCCCAATACGCCATCTTGAAAGCGCGCTCCGTTGCGTAAAGCCGGTAACAGTCGCCGCGGATATCGCTTACATCCACCATCTCGACGACTGTCGAGCTACCATCAAGAAACGAAAAGAGTTGGATAATGCAGGTGTCGCTGCCCGCCATCCCAATGATACTGAATTGATTGTGGATGTGCCCGTCCTCGTCTAGCCTATGGCCGAACAATCCAACTAGGCCGGCATCATTCTTGACGCGCACCGACGGTGCTCTGTTCACGTTTTTTGCTCCTTTCCCGAAGTTGCAATCCTCGCAGGCGGTTACAAGGTTTTCTTTGTCGTCGCTGCCGCCTTTCGAATGCGCCAACTTGTGGTCACAATGCAGCGTCACTTCCGGTGATCCTCGACCGCAATATACGCATGTGAAATTGTCGCGCCTGAACACGTCAAAGCGGACACCTTGCGGTATCCGCTCGCGCTTTCTGGTTTTTGCTAGCTCAATCGGCTGCATCAAACATTCCTCATTTCTTGACAAATTTGTATATTGACAGACGTCAATTTACGGTCTAAAACCAAGCTAGACATTAAGCAGCAAGTTGGTTTTCATCCGCCTTTTCATCACGCACCCCGTCGTTGTCATTATTATTGGCAGCGACGGGTTTTTCGTTTTTGGTGATGGCGGCAAGTGCGCGCTCCACCCTTATAATGGCTCTGCCGATGGCTTCGGGGATTTGCGGGCAGACGGCGTCGCCGAACGCTTCGACGATAAGGCTGGCTGCAACCGTCCCTCTTGGACCGCCGACCGCAATGCGCGACTGAGCCACCCAGCCGGATACCCCATCATCCACCCGTAGGTGATGGGCAAGGCCGCCGTTCCAGTCAGCCCATGGCTCTGCAGGAGTTGGGCTAGGGCACGAGCTCCCGCCCATTTCTGATCCCGAAGGTAGGTCGGCACGTTCTGGCTCTTGACCTTGCCGTTGCTCATCACTCCCAACGATCCCTTGTAGTCGCTGGCCAATGGTGTCGGCGCCAACTGCCGCTCGCCCATGGCCATTGTCGTTACCAGCGATACGCCCGTTGTCTTTGCGCCCATGGCTTTCGTTATCTCCGGCCCATGATGCGCGCCCGACTTCCGTGGCGTCGGCATAATGAAATGCACCATCTCTCCCGGATTCGGCGACCTGTCGAAGTCGTCCTCCGAATTGGTCATGCGGTCCTTCATGCGCCGAAGCACGGATCCACGCGGAGCCGGGTTTGCCGTCGGAGTTCCCATCATAGCCGATGAGCCAGCTTCGCTTGCGTTCGTGGTTGGCGCCGATGTCTCCAGCACTAACCACGAATGGCCAGCAGGCGTAGCCGATTGCCGCCAACGCATCGATGACCCGGTCTGCTCCTCGAGTTCTGAGATTAGCGCTATTTTCAAGAGCGAACCAACGAGGTCTGCATTCGTCGATGATGCGGACGGCTTCGAAGTAGAGGCTGGAGCGCTCTCCGTCGACGCCTTTGCCTTTTGTGTTGGCGCTGCTAATGTCCTGGCACGGCGGGCTGCCGACGACGATATCGGGAAGTCCGACACCATCCCGAATAAGTCTGTCTGCTGTGAGTGTAGTGACGTCGTCATAAACAGGAACTCCCGGATTGTTCTCGGAATAGAGGGCGCGCCGCCAGTCGATGACTTCGCAAGCGGCAATGGTGCGATAGCCGGCGCGATGCATGCCAAGTGACCAGCCGCCGGCCGCTTCGCTAAAGAGGTCCAGGACGCTGATCAAAACGGCGCCTCCTTAAGCGCAGCCCTTAATCCCCGCGCGCACCCTTCCCACGCCGCCTTAACCAGCATCCTCTGATCGAGATCATCGTAGAGTGACAGGTCAGCCCCCAGACCGCGCTCCGCGATCCATTCCCCAACCGCGTCAACGCCGGCGTCGAGCGCAACCAACTCGTAGTCGTCAAGCCTCCTGATTTTCTTGTAGTCGTCGATCGCCACGGAACATCTCCTACAAATAAAATGTGGGTCTCCTTTGCCTGGATTGATACCAAGCGCCTGTGCCCTCATCCCACATACGAAACAGCACGTTGCTGATCCTGTTGAGTCAACGGTGGGAAGAAACGGCGTAGCGGACTTCATTCCTGGGATAGCGGCCATTATGCTGCACCTGCTTGGGCGCGAGCGGCAGAGAAGATATGGCGTATCGGCCACATCATTAGCGTGATAGGCTTGTTTGTCACGGCAACTCCTACTATATATCCAATGAACCAGGAGGTGATTTTTTGACCAAGGGAATTAACGGGAACAAGATGCGCACTATTGAGTGCGCCGCATGCGGCCAGTCCGTCACCAAGCGGATGCCTGAAGGCCGTAAATTTTGCTCGCTTGAATGCTATAGGAGCGGCGAAAGGCCAGATCGGCGCAGGGGCGAAGAGCGACCGTGTGAAGTGTGCGGCTTGGTCGTATATGTGAAGGCAACGCAGATTAAGAAGTCGTCCAATTTCTTCTGCTCGCCTGAACATGCAAACGAATGGCAACGCAGGAATAAAGACCGGTACTCCTGCAAAAACTGCGGCGTGATCTTCACGCGATCTCCCTCGAACAAGAACCACACGACTCCGACATATTGCTCGATACCATGTCGAGATGCCGACCCATCGCGTCGTGATCGGCTGATACAGATGAATGTTGAGCAAGCAGTCAAAAAGACCAACAAACTTGAGATGGCCGGATACGCGATACTCGACGAAATCGGAGAGGCATACGAGCCCCAGAAACTCATGTTCGGCAAGTTCTGCGTCGATGCCATTTACGCTGATCTGCGCATTGTCGTGCAGTTTGATGGCGACTACTGGCATGGCCATCCCATCAACTTCCCCACGCCAGACGCACGGCAGGCTCGCCGCATGAATATCGACCGTAGTCAGGACGCGTACTTCACCAAGGCAGGATACACAGTGCTGCGCCTCTGGGAATCCGACATCAAGAAGAACCGGACTGGTGCGGTCGATAGCGTTAGGGACACAATTCATGCCGCCACCCTGCCGATGGCAGCCTGACCATCGCTGAAAAGGTCTGGAGTCACGTTATCGTTCACGGCAACAATAGGGGCTGACACTATGTCAGCCTCGAACTTCCCGGTCTGGTTTCCCCATGCCGACCAGTTCAGCCAAGCCTGACGCGAGAACATCTCGAGGTACGGCCCATCGACAAGCCGCTCGATGCGGTCGTACTGCTCATCTGGTTTTCTGGAATGCTCCCGGCGCGGCGCATCGATGATTTCGCGGACGCCTTTGTCTTTGCGCTTAACCTTGCCGCGGGTGAACAGCAGGCACATTTCAGTTTGCTTGCGGGTCCAGTATCCCATACCAATGCGCGCATTGCCGTTTGCGGCGATCTTGCGCCATGTGAAGGCGCGCGTCTTGAGGGTGAAGCCCCACGCCTTTCCGAGATCTATGGCTGCATCGATATGGCTATCTACGACCCACATAAAGAGCGCGCAGTCAGGCAAGCAAACGCTGGCGACCGGAATGTCGCACAGCGCTGTTGTCTCTGTGGTAATATAGTGGTCGTTCGCCGTTCTGTGCGGCGTCCCTGTCTTGCCAGACCACGTCTTGAATGACCAAGGCGGATCGGCCAATATGCAGCCAAACGGGCCGCTCGGTAGGTCGCTCATATTCTCTCCTCTTGTGGTGTCCCGCGCGCTAGGTGGCGCGCTAGGTGTGTGCAGTAGGCTGTACGTGAAGCGCTGTAATGTGCAGTTGAATGGACATATTTCATAAATGATACGTTGGCGCGTCATATCGGCCATTTATGACGCGTGAAGGTTACACTTGTGCGGGGTGGCGCGGACGGTCGTGGTGGTCGCACTTGATGCTCTGGACGATCTCGTAGGCAGGCAAATGGCTGCCGTCGCAGATGAGCGTGTAGAAATCGTCGGTCAAGTCAAGATGCGTTAGCCGAAAGATTGGCGTTCCGTCTCGGAACTTGTCGGCAATCGCCACCTGCTTATACATGAAGTGCTTCTTGCGCCGCAGGGCCGCCGTGAAATGATAGACCTTCAGCACGTCACCGACCACTATGGCTCGGCCGGTCTTGTCGTAGACGGCGGCCTTGTCCGAAGATTGTATATGTTCTTCGGACAGTGCCTCGTAACGATCCTGCATGCGGGCTTCCATGTATTCCATCACAGGTACTCCCGTAGGTCGACGTGATCGAGTTTGGAATTGAAGATGCCGCCTTCGCTGTCGGTGTAGGTGATTGCCTCCAAGACGTCCCGCTTGCCGCGGGCATAGGCTTCCTCCATGATCCACCACGAGATGCAGTGGCGCACGGTGATGTCCTGACATGCATAGCCGCGCTCCCATTTGCTCATTGCCTTGCTTGCCGCTAGTTCGATTTCGGCGAAGTCTTCTAGGGTTAATTCGGACATCGTCAGCCCGTAATTGGTGGAGGATGCAGGACGGATAATGGAAACCGTCACGATATCCAGGGGCGACGGCGGGGCGGCTGCAAGCATTGCTCGATAGGCGGCCTTGGCTGCGTCTGGTGTCGGACAATCCTCGTGATCAGGAGCGCACTCCATCTCCGTAGTCGGCTCTTTAGGAGCTAACTGCCAGCCTTCCGGTACTTTCACATTTGTCTCGTGCTCGTGGTTTTTGATGCTTACCATCAGCTCGCCACCTTGCTCTCGACCACACGGAACCCCGGCACAACACGAACTCCACCACGGACAACTTCATCGGCATTCCTCTGCGCTACGGCCAGCACCTCTTCCTTGGCGCGCGCCCACAGCCAATCCATAGCGGCTTCTTCATCTTCCAAGACGGCTTTCCAGATTGTCCGCAACCCTGTGCCCACCGTCGCCGCCTTGTCCGCCCGCTTCGCGGTCTTCTCCAGCCGCTTGGCTTCTGCCGCCAACTCTTCGGCGTCGGCTCGCGCCGTGAGGTTTCCCGATGACGCGCGCATAGCCTCCTGCGCGGCCACCCTAGCGGCATCTGCGGCTGCGGCCACGCGTGCGGCCTCCTGGGCCGCTGCTGCGGCCTTGGCTGTGCGGTAGGGGGTGAGCAACGTGTCGAGCGTGGACTTGGCCAGATCGACCTTGCCGCTTTTAGGTTTGATGTAGACGTTGTAGCGGTCCTGAATGGCTTTGACCTGATCGTCTAGCGGTTTCTTTTCCTCGACGCGCAGCGCATCGGCGCGCTTTCCCGCCTCGTGGATGCCGTCGCGCAGCTTCTCGATCGCATCATGTGTCGCTTGGTCTGATATCGGTTCGCCGTCCGCCCAATGGCAGGCTTCTTCGAAGAGATCCTCGATCTCCTGCTTGACGGCATCGAAAGGTGTCGGCTCGGGTTGATTGTGGCCGATGGTGGCCATGGCGGTGGGGTCGAACTCGGCGGCGGTCATTTAGTCACCGCCTTTGCGATGGCGGAGCGTGCCTTGATGTACGCGGGACGATGGCAACCAAATTCATTGTCACCAATGATGTCTAGCAGCGCTTCCAGAAGTTCAGGTGCAGCGGCGATCAGGCGGGCATTGGCGCGCGCTTCGGCGTCGTTGTCCAACTCTTCAATCTTAGCGATATCCCAATCGCCCTGCACGCCGAACCTGCTGCAAGGCCAAGTTGGCCGCCCAACTATTTCAATGCCGTATCCATCGTTGTCGGAGTCTACTCGCCAAGGCCCAGGCGTATGTCTTCTCTCGCTCATCATCAGTCTCCTCTGGTGGTGTGGTGGTTGCGCTGGTGGGGCGCAGTCGTGGTTAGGCCGATAGAAGGACGGCTAGCGCCTTCTCGTATCGTGGCAAAAGATGCTCAGCGCCGGGGCGCATATTGTCCTTAATGTCGGCAATCTTAACGCGGCGCGCAATGCCGTTTGCCTTGGCCCGCAGGATGAAATCTTCGTATGTTTCGACGGGGTTGCGCGTCAGCGCCATCACGGCAGACCAGACATCTTCGCCGAACAGCGCCAAGATGTCGCCATGGCCAGTGGTGCAGTCCTCGACGACATCATGAAGAACCCCGACAACCATATCCTGCTCGCCGTCAAGCGATAGCATAACCCGAAGAGGGTGCAGGATATATGGCTTGCCGCTTTTGTCAGTCTGACCCGCATGAAGTTTAACGGCTAGGCTTATGGCGCTCTCAAGGTCGGTCATGCCTTCTCCTCTACGTGGTGCATTCGCGCTTGGTAGGCGCAGTTGATTGCGACCTTGGTGTAAATATACAAATTTGTCAACGCAGAATCAGAAGGGAATTTCGTCTCGCTCCCAGTCTTCCGCGTAGCTACGGTTATCGTTTGCAGCCGGAGGCGCGTTGTCGTTGGCCGGTCCAATACGATGCGCCACGACATCGGGGTAGCGTGCATTGCGGGCGTAATCGAGCTGCACCTCCGCAGTTCCCGCTAACTCATGTTGGCGCTCTAAAAATTCTAGAACCGTACGAGGAAAAGGCCTTTGCCCGGAATGAGCAAGCCACCAGCGATCGGCCTTCGACTTCGGAAATCCAGTATGCGCGCAGCAGATCCATTCGTTGATCGCCTTCATCGACACGAGATATGTCACCTTCACGCTGTCGGCCTTGCCATCTTTGCCAGGGTGGTGGCGGAACGACCGCGATGATACCGGATACCAAGGCTTTTCAGTTGAGAGGATGGGCGTGACGCTCGGCGCACGGGTGAGCTTTTCTTCCTCATTTGGCGGGAAGATGTAGCCGCATGCCGTGCAGGTCATGATGGAAATGTGCAAAAGCTCATCGCAGCCGCACTTACCATTGATGTCGGTTTTGTCCGTCGGGCATTGCTTTATGGGCGCGTCGCCTTGACCAGAGCCGGCCACTCGCGGCTGCGCCCTATCAACGCTGCCGTGGTACTCGACGTTTTTCGCGAAATCGAGATATAGGCAATCTGGCTTTGGACCATTGGCAATCGCCGCCTTGCGATCTTCCTTGGTAACGCCTGGACCGTCGGGATTAAACCCTTTCGGATACACCGGGCGAGTGCCGCGGACCACTTTTTGCACAAACCTTGAACAACTTTTAGTCGGCCCCATGTCAACGATCATGTCGATGTTTGGAATGTTTGTGCCGACAGTCAGGACGGCGTCATTGGTGCAGCCCCACAACTTGCCCGACTTCAGGTCGGCGATGATGCGGCGGCGCACTGATTTCGGAGTTAGCTTCAGGTCGCCAGTGATTGTTTCGCAGGTCTTTCCGTGCCGCCTGATCGCATCCCGAACATGAAGCGCGTGCTCGACGCCGGAGCAGAACCATAGCGCCGTCTTGCGGCCAGCCGACCATGATAAAGCTTCCGCTACAACCGCCTCCGTGATCTCTTCTTTGTCGACAGCCTTCTGCAGTTCGCCGGGTTTGTAGTCTCCACCCAGTGAGCGAACGCCATTCAGGTCGAACTTGGCGTGCATCCCCTTGCTAGATAGGGGCGCAAGGTAGCCGTCATCCATGCCCTGCGTTAGAGTGTACGTGTAGACGCACTTGTCCCACATGCGTCCCTCGCCTTCATCTAGGCGGCCAGACTTGGTCCGGTAGATGGTTGCGCTGAACCCGACGATTTTCATGTCAGGATTGATGGCTAAGAGGTCACGGATTAGCCGACCGTACTGAGCCTTTTCGTCGTCAGAAATAACAACGGCTCCGTTGGTGATCTCCATGGCCAATTCTGGAACGAGGTGGACCTCGTCGATCTCCAGCAAGTCTATCGGATTCGATGAAATGATCTTGCCATCCGCATCCCGCACAACCTGGCAAATCTCGTCTGCCTTGTTGTAGATGGTTTGGATTTGGCCGAAGATCACCTTCGCACGCGAGTTGCGCTGCCCAAGGCTGGCCGCATAGATCCCGGCATTACCGAACGGCGCGATGCCGATGTATTCCTTGAAGTTGCCTTCGACGAGCTCTTCACGGTGCGCGCAATTGAGCACCCGCATGTCTTGGTACTGCTCGACGCATTCATAGGCGAGCGTTGCCATGGTCAGGGACTTGCCGCTGCCGCCGGCCATATCGACCAGGGCATTGCCATCGTTCTCTGACCAATACGAGAATACCGAGTCCACGGCTTCGCGCTGCATGTAGCGTAATGGCATCAGGTGGCCTCCTTCTCGGCGGCCAACTTGGCTAAATGAGCCTCATTGAAATCCCGGCTCCACTGCACTCTCGCTTCCCTCGCCGCACGCACGCGCTCTTTGGCGGCAAGCGCCTCCGGTTCGCCGCGATCGGTCAGGAAATAGAGTTCCATGCCTTTCCCAAACGAAAGGGCGCTGGCTTCCACCCATCCGTTGCGACGGATAGTTGTGAACGCGTGATAGGTCCATGAGCCCTCTGGGCGGAAACGACCACAGAAAGCGCCGTCTGCTTTGACGTAGTTGGCCAGCACTTCATCAACGATCTTGGGCATGGGTGGGCATGGCCTACCGCATATCTGCTCCGACCAACTCAACTTTTTCTTCGCCATCAACCCGCCCTCCTCTTCAACAACCGCCCACGCTCCCTATTCTCGATCTGGCGCACGCGCTCGGCCGTGACGCCGATGGCAGCGCCGATTTCGGGAAGTGTGTGACCCATGGCGCGCCGCACCACCACACCGCCGCCACGGGCGCTCATGCTCCTCATGATCTGGCAGATCTCCACGTAATCCAGCTGCGACGGCGCAATGCCACGGGTGGCGGCGAATACGCCATCGGAGTCCTGCACAAGCGTAATGCGGGCTTTCACGCCTTCCTTCTTGTTGCCGACTACGCCGCGCATCGACCAATACAGCCAGTTCCAGAACCCGCCATCTTCGCGGAAGCTCTGCCAGTTTCGCAGGCAATAGATGATCGTGTCCGTTACGAGGTCGTGCCGCTCTTCGCTCGTGGTGGTGAACTTGCCTGCAAGCTTGAGCAGACCGGGACGGTATTGCATCAGTTTGGCGTCAAAAGCGGGCGGACGGCCTTCAACGTTGTGGTTGTTGCTCATGCCGCCACCTTCACGTGTCCGAGCTTGTCGTTAAGTCGCCCACGCGCCAGCTCGCGGCGCTGCCGCATTGCTTCACGGGAGATGCCACGTTCGCGCCCCATGTCCGTGAGCGTATCGCCCATAGCCTCGCGCAGGACGACGTTGCCGTCTGGGATGGCCGATAGGGCGGCAAGCACGGCGGAAAGCGTTGCAGCGCCCTCCTGGGCCGGCTGCACGCCAATAGTGGCCGCCATGGGAACGCAGATGCCGGCGCGCTTGGCCTGACGAGACGCGCGGATGAAGTTGCTTGCCGATCGACGCAGGATGATCTGCGCCCAGGTGCGGAACGTGGCCATGCGGCATCTGTCGGCCAGGTGGAGCATGTCGGTCAGCGCGTCATGCAGTAGTTCCTCGCCGCGAAGGCCGGCCATATACAGGGCTTGCCGCCGCAGGTTGGGCAGATAGGCTATGAGGGCGGCGTCGAATTCTGGCGCGCGTGGGGGTGCGGTGGTCATGCTGTCACCTGCAAATGCGAGAGAGCGGCACGCTTCGCATCGTCGAGGAAAAGGAACCGCTTTCCGTTGAACCATATGCCGTTATGGTTCTCGACGATCGCACGCCCATCGAGTGCATCGGCGTGCGTATAAATCCGAGCGCCGCCCTGATCGCTTCCCTTAAATTTCTTCTTCCATCCATCTGTCTGCGTCATGGTTGTCTCCTCTTGTGGTGTGTCGTTTCCTCGACTTTGGGGTGGCAAGTGCCGAGGATTTATATCAAGTGGCGTTGGTGGCGCCGTCCACATAAATGTCACCGGTCGGTGACCTATAGGTAATAGTCTCTTCTTCCTCGCTGCAGTCGATTTGCTCATAACCAACCATCAATGCCGGTATCGTCAAATGAGCCGGACAGCCCGCGTCTTGCTCGGCCAAGGACAAAGGTTTGCTCCAGCGTGCGCAATCCCAGCCCGCGTTGCCATCCATGAGCGGAGTGGCGTGCAAGCACGATCTGCAATGGACCCTGGCGCGAACCTCTCCCCAGCACACTTCAGCCTGTCGGCAGAACATGCCGCGGAAGTCGTCGCGCTTGGTGCATAGCCGTGATGGCGGCTCCGGCGTGTTGATGATGCGTTCGATGCGCGCCACCTTCCGCATGGCGAACTCGGCATCGTATTCGACGCGCTCCATGTGGATGTCTTCGTCGTTCTTATTTGTCATAACGTAGAGGACGCGGTTGACGCCAAGGCCGTGCATATAGAACTGGAACGTGGCGTAGTGCTCCGGCTTGCCGACCTTGACGCCTTCCTTGGCGACCTTGCGAAACACCTCCTGCTTTGCGGACTTGCATTCGACGATGTGCTCTGTCTTGCTGGCCTCAAGCAGGCCTAGAGCGCGCCCGTCAATTTTGCCACGCAGATGTCCGCCTGCCGCTCTGACGCGATCCTGCTCGCCCCAGACGGTCACGCCGACCATGCGCAGTAGATCGAGCAGGCGTTCTTCTTCGATGTTGCCGCGTTCGAAGATGCGGCGCTTCTGCCATGTGATGACTTCCGGCGCAGACGCGCGCCGAAAGGAAAGCCAGACTGCTCTGTCGCACTCCACGCCGATATCGCCGGCGGGCACGCCGACAGATTCCCACTCATCACCGCTGGCGGCGAGTGCTTCGTGGACGGCGCGGAGCGTGCTGGGTACTGGACGTGGGATGGGTGCCAATTTAGAACATCTTCTTGGTAGCCAAGCATCGTGCGGGATTGGCTGAATCTTCCTTGAAAGCGAGGCAGGCAGGCTGACCATCGCGATAGACCCACTCGTCAACCGGACAGACGGATGCGCGCGAAAGGATGTTGCAGCTACCCTCTACGTCATTGCCGAATTCGTCTTCCCAGTTCTCACCCTTTTCGTGGATGCAATGAGCACACCAAGAGCGCTCAAATTGAGCGCCCTCAGTTGCGTTGGCTGGGTAGTATTGGCCGGTCATCCGACACGCATGGGCATAATTACAAGCGTCAGGCCGCCAAAGCCTGGCGACGTGACCAAGCCTGGCGATCCGCTGTCTGCCAATGACATAACGACCGGCCCTGAGGGGAGAATGCCGAACAACTCACGCACATAACTGGCATTGAAACCGATCTCGATCGGCTCCCCGCTATATTCAGCCTCGATCTCGTCGGTGGCCGAAGCATCATGATTGCTGACGGTGAATCCCACTGATCCAGGCGCAATGCTGAGTTTAACGGCGCGTCCGCGCTCAGTCGAAATAGTCGAGACGCGATCGGCCGCCTTCATGAACGCATCGCGATCGACCGTCACAATCTTATCGTTGCCCGTCGGGATGAAGCGCTGATAATCCGGGAAGGTGCCATCGATCAACTTGCTGGTCAGCACGAAGTCGCCGGCCGAGATGCGGATCTTGGCCTCCGAGACGGACACGGTGACAGTGCCCTTCGGGATGATGCCGACCGCCTTGCGAGGAATGATCACGCCAGCGAACGCGCTTTCGCCTGGGTAGGCAACCTGATGGCGCGAAAGCCTGTGGCCGTCCGTTGCCACTGCGCGGATGAACTCGTCTTGAAGGTGGACGAACACACCATTTAGATAGAAGCGCGTCTCCTCGGTAGACATGGCGAACGAAGCCGGAGCCAGTAGCGCGGCCAGGTCGATGTCGAAGGTGGCGTCGAGTTTACCTGCGGCCAGCGACGGGAAGTCAGCAGCCGGCAGGGTCGCCAGCCTAAACACACTGCGGCCTGATTTCACAATAAGGCGATCAGACTCCAGCTTTAGCTCTACGTCACTGCGGGCTTTCTTGCTGATGTCCTGCAAAAGCTTTGCGTTGACGCAAATGGTGCCGGCTTCTTCTGTGTTGGCGTCGGCGCGATCGGTAGCGATGATATCAAGGTCGGTGCCGGTAACGCGCAGGCCGTCGGCATCTGCCTCAAGCAGAACATTGCAGAGGATCGGAATCGTATTCCTTGACTCGATGACGCGGCCGACGTTGGTCAGGACGCGCGCGAGGTCTTGTCTGGCGATGGTGAGTTTCATAGGGTCTCCTCTTGTGTGGTGTGGGGTGGCCGTAGGCGGTGCAAACACCTACGGCCCTACTGGTGCGCTAACACCAGCGAGGTGTCTGTTTAAGCGGCTAGGCCGAAGAGCGATTGCGTAACGCGTACCGGCGGCTCATAGCCGACAGGGTATCCGTCTCCGTTCTCGCCATCCTCAAAGCGGCGCTCGTCGAAGTCTTAACCGCGCAAGGCGGCAAGCTTCTTCTGCAGCAGGATGGCACTGCTAGGTTGTTCTTCGTTGTCCTTCGCGATGAACTGCTCTTTGCCGTCTTCGTCGACCGTCAACGCAGCGATCGCAGCGTCCAGGCTGAACTCCCGCCCCTCGCCGGCCAATACGACCTTCTCGCCGTATGCGCCGCCGATCTGGTCTTTCAGCTCTTCCCAGGTGTCGATCTTTTGCTTGCGGCTCGCCAGCGCGATCTTGAGGATGTCGCCCTTGCCGATGGTGTAGCCGCGATCCTGATATTTCAGAACGCGGGTGGCCGACGCGAGCGGGTAGCGTGTGCCGGGATGAAAGCGCAGGAAGCGCTGCGAGTTGTGTTTCAGGAAGTCATCATGGAAGATGAATTCCTTGGCGTCGAAGTCGTAGGCACCCATAACGACCGTAAAGTCGAAGGCGTCGAAAATCGCCTGCGCCGTCGGGAAGAAATCGAAGTGCATGAACTGGATCGGCACGCCACCTTGGTCGCTGAACGTAACGGCGCGCTTCGTGGCAGAGACGCACCACCAGCCGCTTTCGTAGGCCATTGCGACCTGATATTCGAACGCTTCACGGCTCTTGAAATAGACGTCGACGTCGTTGATATCCTTGCCGGTGAATACGCTTGTTACCGCTCCGCCGGCCGCGAATGCGTCGGGGATCGGGTAGCAGGCTTGCGTGATCTTCGCGGCTTCCGCCTTGTAGTTGGTCATTTTCGCTCCTCTTGGTGGTGAATGGCGGGCCGCTGGTAGACGACCCGCCTATTTTTTAGTCGTCAGAGTCGTTGGGATAAGTTTCGAAATAGATCTCGTCATAGGCTTCATCCTCGCCTACGCACTCGTCCTGAGTATCCCAATCAGAATCCTCCAGCGCCCCAATGATGGGGCGATAGATTGCCTTTCGGCTATCCTTGTCGGCCACCACCGGCTTTACGCCGGCAATGACCTTGCTCATGATTTCGCTTCCAGATGCCCAGCCCATCACTTCTGCCCCCAGGGACGCCGGCCAGCCGGCGCAGCAGATGCCGCAGCGGGCTTGGCGGCAGCAGCCGGGCGGTTGTCGTTCGCAGCAGGTGCCGACGCCGGACGATCTTCGTTCAGCTTCTTGCCCTGCGTGCCGTCGCCGATGACGCCGAGTTCCGGAACGGGATCCTTGGCGCCGGCATCCTCGAAGAAGAACTTATCGATCTGGTTCTTGTCCTTGTAGAAGCCGCCTTCCGGCTTTTTGTTGCCGACCTGAATGCCGACTTCAGCAACGAACGACTTGAACAGCAGATGGTCCGTGTCCGGGTCTCTGCTGAACTCTTCAGCGTCGTTGCCCGTGGCGCGGACGAGGCGATCGAGCATCGGCTTGCCGTACTTATATGCGCCGTGCTGGTAGCCGTCGGCATGCGCCACGGTCCAGTATGCCCAGAACTTGCGCCCGGCGAGTTCTGCCGGCCCGATGACCTCGAAAGTCAGTTCGACCTGCGTGCCTTTGGCGTCTTTGGTGTCGGTCGGAGTGGCGGACTCGACCTGCAGGCGGGCATACATGTGGGGCAGAATGCCACCGCTTCCGCCCTGCTTGTCGGTGTCCGAGTCAACCTGATAATCAAAACCTAGCTTAGCCATGCGTAGTCTCCTTGTTGTGGTGTGGTGGTGGTTAGGCTGCGACGCCGGTAGGCGCAGGCATGTATTTCGAAAGCTCGTCCCAGCCTTTGCCCTTCTTGTAAATGATGGCAGGCGGCGTCGAATAGCGGGACTTGGCAAGGAAGCCAGGCCGCTCCTCGAGGTGGATCTGACGCTCGCCGCTGCCTTCGGCGTGCGCCACCTTCTTATTGAAACCGACTTCCTTCTCCTTCAGGGTGTGCCGGTAGTTGACGAAGCCGACGAACTGCGCCGTTTCCTGCACCAGCGCCGAGGCGCGCTTGTGCAGCTTGATGCCGTAACGCGAGTACGGATCGCTAGTCGGGCTGTCGAATCTGGATATCTCGGTATGAGCCAGAAGAACGACAGCAATGCCGGCGTCACGGAGAGCCTGCAGGCCGCCGAGCAGTTCGCGCCATTCGGTGTCGGCCTCAACGTAGCCCTTTCCGAATCCTGCATCCTCAATGCTGTTCAGGCCGAGCCGAGCGCTGGTGGCGCGCCATACAAGATTTTCGGCGCCATCGACCGAGTCGAGAATTAACGTCTTGCGGTCATGCTCAGCGGTAAGCAGCCAACCGATGACATCAAGGATGTCTTCGAAGCTCTCGGCGCCACCTGGTGAGGGCATGTCGACGCCGTCGGGCGGTTCCTCGCCCATGGTCGGCAGGTAGTAGGGATCGGGGAACTCCGATGCCAGCAAGGTCTTGCCGACGCCGTGAACGCCGTAGATCACCCCGATGGGCGGCTTGTTGTTTTTGGTACTGTTTAGGCTACCAAGCGAAATTGCCAATTGTCTTCTCCTTCCTAGAGGTAAAGCGCCGCGATGATGATGACCACGGCCAAAGCCACCGGCCACCAGCTGAACGGGTCTGGCCAGCCATCGGGCGGCCCGCCGTGCAGGGTCGTGTGCGCGGGCGGTTCGGCGTATGGGGTGTTATTCGCCATGGGTGTCGATCACCTTGATGAGCTTGTCGGTTCCCCAGACGCAGCCGCTGACAAACATGATTGCGATCGCGGCGACGAACAGAAACGGCGCGAAGACGAAGGACGCGACGGCCACGCCTGCGACTATGGCTGCGATTGAGGCGCGGCGAAGGGTTGGCGCCTTGAACTGGGTCGGCGTCGTGGGCGCGATGGTGGCGTTGATTGGCACGTAGTCGAGCGGCGTGCCTGTGATTGGCGGGAGGATGGTTGGTGTGTCGTCTGTTGGCGCTAGCCAGGGTGACTTGGTCATTCGGCGTCACCAATAGCGCGCAGTGCCTCGATAACGGCCTGTGCGTCATCCTTCGCGATGAAGACAGTGTCAGTGCGTCCGCCCTTGCCGGTGATGCTCCATTCAGGAGAAGGGCAGGCTTGGGAAATGGTGATGCCGTCGTCGGCGGTTTCGATCTTGATGTTGGTCACAATAATCTCCTCTTAGCCGTGCGGTTGGTGGCCGCACGGCGTTGCTGTGGTGGCTGTTGGTGGTTAGGCGGCGCGAAGAACCGTTTTCTTCACGACTTCCTCGACGACATCAGCGATCTTGCTATCCGCAAGAACGAAAACGCCGAACTCCTGGCCGGGATGCAGTAGCGCGAGGCGGCTGGCCTCGGTAGTGGCCGCTTCCTGGCTGGCGTGTACAACGGGCCGTGTACTTGGAAGGGCGACGCCGTTTTCGATGAGGGCGACGATGGCGGGGGTGGTGGTGAACAGCGCAGGAAACTGGGCTTCTTCGGCGCGAAGCCACCATTCGTTGTCGTTGGTTCCGTGGCCGTCATCGAAACCTTCGAACCGCACGATGTACTGCGCTTCCGACTTGTCATCGCCGATGATGACACCGAAGAGACCTTTGGTTGGGCCGTCTTCCGCAGAGACAATACGATCACCCACCTTGAACTTGGCCGGCGCAGCGTTGTCGTTGCTGGCAATAACGGTGGGCTC
The DNA here is from genome assembly GCF_001652265.1 of Rhizobium leguminosarum. Taxonomy (GTDB): domain Bacteria; phylum Pseudomonadota; class Alphaproteobacteria; order Rhizobiales; family Rhizobiaceae; genus Rhizobium; species Rhizobium leguminosarum_D. Next base: position 75,472 of record NZ_LWBS01000121.1, read on the forward strand.
GTCGACCCATTCGGCGATGAGGTCGATATTGCGATCCTTGAAATGGTGGGTGCCATCCCGATTGAACAGTTTGGAGTTGCCATCGACTTGCGCGATTGACAGATCTTCACCCGGCGCTGCACCATAGTCTTCCATAGGCCCGACCTTCCGACCGTCGCGCGTCTTGTAGTAGCGGCCGGCGGTGATGGTGAGGGGTGTGGGTGCTGCGAACTGATCGCTGCGCAGGTACTGGTGGTGGCCAAGCAGCATTACGGCATGCCCACCAGCGCTATCTTTGCAGGTGCTGGTGACGGTGTACTCCTTGCCGACTTCATATTTCTTGATCGGCGATCCTCCCGGCGTAATGTTGTCTGTGACGACCACACGATCGCCGACCTTCGGCTGCCATTCAGCGGAGGCAACTGGCACGAGTTCGATACGGCTGAAATTGCAGCTGTGATTGACGGTTTTGTGGGTGACAACAGCGCCATCCTCCGCCAAGAAGCTGACTATGGTGCCCTCGTCACCCTTCTTGGCGTAACCATAATCCATCACGAACCGCACTCTATCGCCAACCTTAAACTTTCCCATTACGCTGCTCCTTCCGTTGGTGTGCCCGGCGTAAAAACCCGACGCTTGGTGAAGTCGACCTGAATGACGTTGTCGTCCACGGGCTGCTCTGCCCCTGCGGGCGGCACCTCGTCATCTTCGACGATCTCAAGCTCCCACTCGTGGAACGACAGAACGGCAAGCGACGGGCTGACGCGGATGTAGATGAGAGATCCGCCAATGGCGATGACGACGCCGAAAACGTTGGTGTTCATCTTGTGCTGGACGACGTCGCCGACACTGATGCAGTCGCACTCAGCGCAGCTCATGCCGCCACCTGCAGTTCATCCAGCCGCAACTCGCTGGCGGAAAGCGCGACCTCGGCAACGTCAAGGGTGGGGATGCGCTTGACAGACACGGGAACGACGCCACTCCAAGTGGAGCAGCCACCGTTGTGCGGCGTCATCTGCGTGGTGACGTTGGGATTGTTATCGTTGGCCGCCGCGACGTTCGCAGCCCTTGATTGACGCAAACCCAACTCTCTCCGCAGGCGCTGGTAAACGGTGATGGGCTTGAGGCGATATCTGGACGCAATGCTGGCGTTGCTTTCGCCGCTCAGTCTGCGCGCATGCATATCGGCCAGCATCTCGCTGGTAATGATTGTCATATTGTCTCCTCTGTGGTGATGTCGGCAAAACGGTGAACTTGCCAACCGACTGTCATAGTGTTATCGATTTACAAATTTGTCAAAGTGTAGCGGTAAAGATGGCCCCCTCTAAATCAAGATTCGCGCAGATGTTGGAGACCGAGCAAATGCGACTTGGTTATTCCGACCGACACGTTGCTGTTGGCCACGGATGGCTGCAGCAAACCTTCAGCCGGTGGAAAATGGGAAGTCTCCCTCGTCCGAACATGTATGCGGCTATCGGTCAGTTCCTTGGCGTGCCCACAGACACGGTCAAGGAGCTCGTCGAGGAGGCTAGGGAATCTATGGGAAACGAAAAAGTCCCAAAGGTTTCGGTGTTCGCGACATCCTCCGTCTACGGCAAGATGGCCGACAGGAAGGAGGGGAAGTTTAAATTTGCTGTGCCCCTCCCAGCGGGACGGTATGCAATCCAGATGGATACGCCAATTATGGAACCAGCATTGATTTTCGGTTCCAAGGCATGGGTGGATCCATCTGTGTGGCCCAAGGTGGGCAATGAAGTTTTGGTTCACGCCAGAAATGGAGTTGCCTGGATCGGTCGACTGGAAAGTCACGACAACGATACTGCGGTCATCAGCCAGTATGCTTTTGAGGACAAAATTACCGTCCGCAATGTCGAAGCAATCCACACAATTGTCCTTTCTGAGCGCGTGACGTCAAAATAAAGGTTGACAAATTTGTTGAAAACGGAGTACACGAGAGTCGTTTCGGGTGGTGCCGAAATATCGAACGCTCTCGTGCAAAGCCATGCGGTTGGTCCCGCGGGTCTCCTCCGAGAAGTTAGTAGGCAGAGGGGGATGGGGCTACACTCATCCCCCCTTTTTGTTATTTCTCCGTAATTAGAAACAGCGGCGCAACGACGCCTACCACTTCTCGCATAGCGTCGACCGCATCGGTTAGCGCCTCTAGCGGAGCAAGGCCACGACCAAATGATGACAGCCGTTTCCCCTCCTTGGCTTGGCGAGAAATTTCGAACTGGAACACAGTCTTGTCGGACCTGTGGGGGATACGGGTAACAGCAATATCCATTCCGCTCGCGACAAGTTTTCCCATCAGCGCCTCAACTGTCTTATCCTGCTCCGCCTTGATTTCGTCCACGACCGCAAACATGCGGTCGCTGTCTGCTGTAGCTTTCAGCCGGCTCTCCGGAATTCCGCGACCGATAAGATCGATATACGCGTCTTCTATCTCAACGATGCGCGCCGTGCTCAGGCCGCACATTCTGGACATCAGTTCTACGCTGATGCCGTATTTTTCGCGCTCAAACTTATTGAATCTCATTTCAGTCTCCTTCTCTGTGGTGGTTAGCGCCGGCGACCGAAGATCGCGGCGAACGAAAACTTGTCAAATGTGTCGTAGTTCTCTTTCATGAACTTCGCGGCCCAACTCTCTCCAAATGCCTCAGCCAGCTTCGCGTGGATGTCGCTTTTTGCTTCGGTGATTTTGTCTGCAATCGCAGTCATTGTTGATTTCTTCATCACGCCGCCTTGCCCGCCAGCGCGCGCAGAACAGCTTTCGAAATCTCTTCCTGGGTCGGCGGCTTTTGGTACTTTTCCTCGTGACGCTCAGCCTCACGGTACGCTTTGGCGGCCGCGCCACGTCCAGCCGCCATGCGGATCATCCCGAGAATGCCAAGCTCTGCGTGCGCCTTGATGCGCTCGCCGTTGGTCATTGAATTTGAATTGGTGGAGAGAACAGCCAGGATCTTCTTGGAGCCTCGCTTCACTTTGCCACGAATGCTATGGCGCGTCTGCGTGCCGACGCGGTGCACATCGCCAGCGGCAATGCGGCGATAGCCGGTGCCGCGAATATTTTCAAAGACGATACCGTGCTCGTCTGAGGCGACGCGAAAGGCCGAGTGCTTTATCGCGTCCGGCGAAGTGGTCTTTTTGCCGATCAGGTCGGCGATTTCCTTATGGGTAATCAGTCCTTGAGCGGACACCTGAAGAAAGGCGTCAACAAGTTTGTTTCTGATCTCCAATCTTACTGGCGTGCTTTCATAGGCCATAGTGTCTCCTCATGTGGTGGTGATGGTTAGGTGCGTTGAGATGATGGGCGCAGCGACATGTTGTGACGCGGATCGCGGCGTTGCAGGGCGCAGTGGTTCCTGCGAACCGCAAGTTGCCCGAAGGCAACCGACGCTTAGCAGGTATTCGTTGAGATGCCTTTCGTCGCGACGGGCTGCCTCGTGACGCGCAAAGATGCGAAACCATTGTGGCGGGACAAGCCCACCAATGACCGCACGAATGCGGTCGCTGCTGAGTTTGGTATTCGTTGAGATGCTATACGGAGCGTAAAGACGCGGTTCGCAGCGGGTCGTTGACCGGAGTCGTTGGCAGTTTCCCACCACAAGGCGGCTCTCAAAAGAGCCGACCAAGCTAGGAAACGTTGAGAAGAGGCGCGCTGCGCTGCGTAAAGACGCAGAGCCATAAGGTTGGCGGTTGCCCACCGCTATAAGTCTTCTTGGCTGATAATGCTGGGCAACGGTTGTCATGGTAGTTCCTTGCGTTGAGATGAGGCACGTAACGACGCGGAAATGCGTGAGGCGGGACGAAGTGGAAAGCAATGCACTCCATGAACTGGCTCCCGAAAGAGCCAGTCTTGCAGAGCGTTGATGTGCGGAACGATGCGCTAAGCTGCGAAGCGCCGTGTAGCGCAGTCGTGTCGTTGTAAACTATGCCGCAAACTTGCGGTTATCTTCCCACTGAAGCTTATCGATGATGAACCGGCCGTTCATCCCGCCGTTCATGACTGGCCGCCAGCGGCCGATGCCGATGAACATGCCAGCGAGCTCGACCATCTCGCGGAAGATTTCTTCGGTGATGATCGGGTCGAGTATCCAGACTTGGAAAGTTGCCGACCATTCAGGAACCTGCGGAAAGCGGCGCGGTACGCGGCTGCTAACGGCGGAGCCGGTCTTTCCTTGAGCGTCGCACATGATGTCGACGAAGTCGGTGTCTTTGAGAGTGATTCCGGTGTCGATGAAGCTATCGACGAGCATGATGCCGCTCTTGAATTTGGCGGTCCATGTTGCCTTACCCTGGCCGGGGATTTGCTTCTTTGAGTATTTTGCGGCCTCGGCGATGGCCTGCGTCATGGACGCGGCGGGGATGCCGAGTGTGCCGTCTTTGGTGATGTGCGCCTTGGATTTCCATGTGCGCTTGTCGTAGTCGCCCTTGCCCTCGCCCTTGAGGGTGGGCTCGTCATGCTGCTTGCTCTGGCTGTAGGGGGAAAAACTTCTGAGCGTCACGGTTGCTACGGAAAAATCCATGTTAGTCTCCTCTGTGGTGAATGGTCGTTGCGTTGACTTGCGGGGAGGAGAGCTGCGGTGAGTAGTGGTGTGCAGCGCCGGTATCCTTTGTGGGCTCCCCACAAGAAAGCGCTTTTGCGTTTTCCTGACGGGAGCCGGGGCGCTATGCCCCGGCATCTTCGGTCGTCATCTTCTTCTGGGCGGTCCGCGCCCCTTCGGCGCTACTTGTCTTCTGTCTTTGTCTTTCGCGTTATTCCGCATTGTCATTCTCCAAAATTGGGGGTTGTCGAGAAATCTGTTGTTGTGAAGTGTTGCTCTTTGAAACGTTCGGCTACCTGTTTACGAATGTGGTTTTACCGCGTTACCGATTTAGTGTCAACGATAAATCGGTTATCATTCGAAAAATAATTCGGTATAAGTGTGCCATGACAAAACTCGCCGAGATAACAAAGAAAAAGAGGGCCGAACTTGCCATCAACCAAACCGAGTTTGGTCGCAGGTTCGGTGCGAGCCAGCAGACCGTCTCTGATTTAGAGGACGGCAAGAAGGCATATCCGCGCGCATGGAAGAAGCTAGCCGCGTTGCTGGGTATCAACGAATACGAAATCACAGACCTGATGGATGAAGCGGCGGCAGATATCGGCAAGGATCAGCGCAGGCCCCTCGATTTACCGGCGCGCCGGTTTAGGTCGGCTCAGAGTAACCCAGTCATAATGGAGGGGATGCACGCCGATGTTCACATCCTCGGCCAGGCGGTCGGCGGAGATGATGGGGAATACGTATTCAACGGAGAGGTGATTGGATATATGCCGAGGCCGTCAGTGCTGGCCGGAGTTGCACATCCATACGCAGTGTATGTGGCTGGTACTTCTATGGCTCCGCGATTCGTTCAAGAAGAAATTGTTTTCGTCGATCCAAACATTATGCCGAAACGCGGCGACATCGTTATTATTCAGTTGCGCCCTTCCGATGAGGCGATGCCGTCACGCGGCTTCTTAAAGCAATTTTGGGGTTGGACGCCTAGCGATCTATTGGTCCGCCAGATCAACCCGGAAAAGGTGATTCGGTATCCTCGTGTCGACGTTGATAAGGTTCATGTGGTCGTCTACCCGACTTAATTCGGTAAGATACCGATTTAGACGTTGACTGTATTTCGGTAAAGCATTATACATCTCCTCACAGCCGCACCATGGCTGGGCACCGCTTGAGGAGACCGACATGCTCGGCAGAAGATTTATCGACCCGGAAGAATTGCTGGCAGTAGAAGCCGCCGCCATTGTGGCTGGCAGCGTTGAGCCCTTCCGCAGACCTGACCACAAAGCAAAACGCCACCCGAAGCCGCGCAACGTTGATTGCCGCGGCCGCTTTGCGTTGCGTCACCAGAAGCCCGGCCGCGTGCTGGCCGAGATGGGCGGTGAGGAATGAGTGTGCACACACCGGGCCCGTGGAAATTTAAGACGGATCACCTCAAGGGTGATTGCGGTATCCATGCGGAGGGTACGGGAATATTCGCCGAAGCATTCACGGATATCCGACATGCCGGCGAAGGCAATAGGACCGAGGCACTGGCGAATGCCCGTCTGATCGCCGCCGCTCCCGACTTACTGGACGCCCTCAAGGGCCTTTTGTCCAGCCCAACGCACGAAGGATGGCAAGGGGAAGCCCGCGCAGCCATCGCCAAGGCGGAGGGCAGATCATGACCAACCACATCGACACCAGCAAGCTCGACGAGCCAATCCTCGACGACAGAGACCCCGTTTACGCCGACTATATGTATGTCGCCGACGGGAAGGTCGTACTTAGCGACTGGCACGCCATCACGGCTCGCGAATTCAAGATCCGCATCGACGCCAAGGAAATCCGCCGCTGCGATATCTACGGCCGGTCGGAACAGTTTTTCGGGAGGGCCGCATGATGACCAACCGCGCTGTAGCCCGCCTGCCCTACGACGACGACCGCATCACGCTTCGCGGCTTTCTTTATGACGCGCTCGCCGCCATATCTGCTGGCAGCTTCGTCTGGGCCGTTTCCGTCTGGCTGCCGTACATCGCGCAGCATCAGTAATTGCCCAAGGGCAATAGAGCGCGGTCGGTGATGATGGCTGCAACTATTCGTTTCCGTGCCGCGCTCTAACCAATCACCACAGAGGATGACCAGCCATGAAAGAACTACTGGTGAATTTTGCGTTTATCTTCTTCGCCCACGGATCGTTGTGGGCAGCCGTCTGCCTAACCGGCGGCTGATCTACCAACCAGCCGACCACCACCACAAGAGGAGACACACATGACCAACGATATCAGACCAGCATACAACGGCACGGGCACCGAAGTCGTCGACAGCCTGACGCCCGCCACCGATATCCCCGCAGGCCGACTGTCCTCCGTTGCGGACTGGCATAGCCAGTCGAGCAAGCGCGCTCGCCGTCATGCAGCGATCGCCAGCAAGTTGCGCGAAGTCGCAAGGATGATCGCCAACGACAATCGTGTGCAGCCATGAGCGGGCGAGTGATGACGGACGACAAGTTCGCGCGCGGCATGTGGATCGGCTTGCCTATATGCCTCTTGCTGTGGGGGCTGCTGGCTTTGGCCGCAGTCTCGCTGGCCGGTTGCGAGACGTACCAGCCACCGGCCGGTGGCTTGGAAGGTGGTGTTCGGGAGGTGTTGGGGTGACGACTAGGCAACCAGCAAACGATAACAAGCCGCTCGGCAGGGTCTACACCCTTGCCGAGGCGGCGGACCACCTTCGCCTGACCAACCGTGGCGTTGCCAAGATTGCCAAGCAACACGGCTTCTGCATGGTGCGCGGCAGGGATATTCTGTTAACCGATAGCGATATCGAGTCTATAAAGGACATTCTGCGATGCCCCTCAAGCTCTACAAGCGTGGTGACGTCTGGTGGATCAGCGGCTCCCATCTCAAACAATCTGTACGCCGAACTACAGGAACTAGTGAAAAAGAAGTCGCCGAAGCCATCCTCGCTAAAACGATCGCGAGCATAACCAGCGACAAAGTGTTCGGCCCGAAAGCTACGCGCACATTCGGCGAAGCCATCAAGTCTTATATGAAAGCCGGCGGCGAGACCAAGTATCTCGGGATTCAATATGGCAAACCGCCATCTGGTCTCTTTGCGCGTTTCGAAAAGAAGCCTCTCAAAGACATCCAGCAAAACGATCTCGACGAGGCGGCGCGCGCCCTTTACCCGACGGCGCTGCCGGAGACGCGCAACCGGCAATGCTACACGCCGTTCATTGCGGTCTGGAACCACGCCGTAAAGAACGGCTGGGCTGACATGCGCCTCTGGTCCCGACCGAAGAAGCCGAAGGGAACAAATGTCGTCCGCATAGCAAAGCGCCGCGCCGGTACGTTCCCGGTCGACTATGAGCATGCAGCCAAGTTCATTGCGGCCATGTCTCCTGGCCCTGCCATGCTGATGACCACGCTGTTTTATACCGGCATGCGTCCAATCGAGATTTTTGCCCTTGAAGCACAGGAAGTGAACGTCGCTGGCCGGTGGATAACGCTGACAAAGACAAAGACCGGCGAGCCGCGCGGCATACCGATCCACGAGTTCCTTGTGCCAATCTTTGAATCGCTGCTCAAGAGGAATTCTCTCGCAGAAGATCCGCGCCTATTCCGGACACCAAAAGGCGAGCCGTACGGCACGATTGTCACCGATATAGAAGGCAAGGGCGGCGGAGGCCTGAAGACGGCAATCGTTGGCGCCCGCAAGAGGTCCGGCATCAAGGATATCGCGCCGTACACTGGCCGCCACTCTTGCTCTACTGGACTGGTCGTCGCCGGCGTGCACCCGCACATAAAGGATCAGATACTAGGCCACGCTGCGGACGACATGAGCCGCCACTACACCAACGTGCCACAGGCGCCGTTGATCGAGGCAATCAACAAACTGCCGGTGCCAGAGCTTTGGGCTCGGTTACCGTGGCTCGATGACCCGTTGGCGTGGTCCGGCAAGTTTGCCGAGGGCATGGGTAAGCGGACTGATTTGGACAGGAAGAGGAGGGAAGGGTGATGAACAACGAATATACATACAGGATCGTGATCACCTTCGAGGATGGTCAGTCATCGATCATCACGGAGGATGAGGTCAACTCATTGGAGTTGAACCTAGAGCACGGTCACGACGTCGACAGCATCATAGGCGAGGTATTCCGAAAACGTGAGATCGATTCCAGAGACTGACAGCAAGAAGCCCGCGATTGCGGGCTTTTCCTTGTCTAAATCACCGAATTGTACAAAACTTGTACAAGCCAATTATGCATATAGCCACAATCCCTATGGCGTATACACTTTTATACTTCCAACAATTCCCTTGGTAAGGGTGAGGTCGGTGGTTCAATCCCACTCGGCAGCACCAGTTTTCTCGCTAGAAATCAAGCTGATAGCGTCGGTGACGCGGCCTCACACGCTGTGAAACTCAGCACCAAAACACAGAACTGACGAGAACTGCACTGAAAATCCGTGCAATTCCCTGCAGTCCGTTCCTTGAACGTTCGCTTTCCTACCCAAAACTGAAGCATTCTCTCCGGCCGCCGATCGATAAACGCTCGAATCTGAGTTCGCAGCCTATCGCGCCAGGGAAGAAGACATAGCTACCGTTGGTGAGCGAGCCAAAAAATCAAGGAATAAGCAGGCGTGTCGACCATCGCGTGATCCGCATTCATCCTTCACCATGCGAACGAAGCAGGTCGCTGTGGAGCAAGTTTCAGCGCCCAACGATGAGGGCCTGCAGAACTTCCGCGCTGAATGTTGATGCGTTTTTCCGCCGTGAGATAATTGGAGGCAGCGGACGCGTTTTCGTCAAGCATTCCATCATTTTATGAAGGGGATCTTCAAAACAGTTGCAACCATCTTTATCGGCAACGTTGCGACGGCTGCGATCACCCGAGCAGCTATCCGAATATTGAGATCTATGAGAACCACTTTTGCTTGCCAAGCGTCTCTTTCCGAAAGAGCCGTCGCGTGGTCATCGCGCGCCTGATCAATCAACTCTCCAAATTGCGAACGATAAACCCTCTTTGTCAGGACACGGCTTAGAAAGCGGTGAGCAACGAATCCCGGAGGCTTGGAAACCTTCCCTCCGGTCCATCCAAAAACAATTGCGGCGATGAGAACCCCGACTAACACCACGAATGCAAGCGCGAACGGAGTTGCGACGATCCAGACTCCGATGATAGACCCGAAGAAAAACCACGGCAGAAAAGCGATCAACGCAAAAAGGATCAGGCCGAGCAAAGCTGACGCAGCCTGATCATAGGGACCATCTTCATCAATGACACGAGGCTTGATTTCTTCCGAAGTAGCCGACTTCTGCGTTTTTTCCATGAATAATTTTCTACCTGGAGCCAAGCTGCTCTAGCAAGCACCCAACAGATGAAGACAGGGGAGCCCGCAAATATTCCCGCTGCAGCCTTGGGACGGTTTCAATGGAGAAACGAGTCAGGAGAGCGTCGTCAGCATACACCTCCGCCCCGCGGGCGAGAGCCGGTATTGCCAGCGCCCCGCAGAGAAAAACAGCCTGGATCAGATTTCGACCTAAACCCATGTTGAGCTCTCGCTTGCGGAACATGGTAGCGATGAGACCGCGCCAGCGGCACAGGACTGGATGCACCTTCCAAAAATTCCCTTCTCCTTGTGCGTCATGGTTGCAAATAGCAACGAAATTTTAGTCCTCGCCGGCCCGATCGCTTCGTGAATCTCACAAGCAGACAATTCGCCTAATCAGCCGCAATGCATTCCACCATTGCTGACGGCAAAAATCACGCTAGAGTATTAACTATCGCAAAGTCTCCCCGGAGGAACTGGGAGATGCTGCGCTTCGTTTCTGTCGAAAATCGTGGAGGAGCGTCGATGGCAACTGAAAGATGGAACAGCCCGGTCAAGGTTGGATTCGAAGATACCGATGCGCGAACGGTCAATGGTCCGTTCGATGCGCTGAAGTGCCTGGCTGATCTGTGGCCGAGTGTGCGCGGGCTTCGTTACATCAAGGCGCGCAGCACCTGCCGGGCAGCGCTCGATGGGCGCAAGAGCGTGGAAGAAGCAAGAGCCGAGTTCCTGGCGGCGGCCGAAGAGGCGAAGCTGAAGCTGCATTAGCAGTTCGGCAAGGAATTTCGGGCGATTTTCGCCTTCTGGGCGCGCAAGCGTGCCGGAACGGGGCAATGCTTTAATTTTGGTTTAACCCTGCAACAAGTGCGTGCCGGGTTTCGGTGCAAAGGGCGTTGCGCCTGGCATAGCTGCATCAATAGAAGACGACCAGCCATCATGATGATGGTTAGAGGCTCGTCACCTCTGCGGAAACGCAGGCGAGCCTCGTCCGAGCAAAGCGGACGCCTCAGCAGTCTGTGCCGCCCTCACTCTCCACTTCGATATAACCGACACCGATGATCGTGCCATCCGCCGCGCGGATGAAGGACGGCAAATACTGAGGCTCTGCCGGCGTGCAGGCGACGGTCCCGGTATATTCGTTGAGGGCGATTTGGTCCTTCGGCAAAGCGGAATAATTCGTGCCGGTTTCCAGCGAGGCATTGGCGGAGCCGGCAAAGACACCGCAACCCAGTATCAAGGTCGTTGCCCAGAGGCGAGGAAGCAACTGCATGAGAGTCTCCAGCGTTTAGGTCCGGCCTTTCAACACGCGAGCGAGCATTTTGGTTCCCTTCATGCATCGCAAAGACATGCGCGCGAGCCGGCGCAGCGTTTCCTTCGCCGGCCTTTTATTTGATACATGTCGTTATCCCAAAACCGCTGCACAGTTTTAGGCGAGATGCATCAGCGTCGCAGCAGGCGGCTGCGCACATAGCCTCGGCCGACGACGCTCTCGGCAATCTCGATCGCCCGCTCGACATCACTCCGCCGGCACACGAAACCTTCGAGAATGAACCGAGGGCCTGGCCCCCAAAGTCGTGGACCTTGACGCTCGGAGGCGCCCTCCGGCGGAGCCGGCCGAACGGCCAGGCGGCAATGGCGCCGCCCGGCCTGATCCTCTATTGGCTTGGGGCGGCCGTCGGATCGCATGACACCTTCGGATTCATGTCGGCGAAAGTACCGGTCGGGTTGCCCTTCCAGGCCCAGACATGCAGTTCATAAAATTCACCCAGGCCGTAGCGGTTGGGCGCGCTGTTGAAATTGAACAGATGTCCGTCCAGCGCGGCCGGCCCCTTCGAGGTAATGTATTCGACCGCTAGCAGCTTGAGCGTGCCGTCGGCCATCGGCTCGTACATGACGGCTTCGGGGCGAGCCAGATCGATCTTGTCGTCCTTCAGATACTGGCCATTGACATAGTGGATGCCCATGGCCCCGCCGGTGATGCCGCTGGCGCAGGGGATGGGCGCATAGCCCTCCGATGTGGCAGCCTTGACGTCAAGAAAACGGCTGTTCGCAGCCCGAACCTTGTCGGCCAGCGGATTGGGACCGGTTTCAGGCGCGGCGGCCTCCTGATGCGCCTGTGCGAATGTGGCGCAGGCGGACAGCACGGCCGCGGCCATGAGAAGCCTGGTGTAAAAGTTGATTATCATATTCATTCCATTCTTCTTGAGAAAGCACAGCGGGCCGGCCGTCGAAAATAGAGAGGCCCGATAGGCAAGCGCTGTGACTGTTGTTGCTTGGTGATCCCGAATTCGAGGCTACGAGTGCCGGGAAGAATCACCCCTTCGGCAGATAGGAAATCGTTCCAGCCAGATCGGTGTTGTCGATCAACTGGAAACGGCTGTCGCTGCCGCCCTGACGGGCCGACACGAAGGGAGCGTAGGCGGGATCGTTGGTGAAGGCGCGCGCCGCCACCTCTGACGGGAACTCCATCAGGGCGATCAGGGTTGTGTCGAGCGGCTTGCCTTCAAGCGTTTTCACGTTGCCGCTGCGCGACAGATATCTGCCTCCGTGCTTGTGAACGAGGTCGTGGACCGAAGCGGCGTAGGCCGGCATCCACTGTGGGTCCTTCACCTTGATGTCTGCAATGACGTAAACGGTCATGGGTTATGTCTCCTGGTTGCCGCGCACGGGCCATCCCGTGCACCGGACAAAGGGCTCGCATGGTAAGGCCCGCGTCAGCCAGTCCGCGAACTGTACTGGGCCGGTACAGTTTCTGTACTCGCCGCACCGCAGGCGAAGGCCTATGGTTTCCGAGAGGTTGGAAGGAGAGGCTAAAATCATGACTCAGCACGGATACAAACAGTTCTGCCCGCTATCGATGGCCGCCGAGGTGCTGTGCACCCGCTGGACGATGGTGTTGATGCGCGAATTGGTGGCGGGGTCGACCCGTTTCAACGATCTGCGCCGCGGCGTGCCAAAAATGTCGCCGACCCTTCTGTCGCAACGGCTCAAGGAGCTGGAGCTGGCGGGGATCGTCGTGCGCAAGGAGATCCAGGGCGAGAAAGGCATCTTCGAATACCAGCTGACGGAAGCGGGCCGTGATTTGCGCCCCGTCGTCGAAGCGATGGGCTTCTGGGGACAGAAATGGGTCGAATCCCGGCTGTCCCTGAAGAATCTCGATCCGTCGCTCCTGATGTGGGACATGCGGCGCAATTTGAACCCCTCCCCGCTACCCGAGGGCAGAACGGTGATACAATTTCTGTATCAGGACCTGCCGGCGTCCAAACGGTCGTGGTGGCTGATCGTCGAAAAGCATGGTGAGGTCGATCTGTGCTGGTACGATCCGGGGTTCGACGTTGACCTCTATGTTTCGACCGACCTGCACACGATGACCGAAATCTGGATGGGGCTGATCACGGTCGAGAAGGCCGGAGCGAAGGTCGCCTTGACCGGCGAGCATGATATCGCAAGGAAAATGCAGACATGGCTGGGGCTCAGCCCCTTTGCGATCGAACCGAAGCGCGCGGCCTAGCAGAGGCGAGTGCTCCCCTGCCCGAAAGTGGCTGCAGGTCTCCGGCCTCAATCCCGGCCAGATCGAGGCAGACCGCGGATTACATCATGCGCATGCGTAATCCGACCACAACGTCATCTTCGCCAGCGCTTGGAAAGACTAACCTGGGCGGGCTCCAGTACCGCTTCCTGCGAGCCGACAGCCTCCCAACGCTGGCGACTGGCGTCTGCGTCGATCATCCAAAACACTTACGCCCGTTCGATCCTTTGAAGAATCCCCCAAAGCCGAGTCACTCTGACGCACGCGATTCAATAATTGTTTCGGAGCATCCTAAAAAGGATGACGACGATGAAAGCGCTTCTGCCCGCCTTGTTCGCCGGGGCATTGCTAGCCGGCTGCTCCTCGGCCGATACGCCGGCGCTGGAACCCATTCCCGGCAGCATTACCTATGGCGGGCAGCCGCGAACGAAGCTCACCAAATCGCCGGTCGGCAGCGCCGTCTACAACCAGTTCTACAACGGGACGGGCCAGCGTGTGGAGGAAACCTATATTCTTCAGCCGGACCGCAGCCTGAAGCTGGTGCGGCGCGAGATCGGCCCGGATTTCCCCGACTGAGATGTTGCTCGCGCGCCAGATCGCTTGACAGAGGCGACAATCGCGAACATTCAAGGAACATCTAATCTTTCCCCAGTGATTCTGCGGGAGCCCAACCGGACGGCTGGATGTATCTCGAAAAGCTCAATCCGCAGCAGCGCATGGCCGTCGAACACGGCACGCTCATCGACGGAAACCATATTGCCGGGCCGCTGCTGGTCATTGCCGGCGCCGGCTCCGGCAAGACGAATACCTTGGCGCATCGCGTCGCCCATCTGATCGTCAAAGGCGCCGATCCCCGCCGCATCCTGCTGATGACCTTCTCGCGCCGGGCAGCCGCCGAGATGGCGCGACGCGTCGAGCGCATCTGCCGCGATGTGCTTGGTGCAAATGCCGGCGTCATGGCGGATGCGCTTTCCTGGTCCGGCACCTTCCACGGCATCGGCGCGCGGCTGTTGCGCGATTATGCGGAGCAGATCGGTCTCGGTCCTGGGTTTACCATCCACGACCGCGAAGACAGCGCCGATCTGATGAACCTGATCCGGCACGACCTCGGCTTCTCGAAGACGGAAAGCCGCTTTCCCACAAAGGGCACCTGTCTTGCCATCTATTCCAGGGCGGTGAATTCGGAAACCGCGCTCGACCACGTGCTGCGCGATGCCTTTCCCTGGTGCGCGGCGTGGGAGAAACAGCTGCGCGAACTTTTCGCCTGTTATGTCGAGGCCAAGCAGAGCCAGAACGTACTCGATTACGACGATCTGCTGCTCTACTGGGCGCAGATGGTTGGCGAGACTGTCATTGCCGAGGACATCGGCAGCCGCTTCGACCATGTGCTGGTCGACGAATATCAGGATACCAACCGGTTGCAGGCCTCGATCCTGCTGGCGCTGAAGCCCCAAGGCCAGGGGCTGACCGTCGTCGGCGACGATGCGCAGTCGATCTATTCCTTCCGTGCCGCGACGGTGCGCAATATCCTCGATTTTCCCGCCGCCTTCAGCCCAGCGGCCGATATCGTCACGCTCGACCGCAACTACCGCTCGACGCAGCCGATCCTCGCCGCCGCCAACGCCGTCATCGATCTCGCCTCGGAGCGCTTCACCAAGAACCTCTGGACCGAGCGGCAATCGTCCGAGCGGCCCCGCCTCGTCACGGTGCGGGACGAGGCCGAGCAGGCGCGCTACATCACCGACATGGTGCTCGACAACCGCGAGGAAGGCGTGACACTTAAGCAGCAAGCCGTGCTCTTCCGCGCCTCGCATCATAGCGGGCCGCTGGAGGTCGAGTTGACCCGGCGCAACATTCCCTTCGTCAAATTCGGCGGGCTGAAGTTTCTCGACAGCGCGCATGTGAAGGACTTGCTTGCCGTCCTTCGCTTCGCGCAGAACCCGCGCGACCGGGTGGCGGGCTTCCGGCTGATGCAGATCCTGCCGGGCGTCGGGCCGTCGACGGCGCAAAAGGCGCTCGACCTGATGGCCGAGGATGCCAGCCCGATTTCTGCTCTTGCCGCCATGCCGGCACCGCCGCGCTCCGGCGAGGACTGGACGACTTTCGTTTCGATGCTGCAGGAGCTGAAGACCGGCAAGGCCGGCTGGCCGGCGGAAATCGGCCTGGCGCGACAATGGTACGCGCCGCATCTGGAACGGCTTCATGAGGACGCGACGACGCGGCAGGCCGATCTGCTGCAGCTCGAGCAGATCGGCGGCGGTTATGCCTCGCGCGAGCGATTTCTGACCGAACTCACCCTCGATCCGCCGGATGCGACTAGCGACCAGGCGGGCGTGCCGCTTCTCGACGAGGACTACCTCATCCTTTCCACAATCCATTCCGCCAAGGGCCAGGAATGGACGAAGGTATTCATGCTGAACGTCGTCGACGGATGCATACCGAGCGATCTCGCCGTCGGCACCACCGCCGAAATCGAGGAGGAACGCCGGCTGCTCTATGTCGCGATGACGCGCGCCAGGGATGGTCTCGACCTCGTCGTGCCACAGCGCTTCTTCACCTATGGGCAGAACTCACAGGGCGACCGGCACGTCTATGCCTCGCGCAGCCGCTTCATTCCCGCGACCCTGCTGCAGTTCTTCGAGGCCTGCAGCTGGCCGCAGGGAAAATCGGAGGCCGCGCAAGCGCAGGCGCGGCAGGTGCGCATCGATGTCGGCGCCCGCATGCGCGGCATGTGGCGATAGGTCAGATGGGTTCAGAGTGAAAGCGGCGGCTCGGCCGGTTTCAGGAAATGCTCGACCGTTTGGGCCCTCACAGCCTCGACAGTTGCCGGCGACCATTGCGGATTGCGGTCCTTGTCGATGACGGCGGCGCGGATACCCTCGAAGAAATCGGGATTATCAAGCATCTGCAGACAGGCGCCGAGTTCACGGCCGAGGCATTCGGCCAGCGAGGCGCTGCGGCGGCCGGCCCTCAGCAGCCGCAAAGCGAGCTTTAGGCTGGTCGGTGAACGCGTCAGCAGCACCCGGCGCGTCTCGGCGGCGAATTCGCCCTCCTCCGCGGCAAGCGCTGCCAGGATCTCCTCGACGCTGTCGAACCGAAATGCGCGATCGATCATCGCCGCGTTCTGCTTGAGCCGCCCTTCTCCTTGAGGTTCAGAAAGCGCCTGCAGCACGGCATCGACATCGCCGGATGAGCTGGCGCGCGGCAGGCCCGAGAGAGCGTCGACCACCTCGCCGAGCCGCGACGAAGCGATCTGGAGATCGGCAAGCCCAGCGTGGATCGCATCGGCAGCACCAATATCGAGCCCGGTCAGGCCGAGCCATGTTCCGGCTTCACCGGGCGCGCGTGGCAGTAGCCAGGTGGCGCCGACATCCGGGACATAGCCGATGCCGGTTTCGGGCATGGCCAGCCGTGTGCGCTCGGTGACGATGCGGTGGCGGCCGTGCGACGACAGGCCGACGCCGCCGCCCATGGTGATGCCGTCCATCAGCGCGACATAGGGTTTGGGGTAGGAGGCAATCATATGGTTGAGGCGGAATTCCTCACGCCAGAAGGTACCTGCGAGGCCATCGCCGGCGCGGGCGCTCTCATGCAGGGCGCGGACATCGCCGCCGGCACAGAAGCCGCGTTCACCCTCTCCCGTCGCCACGACGCCTGCCACCTCGGGGTCATCGGCAAAATCGTGAAGGGCCGCAGTAATCGCACCGATCATCGGCAGCGTCAGGCTGTTCAGCGCCCGCGGCCGGTTGAGCCGGATGACGCCCGCAGTCCCTCGCCGTTCAATGATGACTTCGCCGTCTTGCATGGTTCACCTCAATTGTTACGACCATGAATAGACGACCACGTAGCTTCGCTCCAGTCGATTTAAGACCGGTCGGGAGATTGGTTCAGGCAGACAGCGAATTGCGGGCGGAGGCTTCGGCCTCGCACCGGGCGGCGTAATCGATGGCAAGTTCGAGCGGCAGCGGCCGCGAGAAATGATAGCCCTGGGCCAGACGAACGCCCATCGCCTTCAATCCCTCGGCGATCTCTTCGCTTTCGACGCCTTCGGCGACGGAGGCAATGCCGAGATTCTGGCAGAGATTGGCGACCGAGCGGGTGATGTTCATACAGCGGGCGTCGCGATCGAAATTCATCACGAAGGACTTGTCGATCTTCAGCTTGTCGAAGGCGAGACGATGAATATGGCTGAGGCTCGAATAGCCGGTGCCGAAATCATCAAGCGCGATCGAGATGCCGGCAGCGCGCAGCATTGATATCACCTGGTCGGCGGTGTCGAAATCGGAGAGCAGTGCTGTCTCGGTAATCTCGAATTCGATGCGCCTGGGATCGATACCGGAGCGGGTGATCATGGCAAGCAGCGCCATCGAGGTTTCGTGGTCGCAGATATCGCGCGCCGAGAGATTGAAGGACAGCCTGAGATGCCGTGGAATGATCGCCAGCGCTTCGAGCGCCTTGGCGAAGAGGATGCGTGTCATGCGGCCGATGACCGCCGTGCGCTCGGCAGCGGGGATGAAGGCGTCTGGGCTGATACGGCCGAAGCGGGCGCTGTCCCAGCGGGCAAGCGCCTCGTAAGCGACGACGCGGCCGCTCTTCAATTCGACGATCGGCTGATAGTCGAGTTTTAATTCCTTGGCGAAATCGTTCGCCTGCAGCTCGAGTTCGATCAGGTGGCGCTGCGTCAGGATCTTCTCGTGCTCGGCCGAGAAGAATTCGACGCCGCTGCTGCGCTTGCTCTTGACCTGGTAGAGGGCGAAATCCGCTTTCTCGTAGAGATCCTCGGCGGTGTATGCGCCGATATCGGGGTAGACGATGCCGCAGGAGCCGAAGACGCGGACCGAACCGTCGGGGATTTCGAAAGGGTCGCGGACGGCAGCACAAAGCGCCTGGCCGAGATCGGCGATCGCCTGGCGTGTCATCGAGCAGGGAAAGATGATGCCGAACTCATCGCCGCCAAGACGGGAGACAATGCCCTCTTCGCCGACCAGCGCGACGAAGCGGCGGGCCGTCTCCTTGAGGACGAGATCGCCGGCGGCATGGCCAAAGACGTCGTTGACGGGCTTGAAGCCGTCGAGATCGAGAATGCCGAGGACGGGTGGCGAGGATGGATCCTTCTGCAGCCGTTTTTCCAGCGAGAGAAAGAAACTGCGGCGATTGGCAAGGCCGGTCAACTGGTCATGCAGGGCATTGCGGCTGTTGACGAGGTTCAGTTCCTCGGCTTCCGCCTGCTTCTGCTTCAGTTCCTCGGTCAATTGCACGAGACCCACGAAATTCTGGAAATAGCTGTTGATCACCCTGAGGAAGGGCAGGATCAGGAAGAGGCCGCTGACGGCGGTCGCGACAAAAACGGGATTGCCCGAGAACATGAAGGTGGCGATCATGGCCGAGAAGGTGATGACCGTGGTGAGGGCCGCCGCCATCGGCAGGTGCATCAGACAAAAGATGCAAGAGATGCCCGTCACGACGAGGAAATAGGCGATCTGGCCCTGCTGGGAAGCATCGCCATATTGGTAAAGCGCAATCGCCCAGCCGCCGAAAGCGACGGCCAGGATGCCGGCCCCCGATATCGTCACTTTCATCAGCCTGTAGGCCCGCTCGGCGGTCACATCTTCCTTGCCCCGGATCTCCCACCAGCAGAGACGGAAGACGCAGACGACGCTCAAGACCACTGGAATGTAGAGCGAGAGCCAAAGGGGTGCGGATTTGAGGTGGGTGATCGCCACCGCAAGAGCGTTGATGATCAGCAGGACATAGAGAATGGGGATCTGCGACGACAAGGCCCGGAACTGCGCCGTCAGAAGCGTCGGATTGTCTTTTTGCAGCTGCAATGAGGCCAGAAAGTTCTTCATCGTCTCCTTTCCGTCGGCCAGGGCCAGCCAGAGAAAGCTTGATTTTTCCTTATTCACGTCACGGCATGCGGTCCCCGCAGGCGCGGGGATGGTAAATAGGCTTCTGCATCAGAACGAAGCGGCGGCCAATGCCCGGTGGATGCTATGCAGGTCGTCGACGCTCTTGTTCGACAGGAACAGTTCCCAATCGAGCGAGCTCTGGACGATGGTTTCCAGAGAATCGTATCTAGGCTTCCAGTCGAGCACCTGCCGGGCGAGCGAAGCGTCTGCGACGACGCTTGCCGAATCGCCGGCGCGCCGCGGCGCCATGTGGATCTTGAAGGAATGCCCGTGCAGGCGGGTGACCATGTTCAGCACGTCGAGCACCGAATAGCCGCTGCCATAACCGCAATTGGCAACGAGCGAGCCCTTGTCCCTGCGCAGGTGCTGCAGCGCTTTCAGATGCGCATCCGTGAGATCGCTGACGTGGATGTAGTCGCGCACGCCGGTACCGTCATGGGTGGGATAGTCGATGCCGTAGACATTGACACTGTCGCGCCTGCCGAGCGCTGCCTCGCAGGCGACCTTGATGAGGTGCGTGGCGCCTGAGGTCGACTGGCCGGCACGGTGATGCGGGTCGGCGCCGGCGACGTTGAAATAGCGCAGCGCGACATAGTTGAAATCATAGGCGGCGGCGGCATCGCGCAGCATGAACTCGGTCATCAGCTTCGACTGGCCGTAAGGATTTTCCGGATTGAGAGGGGCCGTCTCCTTCACCGGCAGGTCGGTCTTTTGCTGACCGTAGACGGCCGCCGTCGAGGAGAAGACGAAGTTGCGGATACCGGCCTTGACCGAAGCACTCAGCAACGCCCGGGTCTTGCCGGAATTGTTGTCGTAGTAGGAGAGCGGATCGGTGACCGAGACCGGGACGACGGCGGAACCGGCGAAATGGATGATCGCCTCGATGTCGTTTTCTATGAAGACCTTTTTCAATATGTCGGGATCGGCAATGTCGCCGAGATAGAAACGCGCCGCCGGCGCCACGGCCCAGCGAAAGCCCGTGGAGAGGCGGTCGAGCACGACCACGTCCTCGCCCGCATCGAGCAGCGCCCAAACCATGTGACTGCCGATATATCCGGCCCCGCCCGTCACCAAAACCGCCATGTCCCGCGTCCCTGCTTTCGTTTTTATAAGCAGGGGCATCAGGCGCCGGTTTTTCTTTCCAATTTTCTTATCGAACGGCCATTGGAAGGCCCGTGAACGGGTATGTTTGGAGTCGTGGTTAGAGGCCGATTTCGGGCTTTGCTAGAGTTTTATCGATCCGGCGATTCCGGCACAAAATCGCGGCATTCGCGGCTGATGGCTGCCCCTCACCCTAACCCTCTCCCCGTTCTGACGGGGCGAGGGGACGTGCCATGCGGGACGTTGGCGAGGGACGGAGAGGGCGCAGCATACAGCCGGATGAGGGGCAGCCCTCGCCGATCTCCTGGGCCGTGGATGACGCTCCTTTTCGCAGCAGGCCGACTGATGTCAGAGCTTGAGGATATAGTCGCAGAGACGCTCGGCCGCGGTCGCCACCTGCGCGGGGTCGCGCAGGAAACAGGCGCGCAGGAAGAGTTCGCCGCCTCGGCCGAAAGCAGTTCCGGGGGCAAGGCCAACGCCGGTCTTGTCGACGATATCGAGCGCTGCACTGCGGCTATCGGCGACGCCGTCGATCTTCAGGAAGGCGTAGATCGCGCCGTCCGGCTTCAGCGTCTCGACGCGGTTGGTGGCGACAAGCGCATCGCAGAGAATATCGCGGGAGCGGGCCGCCTTGGCGATATTGGCGGCGACGAAATCGTCGCCTTGATCAAGGGCTGCGACGGCGCCCTTCTGCATGAACTGCGCCACCCCCGATGTCGAATACTGGATGAGGTTTTCGAGCACTTGGCCCATCGCAGGGGGTGCTGCGATCCAGCCGACGCGCCAGCCGGTCATCGACCAGTTCTTCGAGAAGGAATTGACGAAGATGACCTTGTCGCCCTCTTCCATCACATCGAGGAAAGAGGGTGCGCGGCCGCCGGCAAAATAGTAGCGGGCGTAGATTTCATCCGCCATGATCCAGAGGTCATGCCTGCGGGCAAGCGCCAGGATATCGCCAAGATCCTGCTTCGTCGCCGTCCAGCCCGTCGGGTTCGACGGCGTGTTGATGAAGATGCCCTTGGTCTTCGGGGTGATCGCGGTTTCGATGCGGTTCAGATCGACCGCCCATTTACCGCCTTCGAACTGTAGCTCGACACTGAGCGAGCGCGCGCCGGATATTTCGAGAGCGGCGGCGATATTCGGCCAGGAGGGGGAGAGGTAAACAAGCTCGTCGCCCGGCGAGGTCAGCGCCTGCACGGCGATCTGGATCGCCTGCATGCCGGAACCGGTGACGTAGAAATGCTCGACCGCAAGCCGGATTCCGAAATGCCTGGTGTAATAATCGGACAGCGCCTGGCGAAGCTCCGGAATGCCGCGCTGCCAGGTATAGAAGGTCTCGCCGGCGGCAAGCGCGTCCATTGCCGCCTGGCTGATGAAATCCGGCGTCGGCAGATCGCCTTCACCCACCCAGAGCGGCAGCAGGCCTTCGCGGCCACGGGCATAATTGACGACTTCGACGATCCCGCTTTCGGGCGCCGCCAAGGCGCGCGGGCTGAGGCTGCTGACGATCGACATGCATATCTCCGGTTTCCGCCTTCATAGAGGATTTGCGCCGGCAAATCTCATGACATCCAGTGATGGCCTATCGATTTTCGTGATGATTGAGCCGGAGCGGACGGGATCAAGCCGTCGGGCGCTTGGCGAGAAGATCGCGGATTTCCGTCAGCAGCTGAACGTCTGCCGGCGGCGGCGGCAACTCTTCCGGTGCGGCCTTTTCCTGGCGCTCGACCTGGGCACGCAGGGTGTTCACGCCCTTGACCATCAGGAAGATGATCCAGGCGAGAATGAGGAAGTTGATGAGCACGGTGAGGAAACTGCCATAGGCAAAGACCGCTCCCTGGGCGCGGGCGGCGGCAAGTGTCGGCGCGTTGACGGCCGACGAGAGTGGGAGGAAGTAATTCGAAAAATCGAAGCCGCCGAAAATGGCACCGACGATCGGCATGATAAGGTCATCCACCAAAGATTTGACGATGCCACCGAAGGCGCCGCCGATGATGACGCCGACCGCAAGATCCATGACATTGCCGCGGGCGATAAAGGCCTTGAACTCATTGATCATCGGATCCGTCTCCCTTCGATACAATTGTTTTTATTAGCTACATCTTCATTGCAATTAATCAATCGGCAATCGTTATTATTTGGGGATACCCCCGTGCGGTCTTTGACTTAAGGCCTAGACCGGCGGGAATTCTCAAAGTGCCTGAAATAACTTAAGCTGACCGATGTTGCGGGAGGTCCCGGCGGGTTTTCCGCCGGCGGAGGGTCAATGCTTCCAGGCTGGGTCATATTCGCGTCTGCCTTCGGCTATCTGCTCCTGCTTTTCGCCGTGGCAAGCTATGGCGACCGCAAGAACCGCGGCCAGGGCATGCGGAAAGGCGGCCCGGGCACGCTGGAAGGCGGATGGCCGGTGGTCTATGCGCTAAGCCTTGCGATCTACTGCACTTCCTGGACCTATTTCGGCAGCGTCGGGCTTGCGGCGCAGCGGGGCCCGGAATTTGCCGGCATCTATATCGGCCCGATCCTGGTCTTCACGCTCGGCATGCCGCTGCTTCGCCGTATCATCGAGCTTGCCAAGGCGGAGAAGCTCACATCGGTTGCAGACTTCGTCGCCGCCCGCTACGGCAAGAACTCGACGGTCGCAACGATCGTCGCATTGATCTCGCTGATCGGCGCCATTCCTTATATTGCGCTGCAGCTCAAAGCGATCTCCAGCACCGTCAGCGCCATGGTCAATCCGTCCGATTACGGCATCGGCAGCGGCAATCTCTATTTCCTCGACCTGCCGCTCGTCGCAACGCTGGTGCTTGCCTGCTTCGCCATCATGTTCGGCACGCGGCATACGGATGCGACGGAGCATCAGGACGGCCTCATCCTCGCCGTTTCGATGGAATCGGTGGTCAAGCTCGTCGCCTTCCTGACGGCCGGCGTCTGCGTCATCTGGTTTCTCTTCGATGGCCCGACCGATCTCTGGCGCAAGACCATCGACAATGAGCTGGTCATGTCGGCGCTCAGCTACCACACGCCGATCAGCCGCTGGATCACCCTGATCATCTTGTCGGCCTTTGCGATCATCCTGCTGCCGCGGCAATTCCACGTGACGGTTGTCGAAAACCGAACCCCGAAACAGCTGAAACTCGCGGGCTTCCTGTTTCCCACCTATCTCATATCAATCAATCTCTTCGTGCTGCCGGTGGCGATCGGCGGGCTGTTGACCTTCGGCGGCAGCGGCAATGCCGATTTCTACATGCTGTCACTGCCGCTTGCCGGCCAGATGCCCGTCATTTCGCTGATCATCTTCATCGGCGGTTTCTCCGCCGCAACGGCGATGGTCATCGTCGATTCCGTCGCGCTGTCGATCATGGTGTCGAACGACATCATCATGCCGATCTTCCTCAGGCGCAAACTCGCCGGCCGCGCCAGCCAGCGCGACAATTTCGCCAAGACGCTGCTCAACATCCGCCGCAGCGCCATTTTCGCCGTGCTGCTGTTCGGCTACGCCTATTACCGTTCGACCGACAGCACCGCCGGCCTTGCCTCGATCGGTCTTCTTTCCTTTGCGGCGATCGCGCAAATCGCCCCGGCGCTGTTCGGCGGGCTGATCTGGCGGCGAGCGAACGCGCGCGGCGCGATCCTCGGGCTGACCTCCGGTTTCGTCATCTGGATCTACCTGCTGTTCCTACCCTCGCTCGGCGGCCCCGATTATTCCTATGTGGCGAGCGCCGTGCTCGGCTTCATCTTCCCCGGGACGACATTGTTCACCGCAGCCGACGCCGATCCGCTGGTCAATGCGACAGCGATGAGCCTGCTCGTCAACACCGCCTTCTTTATTGTCGGCTCGCTCACCCGCAACGCCAGGCCGCTGGAACGCATCCAGGCCGGCATCTTCGTCAAGCGGCATTCGCGCTCACAATTTGCCACGCGCGGCTGGAAGACCCGCATCAGCGTCGGCGATCTCAAGGCGGCGATCTCGCGCTATCTCGGCGAAGAGCGCATGCAGCGCTCATTGACGACCTACGAACAAAGCTCCGGCCGCAAGCTGGAGGACGAACAGCCGGCAGACATGGCGCTCATCCATTTCAGCGAACAGCTGCTCGGCAGCGCCATCGGCTCGTCTTCGGCCCGGCTGGTGCTGTCGTTGATCCTGCAGAAGATCGAGGATGCCTCTTCCGATACCGCCTGGCTGCTCGACCAGGCGAGCGAGGCACTGCAATATAACCAGGACATGCTGCAGACGGCACTTTCGCAGATGGATCAGGGCATTGCGGTCTTCGACAGTTCCAACCGGCTGACGATCTGGAACCGGCGCTTCCGGCAATTGCTGGATCTGCCGGAAAGTGCCGGCCAGGTCGGTTTTCCCTTGTCCGAAATCGTCACCACACTCAGCCAGCGCGGCGACATCGCGCCCGACGATCTCAGCCAGACGGTGCGGCATTTCCTGACGCTCGACAAACCTTTTTCGCTGGTGCTCGGCGGCGGCGAGCGGATCATCGAGGTGCGCTCCAACGCCATGCCCGACAAGGGCATCGTCGCCACCTTCACCGACATCACCCAGCGCGTGAGTGCCGACCAGGCGCTGAAACAGGCGAATGAGACTCTGGAGCAGCGCGTTGCCGAACGTACGGCCGAGCTTACCCGCGTCAACCACGAACTCGGCGAGGCACGCGCCGCCGCCGACGAAGCGAATATTGGTAAGACGCGCTTTTTTGCCGCCGCCGGCCACGATATCCTGCAGCCGCTCAATGCCGCCAGGCTCTATTCCTCGGCATTGGTCGAGCGCATGGCGCAATCCGACAACAGTTCGATCGTGCGCAACATCGATTCCGCGCTGGAATCGGTCGAGACCATTCTCGGCGCGGTGCTCGATATCTCCAGGCTCGATACCGGCGCCATGCGGCCGCGGCTCGCCTCGGTCGCGCTGTCCGACCTGCTGGAGCGTATCCAGACGGATTTCGCGCCGATCGCCCGCGAAAAACAGCTGAAGCTGGTGGTGATGCCGACGTCGCTCAGGGTCCGTTCCGATCCCAACCTGCTGCGCCGGCTGGTGCAGAACCTTGTCTCCAACGCCATCAAATATACGATCAACGGCAAGGTGCTGGTTGGGGCGCGGCGGCGCGGCAACCAGGTGATCATCCAAGTGATCGATTCAGGCATCGGCATTCCGCCGTCGAAATTCCGCACCGTGTTCAAGGAATTCGCGCGGCTGGACGAAGGCGCGAAGACCGCTTCCGGCCTCGGGCTCGGCCTGTCGATCGTCGACCGCATCGCCCGCGTGCTCAACCATCCGGTCGAGCTACAGTCGACGCATGGCAAAGGCACGGAATTCCGGATCGCCATGCCGCTCGACGTCTCGCGCCCAGCCGCGGCCGCAGCGGCAATCACCCCTGCCGACCGTCCGGGGCAGTCGCTGAGCGGGTTGAAGATCCTCTGCATCGACAATGAGCCGAAGATCCTCGAAGGGATGCGGCTCCTGATCAGCGGCTGGGGCTGCGAGGTGGCGGCGCTGGATTGCCTCGCCGACGTGATATCAAGCGACGGTCGGGACGGACCGCCAGATATCGTCATCGCCGATTATCATCTCGGCGACGGCACCGGCATTGCCGCTATTCTGCATCTGCGCCGGCAATTCGGCGCCGATATTCCCGCTTTGCTGATCACGGCCGACCGCACGCCGGAGGTGCGCAGCGAGGCCGAGCGATACGGCATCGCCGTTCAGCACAAACCGGTGCGGCCGGCGGCGCTGCGCGCCTATATCACCCAGATTTCCGGCCTCAAGCGCGCAGCCGCAGAGTAAAAGACACGCTTAAAGCGCCGCGCCCATGACGCGCGAAACGAGATCGCGCACGCGCGCTGCATCCGGTACATCGCCGAACAGGATGCGGTACATGATCGGCGCCACGACCTGGTCCATGACGCGCTCGACATCCGGAAAGGCCTCGCCGCGGGCCCTCGCCCTCTCGGCGATGAGACCGACCTGCTGGCGGGTAAATTCAGCGCATTTACACGCATTTGCGCTCGCCTGCGCCGCCAGTACGTCACGGATCATCTCGCGGCCCGGGCCGGAGGACATTTCCTCGGCATATTGCTCGGCCCAGGCTTCGAGATCGGCCTTGCCGCTGCCGGCATCAATTGGCTGCATATCCGGCCGCAGCCGATCGACGGCGACATCGGCGAGAAGCTGTTGCAGGTCGCCCCAGCGGCGATAGATGGTCGACGGCGTCACCCCCGCCTTGCTGGCAATCAGCGGGATCGTCACCTCGGCGCGGCTCATATCCGCCAGCAGTTCACGGACCGCCTTGTGCACCGATGCCTGAACCCGGGCGCTTCTGCCGCCCGGACGGAGGTTCTCTTTGACTGTCATGACTGCAACCCGACTTTCGCCCCTTGACACCGTTTGGTTCAAAATCTTTGATAGAATTATTAACGCAAATAATTTGCTTTTATAAGGCGCTCGCTCTACATAAGCTAACGCAACGGCTTAGCTTTAAGGGGCTTATATATGTTCGCCGCAGCCAAATCCACCGAGAATTCGCCGCGTCCCTCGATCGGCTTTCATGCGCTGACGCTCGCGACCTTTTTCGGCGCCTCCGCGGCGCCAACGCCGCTTTACCGGATCTATCAGGAAAACTTCTCCGTCTCGCCGGTGCTGATCACGGTGATCTTTGCGGTCTACGCCTTTGCGCTGCTGGCGGCGCTGCTGACCGCCGGTTCGATCTCGGATCATCTCGGCCGCAAGCCGGTGATCTTTTTCGCCCTCGTGCTCGAAATCGTCGCCATGGCGCTCTTCGTCGTCGCAAGCGGTCCCGGCTGGCTGATCGCAGCGCGGATCGTGCAGGGACTGGCAACGGGAGTCGCCGGCGCCTCGCTCGGAGCGGCGCTCGTCGATGTCGACCGGGCAAAGGGACAGATCGTCAACTCTATCGCGCCGCTTTCCGGCATGGCGGTGGGTGCGGTCGGCACCAGTGCCTTGATCCAATACGGCCCCTTCCCGATGCATCTGGTCTATGCGCTGCTGCTCGTCGCCTTCACGCTGCAGGCGGCCGCCATATGGCTGACAGGCGAGACCGGCGGCACGCGGCCGGGCGCACTCGGCTCGCTGATACCGCGGGTCACCGTTCCGCCGCAGGTGAAGCGACCGCTCTCGCTGGTGACGCCGATCAACATCGCCAACTGGACGCTTGCCGGCTTCTATCTCTCGCTGGTCCCGTCCTTGGTCGCCACCACGACCGGCAGCCGGATGCCGCTGACGGGCGGGGCCGTCGTCACCGCATTGATGGTGAGCGGGGCGATCGCCGTCTATCTCAGGCGCAGCAAGACGGCATCGGCCAATCTCGCTTTCGGCGTGTCGGCCAAGACGCTCGGCATCCTGACCGTCGTTGCCGGCGTACATCTCGCCAATGTGCCGCTACTGCTCATCGGCACGATTTTTACCGGCGCCGGATTTGGCACCAATTTCCTCGGTTCGATCGGCACCATCATGCCGCTCGCCAAACCGGATGAGCGGGCCGGGCTGCTGTCGGCCTTCTATGTCCAGAGCTACCTCGCCTTCAGCCTGCCGGCGATCCTGGCCGGGTTCCTGGCAAAATCGGCCGGCTACGCGCTGACGACGGATATCTATGCGACGGCGATCCTGCTTTTGATGGGCGTCGGACTGATGAGCATTCGCGCCGACCGGCGGAAGGTCGCGGGGAGTGCTGCCTGACATTATTCACGGCTTGAGATCGAGCAGCGCCCGGCCGCTGCCATCCATGGCGAAGGGCACCGAGGCGTGCTGGTGGGCAACCAGCCATCGGCCATCCTGCTTGACGAGGCCGAGGGTCTGGCGGAACCAGAGATCGACGGCGGTGCCGTCGGTCTTGGTCCCGGTCATGCGCGTGAGGCCGCTCCAGAAAGCGACATCCTCGCCAACCGTCAGTCTGGCATCGCGCACATCGCCGCCGATCGGGCCTTCCCAGGTATCGAACCAGGCCTGCAGGCTCGCCTCATCCTTGCCATTGCCGACCAGCGGTGGCGCCAGCGAAAATTCGATCTCATCGTCGGTCTCGTAGGAAAGCGCATCCTTGGCGTTCTTTTCGCCCAGCGCCTTGGCGCGCATCATCAGCATGGCGATGATCGCCTCTTCCTCGATCTTGGCATTCGCTTCGTCTTTCACGATCGTTCTCCTTTTCCGTTATGGACAGAGGACGAAGGGGAGGATCCGACAGGGATGCATTTCCGTTTGCGCAATTCCAGCAAGACTGCTGTGCAGCTTCGCTGGAATTGCTTCAAAGATAACTCGTCACCGCCGGTTCGTTCCACCAGGCGTCGTGCCTGCCGTCGGAGTAACGGACAGGCAGTGCTGCCAGTTCCTCAGGGGTGATATCGTCCAGGCAGGCGATATTGATCGAGACATAGGCGCCGCCGATTTGTTCGACATAACCGTCGCCATAGGCCGGCACACCGCAGGTGCGGCAGAAGCGGTGATGACCGCTCATGGTGTTGAACTGGTAGTCGGCCATTTCCGCCTGGTCGCACATTAGCCGGAAATCCTCCGGCTTGACGTTGGCGCCCCAATAGCGCCGCTTGGCGCAGATCGAGCAATTGCAGCGGCCGGTGCCCTCCTCGAGATCCATGTCCACCTCGTAGTGCACTTTGCCGCAATGGCAGCTTCCTCTGTAGGTCTTCTTCACGGCACTCTCCTCCTTCGGCGTTGCCTTCAATCTCCAGATATGACAATATGTTGTCATTATGGATGAGATACAAAATCGACAACATGTTGTCAAACAAAATCGACCGGAGCGGACGATGGAGGGGGATGCTTTCTCCGCTTTCGCGATCACCGCCCTTCGCCTCGCCGGCCATTTGACGGCGGCAGGCGACCAGTTGGCAAAGCCGGCAGGACAGACGAGCGCGCGCTGGCAGGTGCTGGCGGCGGCACGACGCGGCGGCATGTCGGTGGCGCAGATCGCCCGTGCGCTCGGCATCGCCCGCCAGGGCGTCCAGCGGCTCGCCGACGTGCTGGAGGTCGAAGGGCTGATCGCCTATGCCGACAACCCGCAGCATCAACGCGCCAAACTGGTGCGGCTGACCGAAGAAGGGGCCGCGCGGCTCGGTGTCATCGAGATCGCGCAAGCCGGATGGGCCGACGGGCTGGGCGCCGCTTTCACGTCAGCCGAACTCGATGCGGCACGGGCGGTGATGGCGCGGGTGATGGAGATGCTGGAGGCTGGCGAGACGGCAGGCGGTTGAGCGCGTTACCAAAGATTCTTTAAGATCGTGCCGTGGCCGCCCCCCTCTGCCCTGCCGGGCATCTCCCCCACAGGTGGGGAGATCGGCAAGAAGCCATACCTCGCCCTCAATTTACGATTCATGTGACGGCTAGTTGTTTGGGGAAACCATCGCGCCCATCCAATCTCCCTCCTTGTGGGGGAGATGCCCGGCAGGGCAGAGGGGGGTCTTGCGGACGCATTTCTTGGGAAAAGGCACAGCATCAGCCGGCCAGACACAAAAAAAGGCCGGGGTAACCCGACCTTCCCTGCTATCTCAACGAACCGTGCCAGTACATCCGTGGTCACGATCCGGAGATGATATTTAGAGCCTTAAAGGCTCAGGCCGCCTGGAGGCGGTCTGCCGACATCTTGCCGGACTTGTTGTCGCGGACGAGCTCGTAAGACAGCTTCTGGCCATCCTTGAGATCGCGCATGCCAGCGCGTTCAACAGCAGAGATGTGGACGAAAACGTCGGCTGCGCCGTCATCCGGCTGAATGAAGCCGAAGCCCTTGGTTGCGTTGAACCACTTTACGGTACCTGTGCTCATGACGATATCCTTTTCGAATCGTTCATAGAAGATTGCAGCTCGGATAAATGCCAAGCGGCGATGAAAACCGATTTTGGAGGAAGTTCGCCAGGAACGACGCAAGCCGTTTCAAAGTTCATCTAGCAAGATCGATGCGCGGATATGTAATCGGAAATTGTGTCGATGACAAGGCCGCAGCTAGGGAAAGTCAAATTCAGCTGGCGAGGTGAAGTCGAATAACTCTTGAACGTCGTACGTGGGCCGCCCCCTCTGGCCTGCCGGCCATCTCCCCCACAGGTGGGGAGATCGGCAAGTAGCTGGCTTGCCGGACCTCTCAAGCGTCTTGCCGTAACGGATAAGATAGGGAAAGCCGTAGCGCCCAGCCAATCTCCCCACCTGTGGGGGAGATGCCCGGCAGGGCAGAGGGGGCGCCGCAAGGCACGATGGCAGAGACGCCTTATGCCGCCTTCTCCACCTTCGCATAGGGGTCGAACCGGCCGTAGAACGTCTCGCCCTTGGCGGCCATGTCCTTCAGCAGCGGCGTCGGCTTGAAATGACCTCCGTAAGCACTAGCTAACCTTTCAGCCAATTCCACGAAAGCCTTTGCGCCCATCCCGTCGATATAGCTCAGCGCCCCGCCGGTATAGGGCGCGAAGCCGAAGCCCAAGATCGAGCCGACATCCGCCTCGCGCGGATCGGTGACGATGCCTTCCTCGACCGTGCGGGCAGCTTCCAGCGCGATGGTGACGAGGAAGCGTTGCTTGAGGACGTTGACGTCGACCTCATCCGCCTGCTTCTGAGGATAGAAGGACTTGAGGTCGGGCCAGAGGGACTTCTTCGCCGGCTTCGGCGGGTAGTCGTAGAAGCCCTTGGAATTCTTGCGGCCGAAACGGCCCTCCTTTTCCACCATGCGGGAGATGAGTTCCATATGCCTGGGGTCGATGGCTTTTTCGCCGAGATCGGCAACCGTCGCCTTGAGGATTTTCAGCGAGAGGTCGATGGCGACCTCGTCGTTGAGCGCCAGCGGTCCCACAGGCATGCCAGCCATCTTGGCGGCATTCTCGATCATGACAGGCGGCACGCCCTCGATCAGCATGTCGTAGCTTTCCGACATGTAGCGCAGCACGCAGCGATTGACGAAGAAGCCGCGGGTGTCATTGACGACGATCGGCGTCTTCTTGATGGCCGCGACATAGTCGAGAGCGACAGCCAGCGCCCTGTCGCCGGTGTCGCTTCCGAGGATGACCTCGGTCAGCATCATCTTCTCGACAGGCGAGAAGAAGTGGATGCCGATGAAATCGGCAGGGCGTTTCGAATTCCTGGCGAGACCTGAGATCGGCAGGGTCGAGGTATTGGAGGCGAAGACCGCGCCTTCCGGCAGCACGGCTTCGACCGCCTCGATGACCGCTTTCTTCACCTCGCGATCCTCGAACACCGCCTCGATGACGAGATCGGCATTGGCGAGGTCGGCATAGTCTGCCGAGGGCGTGATGCGGGAGAGCAGTGCAGCCGCCTCGTCCTGCGTAAGACGTCCCTTACCGATAGAATCCTTGACCAGACTTTCCGAGACGGACTTGCCCTTGGTCGCCGCTTCGATGTCGCGGTCGATCAGCGTCACCGGAATGCCGGCGGCGGCCGTGACATAAGCGATCGAGGCGCCCATGAAGCCGGCACCGACGACGCCGACATGTTTCAGCTCGGTCTTCGCGTGACCTGCCGGGCGGCGGGCGCCCTTGCCGAGCTCCTGCATGGAGATGAACAGCGAGCGGATCATCGAGAAGGCTTCGCGGGTCTGCAGCACTTCGGTGAAATAACGCTGCTCGATCTTCAGGCCGGTGTCGAACGGCACCTGCAAGCCTTCATAGACGCATTTCAGGATGGCAAGCGCCGCCGGATAATTGCCCGATGTTTCCCGGCGCAGGATCGCCGGGGCTGCCGGCCAGAGCTGGGCGGAAGCCGGCGTCCAGATGCCGCCGCCCGGTGCCTTGAAGCCCTTCTCGTCCCAGGGGGCGATCGGCTTCAGGCCATCCTTGATCATCTGCTTGGCGGCCGGGATGAGCAGATCCGGCTCGACCACCTGATGCACGAGGTTCATCGCCTTGGCGCGGGAGCCGGTCAACGACTGGCCCGTCGTCATCATCTGCAGCGCATCCTGGGCGTTCGCCAGCCGTGGCACACGCTGCGTGCCGCCGGCGCCGGGGAAGATACCGACCTTCACCTCGGGCAGCGCGATCTTGACGCTCTTGGCATTGGAGGCGACGCGGCCGTGGCAGGCGAGCGACAGTTCGAAAGCGCCGCCCATGCAGGTGCCGTTGATGGCGGAAACCCAGGGCTTGCCCGACGTTTCGAGCTTGCGGAACAGGCCGCTCATGCGGCCGACCAGACCGAAGAGGTTCTGCACGGCCGTCTCTGGGCTCTTTGCCTTTTCCTCCTGATAGGAGCTGAACATCGATTTGATCATCGACAGATCGGCGCCGCCGGAGAAGGAGGACTTGCCCGAGGTGAAGACGACACCCTTGACGGCAGCATCAGCAGTCGTGGCGTCGATGATGGCGTCGAGTTCGGCCATCACCTCGGCGGTGAAGACGTTCATCGATTTGCCGGGCATGTCCCAGGTGACGAGAGCGATGCCGTCGGCGTCGGTTTCGAGCGTGAAATTGGTGTAGGTCATTGGGTTCCTCCCCGATCAGGCCGGCAAATGGCTGCGCTGCGCGTCTAAGGTCTTCGTCTTTTCGGTGACGACATCGCCGGTATGCTTGGTCAGCGACGGCTCGAAAAGCACGATCCAGCATTCCTCCGGCGCAACCGGATTATGCTCGACGCCCCTCGGCACGACATGAAAATCACCGGCGCTCAGATGCACATGCGGGCGGTCGCGATATTCGATGGTAAGCGACCCCTTCCAGATGAGGAAAAGCTCGTCCTCGTCGCGGTGAGAATGCCAGGCGAGCTGGCCTTGGACCTTGGCGAGCTTGACGCTCTGGCCGTTGAGATCAGCGATGACGCGGGGCGACCAGTGCTCGGTGACCTCGGCATATTCGGTTTCGATCGTGCCGGTGTTGAAGCCCATCGTCAGACCCTTTCGATAACCGTTGCCGTGCCCATGCCGGCGCCGATGCAGAGCGTCACCAGCGCGGTGTTGAGGTCGCGGCGTTCGAGTTCATCCAGCACCGTGCCGAGGATCATCGCGCCGGTGGCGCCGAGCGGATGGCCCATGGCGATGGCGCCGCCATTGACGTTGATCCTGTCATGGTCGATGTCGAAGGCCTGCATGTAGCGCAGCACCACGGCAGCGAAGGCCTCATTCAACTCGAAGAGGTCGATGTCGGAAAGGCTCATGCCTGATCGTTTCAACAGCTTCTCGGTGACGTCGACGGGCCCGGTCAGCATCAGGGCCGGATCGGAGCCGATATTGGCGAAAGCCTTGATGCGGGCGCGCGGCTTTATGCTCATGCTCTCACCGCCGGCTTTGGAGCCGAGCAGGACGACACTGGCGCCATCGACGATGCCGGAGGAATTACCGGCATGATGAACATAGTTGATGCGCTCGATCTCAGGATGGGCCTGGATGCCGACAGCCTCGAAGCCGCCCATCTCGCCGGGCATCTGGAAGGACGGATTGAGGGAGGCGAGCGCCTGCATATCGGTGCCGGGGCGCATGTGTTCATCCTTTGCCAGGATCGTCAGGCCGTTCTGGTCCTTGACCGGGATGACCGACTTGTCGAACCAGCCCCGTTCCCAGGCATGGGCGGCACGCTTCTGGCTCTCGACCGCGTAAGCGTCGACATCGGTTCTGCTGAAGCCGTATTTGGTGGCGATCAGATCGGCCGAGACGCCCTGCGGCATGAAATAGGCCGGGAAATTCACGGAAGGATCCATGAACCAGGCGCCGCCGGACATGCCGAGGCCGACGCGGGACATGCTTTCGACGCCGCCCGCGATGACGATATCGTCGGCTCCTTGGGCGATCTTGCCGGCACCGAAATTGACGGCATCGAGGCCGGAGGCGCAGAAGCGGGAGATCTGCATGCCGGGCGCCTTGGTGGAGTAACCGGCTTCGAAGGCGGCGGCCTTGGGGATGACGGCGCCGGCATCCATGACCGGATCGACGCAGCCCATGATGATGTCGTCGACGGTTTCTGTATTGAGCCCGTTGCGCTCGCGGATCGCTTCCAGCGTCTTCGCGGCGAGGCGGACGGAGGGCACCTCATGCAGGGCGCCGTCCTTCTTGCCGCGGCCGCGCGGCGTACGCACGTGGTCGTAAATGAAAACCTCGGTCATCGTCTCATCTCCCTGACGGCGCGGCGGCGCCGGTGAATTTCGTTCTTCCCTCTTCTGCCCAACGGGCCACCTCTGCCTGGGCCGAGCCACCGGTCTCGACCCGTCCTTCGGACCCCCGCTGGGGAGAAGAGGGAATTCGTCTCAAAACGCTTCGGCGGCCAGTTCCATCATCGTGTCGGCGCCGGCTTCGATGCGGGCCTTGCGAAGCGCGGTTTCCGGCATCAGGCGTTCCATGAAGAAGCGGGCGGTGACCAGCTTGTTCTTCAGGTAATCCTCGCGGGCCGCATCGCCTGATGCAAGCCCATCCTCGGCGGCTTTGGCCATCTTTGCCCACATATAGCCGAGAATGACGAGGCCGAAGAGGTGCATGTAGTCGGTCGAGCCGGCGCCGGCATTGTCGGGCTTGGCCATGGCGTTCTGCATGAACCACATGGTCGCGCCCTGGACGTCGTTCAAGCCCTTCTTCAGATGCTTGGTGAAGAAGGATAGCTTTTCGTTGCTGCGGTTCTCCTCGCAGAAATCGCCGATCTCCTTGAAGAGGGCCATGGCGGCGCGGCCGCCGTTCAAGGCGAGCTTGCGGCCGACGAGATCGAGCGCCTGAATGCCGTTGGCGCCTTCATAAATCATGGCGATGCGGGCATCGCGCACATACTGGCTCATGCCGTGTTCTTCGATATAGCCGTGGCCACCGAAGACCTGCTGGGCCATGACGGCATGATCGAAGCCCTTGTCGGTCATCACGCCCTTGAGGATCGGGGTGACGAGGCCGAGAATATCGTCGGCCGTCTGGCGCTCCTTCTCGTCGGCGGCGCGGTGGGCGATATCAGACTTGAGCGCGGTCCACAGCAGGAAGGCGCGGCCGCCCTCGTTGAAAGCACGGATGGTCATCAGCGTCCGGCGAATGTCCGGATGGACGATGATCGGATCGGCCTTCTTGTCCGGCGCCTTGGGGCCGGACAGCGAGCGGCCCTGGATGCGATCGCGGGCGTAGCTGGCGGCGTTCTGATAGGCGATCTCGGAAATGGCGACGCCCTGCAGGCCGACCATCAGGCGAGCCTCGTTCATCATCACGAACATGGCGTTGAGGCCGCGGTTTTCGGCGCCGATCAGGAAGCCGGTCGCCTCGTCGTAATTCATCACGCAGGTGGCGTTGGCGTGGATGCCCATCTTGTGCTCGATGGCGCCGCAGGAGACGGCGTTGCGGGCGCCGACCGCGCCGTCCTTGCCGACGAGGAATTTCGGAACGATGAAGAGCGAGATGCCCTTGGTGCCCTCGGGCGCACCCTCGATGCGGGCCAGCACCAGATGGATGATATTGTCGGTCAGATCGTGCTCGCCGGCGGAGATGAAGATCTTCTGGCCGGAGATCTTGTAGCTGCCGTCAGCCTGCGGCACCGCCTTGGTGCGCAGCATGCCGAGATCGGTGCCGCAATGCGGCTCGGTCAGGTTCATGGTGCCGGACCACGTGCCGTCCACCATCTTCGGCAGATAGGTGGCCTTCTGCTCGTCGGAGCCGTGGACGAGGAGTGCTGCGATCGCGCCCTGCGTCAGGCCCGGATACATCATCAGCGACATGTTGGCGGCCGAGGTATATTCGCCGACGGCGGTATGCAGCGTGTAGGGAAGCCCCTGCCCGCCGAATTCCTCCGGCACCGCAAGGCCGATCCAGCCGTCTTCGCGATAGGCTTTATAAGCCTCCTTGAAGCCCTTCGGCGTCGAGACGCTGGCATCGTCGTGACGAGCGCAGCCTTCCTGATCGCCGGAATAGTTCAATGGAAAGAGAGCTTCCTCGGCAACCCTTCCGGCCTCGCCGAGGATCGCTTCGATCATATCGGGGGTCGCGTCGGCAAAACCCGGCAGATTGTTGTAGCGTTCGAGGCCCAGCACGTCGTTCAGGACGAAGAGCGTATCGTTCACCGGGGCCTTGTAGACTGGCATCTCTCAAATTCCTCCCATTCGACTGACCGGATCGCGCCGGCCTTGGGCACTGTCTTACAAAATATTGACGTTTGCGTAAACGTCAAATTCTGCGCCTTGGCCGTCTTTTCATGAAAAAATTCGAACGCGCGAATCCGTTGGGCAATGAAAGTGCGACGCGTGAAGCGTCACGCGTGGGAAGGAAGAGACGCCATCTCATCTTCCTTGTCCATCGCAGAACGGCGTATAAATGGAAGCGTCGTTCAACCCGCAATCGGGTGATGTTTCAGGAGGGCCGCATGATCAGTTTCGAGGCGATAAGGCAGCGTGCGGAGGAACGAAAGGGCGGAGCGGCCGCGTTGCAGGCCTTGCTGGAGAAACACCGACCGGATCACGAGCGGCTGCGCGCCATGCCCGACGATCGCATCCTGGCAGACATGACCCGGCGCATATTCTACAGCGGTTTCGTCCAGAAGGTGATCGACAGCAAGTGGCCAGGTTTCGAGGCAGCGTTTTCCGGTTTTGATCCGGCGATGCTGAATATCGCGTCCGACGACTATTGGCACGCCCTCACCTCGGATGAGCGGATCATCCGCAACGGCGCCAAGATCATATCGGTTCGGGCCAATGCGGCCTTCATCAGGGAATTGGCAAAGGAATATGGCAGCGCCGGCGTCTTCTTCGCCGACTGGCCTGAGGATGACCAGATCGGCCTTCTCGACCTGCTGAGCAAACGCGGCAACCGGCTCGGCGGCATGACCGGACAATATTTCCTGCGTGGCATCGGCCGCGACAGCTTCATCGCCACGATCGACGTGCTCGCCTGCCTCCGATCGGCCGGCGTGCCGCTCTCCTCCTCCGGCACGACGAAGAAGGACCAGCAGCTGATCCAGCAGGCCTTCAATGACTGGGCGGAGGAAACGGGCCTTTCCTTCATCCATCTCTCGCGCATCAGCGCCTATTCGATCGATTCAGCGCACTGAAATTCCGGTCGGGTGGTGGCGCCGGCCGTTCGGACTTCCTAAGTCTTTCGGACGATTCATCGAGGAAGACATCATGACCGACTTTCCCTATGAGAGCGCGCTTATCGTCGGCGCGGGCTCCGGCATCAGCGCATCGCTTGCCCGGCAATTGTCGGCGCAGGGTGTCAAGGTCGGGCTCGCCGCCCGCAATATCGAGAAACTGCAAGGGCTGATCGAGGAGACCGGCGCCAGCGCCTTTACAACGGATGTCTCGCAACCTGCGAGCGTCGCAGCACTCTTCGAAGAGGCTGCCGCTGCGATCGGCGGGCCTGACGTGGTGATCTTCAATGCCAGCGCCCGTCAGCGCGGACCGCTCGCCGAACTCGATCCCGCCGATGTCGAGAAGGCGATTGCGACCACCGCTTTCGGCGGTTTCCTGGTGGTGCAGCAGGCGGCGCGGCGGATGATCCCGCGCGGCCGCGGCGCCATCCTCATCACCGGCGCGTCGGCAAGCGTGAAGGGCTTTGCGCAATCGGCACCCTTTGCGATGGGCAAGTTCGCGCTGCGTGGCCTTGCCCAGAGTGCTGCCCGC
This sequence comes from Rhizobium leguminosarum, assembly GCF_001652265.1. Lineage (GTDB taxonomy): Bacteria > Pseudomonadota > Alphaproteobacteria > Rhizobiales > Rhizobiaceae > Rhizobium > Rhizobium leguminosarum_D. Next base: position 113,361 of record NZ_LWBS01000121.1, read on the forward strand.
GAACTCGGGCCGATGGGCATCCATGTCGCCCATTTCGTCATCGACGGCGCGGTGCGCTCGCAGACCCGGCCGGACCGGGTGGAGAAGCCGGATGGCACGCTGCTGCCGGATTCGATCGCCCAGACCTATATCGACGTGCTTCGCCAGCACCGCAGCGCATGGTCGTTGGAGGTGGAGGTCCGGCCCTGGACGGAGAGCTTCTGAGCTTCAGTTTTAGATTAAACAATCAGAGCATGATGTCGTCCGAAAACCGCTCACACTTTTCGGCATTATTATGCTCTGGCGGCGGCATACTGCCACGGCGAGGCAACTTTCGCGGCGACGTCAAACAGATTATGTTCATTCTCGGAGTTGGCCGGGAGGACACTGATGCCGCGTCTGGACCATGTCACCATCGAGACCCGCGATGCGCCCGGGATGATCGGCTTCCTGGAGACCGTGCTCGGCGTTAGCGAGGGCTATCGGCCGCCCTTCGCCTCGCCCGGCCACTGGCTCTATCTGGACGAACGCCCGGTCATCCATCTCAGCCTGACATCGCGCAGCACCGATTTTCCACCCGGCATCTTCAATCATGTCGCCTTCAGCCTCTACGAATTCGGGCCGGCGCTGGAGCGCATCAAGGCGGGCGGTTATCGCTACGAATATTACGATATCCCCGACACCGATCTCGGTCAGGTCTTCGTCTACGGACCCGAAGGCGTGAAAATCGAGCTGCAATATCCCAGGCCCGCCTGAGCGCGCGAGTGGCCATTCGATGTGACGCGTTCGGGGGCAATTGCCGCCAAAAACGGCGTTTTGAACACAAACGTTAAAAAATTCCCATCGGCATTAACGGCTTGTTTACCACGTTTCGTGAAAGGTGCGGATTGAGCAGTAGCGATCCGCATTCCTTTTCCCAGTCTCGCGTTCCTTAAGGATGCCGCTACATCGTTCAGCTTGAGGAAAGTCTAATTGACTATCGTCTTATGAATGGTGCGCTCCGGTCCGCGTAAAGAGGCGGGCAGCAGACGGAAAAGCCAAAGATCGAGCTCTGACGAGAGGTCGAGCAGTCGAAGCGAGCAAGAACATGAACGGATCGCGATCAAATCCTTCCCGACAGTCCGACAGGACCTCGCTCGATGCGCTGAACCGCACGATCGAAGGGCTGGAGGCGCGCATCGAAGGGCTGATGGGCAGCGGGCGCGAACAGCGGCCGCGCACGGCAACGGCCGAGCGCGATCCTTATGCCGGCTCCCATGCTCCCCGGCCCGCAAAGGCCCCGCCCGAGCCGCGGCCCGATCCGCTCGCCGAAATCCGTCAACGCCAGCGCACGCTCGAAGCCAGCCGCGAGCGGCCCTACGCACGCGAACAGGCCCCGCAGCTTCGCGAACCTCTGCCGCGCGCCGCCGCTCCAGTGCCGGCGCCGGCCTTGCGTGCCGGCGACGATACGATGACGGAGATTGCCCAGGCCCTCGTCAACCTGCGTCAGGACCTGAAGCGCGACATTTCCGAGGGCGTTACCCGTGAGATGAACGCGCTGCGCGCCGAGCTGCGCGAGATCAAGACAAATGCTGGCGACGGCCGTTTCGCCGACGACATGCGCGCCGACATGGGCCGCCTTGCCCAGAGCATCACGCAGCTGACCGGCCGCTCCGCCGCGCCGGAGGCCACAGGCCTGCGCGAGGATTTCGAGGAGCTGCGCTCGCTGATGGACGGGCTGGCGCGCGAGGATTCGCTGCGCCATATGGAAAACCGTTGGGACGGTTTCGAGAACCGGCTTGCGGCGCTCGATACCGAAGGGCTGCAGGAAGAGCTCGTTTCGCTTGCCTATCGGCTCGACGACATCAAACGCCATATCGGCGGCATGGGCGAAAGCCCGGCGGTTCGGGCGCTGGAAGACAAGCTGATCTCGATCGCCACGGCGATGGAGCACTTCGGCAACATGATCCAGCCGCACGACCGGGTGATGTCCGAACAGTTCGCCGCCATGGACATGCGGCTCGACGAGATCAGCCGGGCGATCGCGGCAAGCGGGCGCACGGCCACTGCGAATGATCCGGGCCTGATGCAGCGGCTGGAAAACCGGCTGGAGGCGCTGGCCGATCAGATCGACCTGATGAGCCATGATGCGGCCAGCCGCGTGAACCCGGCCGACGAGCTGGCGATGCGGCTGGAGGCGCTGACGGGACGCGTCGAGGAGATGACGAAGGCGGAAGCGACGTCGCGGCTCGACGAACGGCTGGAACATCTTTCCTATCTGCTGGAGCGCACGCAGGAGACGGCACCGCAGCCCGACCTCACCGGCACGCTTTCCGACATTTCCCGCAAGATCGACGCGCTTGAGAATGGCGCCGTCAACGACGTGCTGGCGCAGCGGCTCGACCATCTCGCCCGGCGCATCGACGAGATGGCCTATCAGCAGCAGGCGCCGGCACCGGCCGCGGTAGTCGACGACAGCGCCTTCCTGCGTCTCGAAGGACGGCTGAGCGACATCGCCGCCCGGCTGGAGGAGAGCACATCGGCGGCGCCGACCGATCCGCGGGCGCTGAAGAACCTCGAAGACCAGATCGCCAACCTTTCGGCACTGATGAGCGCGCCGCGCGAAAGCGCTGCGATACCTCCCGAATTCGACCAGCGCATGGGCGCGATCGAAGACTATATGGCGACGAGCGATGAATATATCATCGAGGCGGCACGCCAGGCGGCAGAGGCTGTCGTCGAAGCCTATTCGCGCCATGGCGGTCCGCAGGGTGTCATGCCCGCCGCTGACATGTCGGCGCTGACGGCGCTGGCCGAGGATCTGCGCCACCTCGAGGATCTCAGCCGCGACAGCGAGGAACGCACGCACAAGACTTTCCAGGCGCTGCACGAGACGCTGGTGCATATCGCCGACCGCCTCGACGGCATGGAAGATCGCGGCCGGCCGCTCGCCCAGATGCCGGTCGCCGACGTCGATTTCGATGTCGATCCCTATGCGCTGATGGTGGCCGAAGCCGAGATGAACAAGACGCCGGCCGCTGCCCCGACAGCGAAGGCTTCCCCTGTTATCCGCACGGCCGAGGTCGCAACAGAGCCTGCCGCCCCGGCACAAGCCACCGCCATGAGCGAAACGAGCGCGATCGCCATCGAAGCCGCGACCAGGACGACGGAGGTTGCGACAGCGGCACGGACACGGGCCCCGGCGAAGGCCAGCCTGCTCGCCAGCCTCGGCAAGCGGCTGCTGCCCGGCAAGAAAGCCGAGAGCCGGGCGACCGAACGTCCGATGATCGATCCCGCGCCGTCGATCGATCCCACCGACGTGGTGCCGACGGATGCGGCAAACGAACTGCTCGAGCCGGGCTCGGGCGCACCTGACGTGAAGAAGATCCTTGAACGGGTTCGGGCCAGCCAGAGTGCGGCACGCGGCAAACCTGCCGGCGAAACCGATCGCGCCGATTACATCGCTGCAGCGCGCCGTGCGGCGCAGGCGGCCGCGATGGAGGTGGATGCGAATCCGAAGCAGGCAGTCGTCAAGGCCGAGAAGAAGGGCGCGAATGCCGACAAGGCCGGCAAGGCCGAGAAGACGGGCAAGACCAGCGCCTTTTCGCGCTACCGGCGGCCGATCCTGCTGGCGGTCGGCGCCGTGCTGCTTGCGATCATGGCCTTTCCGCTTGCCCGAACGCTGACGAGCGGCGAGCGCGCGCCGCAGCCGCCAGCCGAAGTCTCGGCGCTGACGGGTGCTGCGGAAAACCCGGCGCCGGCCTTGCCCGAAGCGACACCTGCCCAGCCGGATGCCGCCGCTCTCGGAACGACCGCTCCGGCAGCGGAAGCGGTACCGCCCGCCGCCGAACAGGCGCAGCCGGAAGCAACCCCGCCTGACGCCGGCGAGCATCTGACCGACGTGGCGCCGCTTGACGGCGAAGGGGCAGCGACCCTTGCCCCTCCCGCTCCGTCCGGCGCGGCACAGGAGACATCGGGCTTCGTTCCCGCACCCGCACCGCAGGCCGCCATCACCATTCCAGACACCGTCCAGCCGAAATCGCTTGCCGATGCGGCGAGCAGCGGCGATGCGCTGGCGCTGTTCGAGATTGGCGCGCGTTATTCGGACGGCCGCAACGGCATGACGGTCGATCAGAAGCAGGCGGCGAGCTGGTACCAGCTTGCGGCCGACAAGGGCTTTGCGCCGGCCGAATACCGACTCGGCAGCATGTACGAGAAGGGCAATGGCGTCGAACGCGACATCGCCAAGGCGAAGGTTTTCTACGAGCAGGCGGCAAACCAGGGCAATGCCAGCGCCATGCACAATCTCGCCGTGCTCTACGCCTCCGGCGCGCTCGGCCAGCAGGATTATGCGACGGCCGCCTCGTGGTTCACCAAGGCTGCAAACCTCGGCATCACCGACAGTCAGTTCAACCTGGCAATCCTCTGCGCACGCGGCAACGGTGTTCCGGCGGATCTCGAAGAGTCTTACAAGTGGTTTGCGATCGCCGCCAAGGGCGGCGACAAGGATGCGGCGCAGAAGCGCGACGAAGTGGCCAAAGCCATGAAGCCCGACCAGCTCGAACGGGCGCGCGCCAAGGCCGATCTCTGGAAGCCGGAGCCGGTCGACCACCGCACAAACGCCATCGACATCCCCGACGAATGGGCCGGCACCGGTGTGAAGACGGCGACCGTCGACATGAAGAAGGCGGTCCGCAACATCCAGGCGATCCTCAACAATAACGGCTTCGACGCGGGCGTGCCGGATGGCGAAATGGGCGCCAAGACCGTGACCGCGATCAAAAACTTCCAGAAGTCCGTTGGCCAGGAGCCGGACGGCAAAGTGACCGACGCGACCGTGAAGGCGCTGCTCGAACTCAACAAGCAGGCCGGCAAGGCAATCTGAGGCGACGCGGCGTCATCGTCGATCTAGGAGATTGCCGACGTCAGCCCCTCATCCGGCTGCCGCCACCTTCTCCCCGCCTGCGGGGAGAAGGGGATATGCCGCAACCTCTCCGTCCCCACTTCGCTCTCGCAGGGTACGTCCCCTCGCCCCGTTTACGGGGAGAGGGTTAGGGTCATATGCGCTAGGTTTAGCGCTGGACATAAGGAATCTGGTTGTGATTCAAGCTTTGGATGAAGATTCGTCCTGAGATTTTGGATCATTGGCCGGAAGTGCGCGCGCGGCTTCCGGCGGGTTTTGACTTGGAAGCAACGGCGCGGTTGCGCGGTGCTTTCACGCGGGTGCGGGAAATCAAGAACGCTGAGACGCTGTTGCGGCTGGCACTTGCC
>NZ_LWBS01000122.1 GCF_001652265.1 Rhizobium leguminosarum
TATGGCGAGCTCGCGGCCGCGAAGACCGATATCTGCAGAATAACGTTTGGAGAGAAACCTGATGCGGATGCTGCTTTTAGAGACCCAGGCCTTCCACTCAACTCAACTTTCAAAGGAACATCGTCTTGACTGAATCCGATCGCTTTGTGTGGCAGAAACTTAGTCGCCATTTCAAGACCAATGATCTGACAATTCTCGTGAACTCGCGCCGGCAGTTTACAGCACATCTCCTGCCAGATCTTCAAACCATAATCGAGGACCTAGACGATCGATTCCGTGAAAGCGGCCTTTGCTGGGAACCTGAAGTGTATTGGTGGATTCATTGTTTGAGATTATTCAAACGAGGAGTTTCATCATGGCACCAAGGCGGCGCGTGATCGAGCTGGCGATGAGCGAGCAGGAGATCGAAACGTTGACGGCGCTTTCGCGGTCTCGAACCGAGCCGGCGAGCCGGGTATCGCGGGCAGCCATGCTGCTGGCCTACCGCGACAACCCGTCGTGCTATGCCGTGGCGCGAAGACTTGGCATGCATCATCAGACGGTCCAGCGCTGCGTTGAGCGGGCCGAGAGCTATGGCCCGCTTTCGGCACTCGACGACCGGCCGCGGCCGGGCAAGGAGCCGGTGATCACGCCGGAGGCCAAGGCCTGGCTGGTGTCCTTGGCATGCGACAAGGCCAGGGACCATGGCTACCCGCACGAACTGTGGACGACGCGGCTTTTGGCCCGCCATGCGCGCGAGCACGGACCGGGGGCCGGACATTCCTGTCTGGCCCGTCTGGTTCAGGGCACGGTGAGCAAGCTCCTTGGCCAGGAGGAAATCAAGCCGCACAGGATGCGCTACTATCTGGAACGTCGCGATGCCGGGTTCGAGCAGAAGATGGCGGAGGTCTTGTGTGTCTATCGCGAGGTCCAGGTCCTGAAAAAGGCCGCCGCCGGGCCGAACAAATCGGGCAAGCGGGTTGCGATCGTCTCCTATGACGAGAAGCCCGGAATCCAGGCGCTCGCGACGACGGCGCCGGATTTGCCGCCGGTGCCGGGCGTCCATCCGGCATTCGCGCGCGATTTTGAATATAGGCGGCATGGCACGCTCAGCCTGTTGGCTGGAATCGACCTGCTGACGGGCAAGGTCCACGCCCTCGTCAAGGACCGCCACCGCAGCCGCGAGTTCGTCGAATTCCTCAAGCTGCTCGATGCCGCCTATCCGGCCGGCACCACCATCAAGTTGATCCTCGACAATCATTCCGCACACATCTCGAAAGAAACCAGAGCCTGGCTCGATAAACAACCGGCAGGCCGCTTCGAATTTACCTTCACGCCCAAACACGGCTCCTGGCTCAACCTGATCGAGGGCTTCTTCTCCAAGTTCGCCCGCTCCGTCCTGCGTCACATCCGGGTGAGCTCAAAACACGAGCTCAAGGAGCGCATCATGGCCGGCATCGACGATGTCAATCGCCATCCCGTCATCCACACTTGGTCCTACAAGCTTGCCGAGGCCTGATATGATTCGAACCAGGAAAACGCGATACTAGTCGCACCTTGGTCCCCTCAGCTCTCGGGCTTACATCAAGAGTACGAGATTTTTCCGATGAAGCTGTCAGACCTGACCACTTCCGAGGGAAAACGCGTCGTGCGGCTGGCGCCCGTGCAGCACC
>NZ_LWBS01000123.1 GCF_001652265.1 Rhizobium leguminosarum
AATAAGCTGCCGCGCCAACAAACTTACCGGCTCCATCGGAAGGCCGTGCCTCATTGAATTTTCTCTTAGTGAAGGCGCAGCGAGACAATTTCCTCAGCGATCCGCTCCGCGGTCCGGCGTGGGCACGATCATCGATGAAGACGAGGGCGGTTTGCTGGTCGTTTCGCCGCTGTTCGGCAAGAAGGAGCGCAGCGATCGTTCACTGGAGAAGGGCAGGCTGATCCATCGCATGCTACAGGCGCTTCCCGAAATTCCACTCGGCGAACGGCCTGATGCGGCGAGCCGCTATGCCGAACGGGCGGCTCGGTTGTGGCCGGAAGCCGAGCGGCGCAAGCTTGTCGATTCGGTTCTGAAACTATTGGCGAAAAGGGTCTGCAGGCTGTCCTCGGTGCGCAGGCCCAGCCCGAGGTCTCGATCATGGGAACATTGACGCTCGAAGACAGGCGCTATGCCGTCTCCGGCCGTATCGACCGGCTTGCCATCCTTGCCGATCGCGTCGTCATTCTTGACTACAAGACCAATCGGGTGCCGCCGGCATCGGAGGAGGCTATCCCCTTCGCGCACCGGGCGCAGCTGGCGATCTATCGCGAGTTCCTGGCGCCGCTCTATCCGGGTAAGCGTATTGATTGCATGCTTGTCTACACCGAGAACGCCTCGCTCTTCACGCTCAGCGAAAAGGCGCTCGGTTTAGCGCTTGCAGCGGTCAAGACAAAGTGAATACCGGACATTGAAAATTCGGCACCGCACCATCACATGTGGTTACATATTTCTGGTAAAGGAGAGCCCATGGCTACCGTGAAAGTTGATATCAATAATTTCCAGTCGGAAGTTCTGGAGTCCGCAGAACCCGTCGTCGTCGATTTCTGGGCTGAATGGTGCGGCCCGTGCAAGATGATTGCTCCGAGCCTGGAGGAAATCGCCGTCGAGATGGAAGGCAAGGTCAAGGTGGCCAAGCTGAATATCGATGAGAACCCGGAACTCGCTGCACAGTTCGGCGTGCTCTCCATTCCGACGCTTGCGATCTTCAAGGGCGGCGAAGTTGCCGATATCTCGGTTGGCGTAAAGCCGAAGACGGCCCTTTCGAACTGGATTTCGAACGCTGCCTGATTGATATGGCTCAATTTGTATCACAATGAAAAAGCCCGGTTCGACCGGGCTTTTTTCCTTTTGCAGCCTTCATTTCGGGGGCGTACCGCTGTCGGCAAGGACATCGCCGACGAGGGTATGCGAGCGGTGTTGACCTGGCGTTTGGCCGCCCCGTAGGAGCGCAATTTGTCGGTGATCATACGCTTTGGCGGCATGCCCTGCTTCTTCAGAAGTCGCGTCAGCAGGCGCTTGGCCGCCTCGGTGTTACGCCGCGTCTGGACGATCTCGTCGAGCACATATCCGTCCTGATCAACCGCTCTCCACAACCAGCATTTCTGACCGTTGATGCGCACCACGACTTCATCGAGGTGCCAGACATCGCCTTTCGTCGGCGCCTTGCGGCGTATGCGGCGCGCATAATCAAGGCCATGCTTTCGGCACCATCGGCGGATGGTCTCGTAGGAAACGACAATCCCGCGATCGAGCGGCATTTCCTCGACATCGCGCAGGCTCAGATTAAAG
>NZ_LWBS01000124.1 GCF_001652265.1 Rhizobium leguminosarum
GGACTGTCTCGTATGACACGTCGATTCCACGCTCGAGCAGCATTTCCTCAACTTCACGCAGACTAAGGTTGAACCGCAAATAAAGCCAGACCGCGTGAGAAACGATCCGTGGCGGAAAACGGTGACGCTTGAAGCTGATATCTCGTGTCTGCATCGCCGAAATCTACGCCCAACCCGTCAGGCAGGCAACCGCAGCCCAGTTAACGTGACAATACCGTCGACGGGTGATCCACGCAACAACGCCGGTTACCTTCGCGCGGGAAGATGGTGCCAAAGATTGAAGAAGCTCATAGCCGCTATCTTCAAAAAAACGCGCATCTGAAATTCCGTAAACGGTCCAACCGTGGAAAGCCCTGTGTTCCCGTGGATCGCGGGACCTTTCGAGGCGACGATTTCTACTGCTCAACGGGCCGATAGTGCCGCTGTGACGAGATCTGTCAGCTGCGATTCGCGCGGAGCCCCCCACCAGTCGCATACAGACATGTATGACATGTCGCTGGTGCTGTCGCCGAGGCCGAAGACCGGGCGGTTGGGTTCGTCAGCACGAAGTCTGTCAAGCAGGAAGTTTGTCGCGAGACGCTTTGAGATGACTGGTGGAATGAGCGCCAGGTTGTTGCCGTTGTGGTGGCGGATCCAGCCTTCCCTGTCGACGACAGGCACGATTTCCTGGAGACGCGATCCGTCGCCGCTGTCGTTCTCCTTGAAAACAAGGTAGGTCGCCACGCCATCCTCGAGCACGGGCCAGCAGCGCATGGAAACTCCGAGGTCGGCGCTTTTGGCTCTGGCCGCGTCGAGAAGCTCCGAAAAATAGTCCGCAAAGGGAAGAAGCTGCGCCTCGACCATGTCGCGCCATTCGGCGTCGGGCTTGCCGTCGGGATCGAGGATGACCGCACCGTTAGCGACGATAGCATAGCTGGAGAAGGGTATCTGCACATTGGCGTAGGAGTCCGTCCCGCGTGCAGTCACCGGGATGACTTGTGTCGTGCGTAGCAACCAGTCCACCAGCGCCTTTTGCGTCGGCGTCATATACGAGTACTTGCTAGCAGGAGCGTCGGGGTCGAGGACGCGCGCGCCCAGCGTAAGTTGTCCGTCGGTGAAGCCGGGAAGCTTGCGACGCGAACGGAACAGCGTGTCGTCGAGGTCGACGAGGAAGATCGGGGCCATGCAAACTCCATTGCCTTTTCTTGGCGGGCAAATATCGGATATTAGTCATTGGTCAATGTCTAATTTTTGTTAACAAATTGGAGCACTGTTGCATGGATCAGACTTTGGACGAGGATAACCCTATCCACTGCATTTTTCATGCAATGCGCTCGAACGGTATTGTCACGTTAACTGGGCTGCGGTTGCCTGCCTGACGGGTTGGGCGTAGATTTCGGCGATGCAGACACGAGATATCAGCTTCAAGCGTCACCGTTTTCCGCCACGGATCGTTTCTCACGCGGTCTGGCTTTATTTGCGGTTCAACCTTAGTCTGCGTGAAGTTGAGGAAATGCTGCTCGAGCGTGGAATCGACGTGTCATACGAGACAGTCC
>NZ_LWBS01000125.1 GCF_001652265.1 Rhizobium leguminosarum
GCGCTTCGCTGCCCTTTTATCACGCCGCTTCTGCAATATCTCTTCGAGAACGGTGCCATGTTGATCGACCGCACGCCAGAGCCAGAATTTCTCTCCAGCGCATTTCACGACGACTTCGTCCAGATACGTGCGATCTGGGGTCCGAACTTGGCGATCCAGCGGCGGACTGTCTCGTATGACACGTCGATTCCACGCTCGAGCAGCATTTCCTCAACTTCACGCAGACTAAGGTTGAACCGCAAATAAAGCCAGACCGCGTGAGAAACGATCCGTGGCGGAAACGGTGACGCTTGAAGCTGATATCTCGTGTCTGCATCGCCGAAATCTACGCCCAACCCGTCAGGCAGGCAACCGCAACCAGTTAACGTGACAATACCCCTCAAACCTCATTTTCCGGCCGGATTGTTTCGGGTCAGTCAGGACCCGCAACAACCGCCGAGCAGCGGAGCAAGCCGGTGCCGAACGAGATCAAGGCTTCGAGGCACCGGCAAAATCGCTCCAAGCGCGAATTTCGGCTCTAATGCCGAGTGAAGAGGTAATTGATTGCATAAGATATGCCGGTTATCGCGGCACATGCTACAGCTCCTCCGAGGGAGCCTGCTACGGCAGCAACCGGGAGCGGTGCAAATCCTCCGCAAGTTTTAGAAGCTTCGGCGTGGGTTAATTCAATCACACCATAAGATGAGATGTCAGTCGTCATGGTTTTCCACTTTTCCAAATGCCCATAGGACTGTTGCGGCAGTCACTAAAGCTGCAAGACCGATGGCTCCTGGGAGCGTGAAGCTATTGCCTCCCTCCCAATGCGAGGGTTCTGTTTCGGTAATGCTATCGCCATACGGCAGTCTCTCCCGATGAGGGGTTGCTCTTCCGCTTCTTTGGCGTTTGCACAAATACGGCTTGGTCGCCACTGTCCTCCTTCCTCTGATGTCAATAACAGTCGTTTAGCCGGCATAACTGACAGCAGCCTGAAGAGCTCGGCATTATTTCCGTCCCGCGCGAAGTTTGCTTGCCGGGCATGGAGGCGCCAGCGTCCACCTCCGTTACTCGTTCAGCAGCAAAGCCGATCATCTCACTTAATCTCTATCGCCGCCGAGATTCGATCACGGAACGCTATCTCCGCAGCATAAGTCTCGCCTTCAGCAATCCGCTCCTTGTCGGCCTTTTTCGCTTCCGCGCTGGTGCGCCAGCTGCCGTCAATCACTTTTGGCAAAACATCATCAAGTTCCATCGGAATGCCGATAAAGGCGATGTGGCCGTCTCGGTCGACCACGAACGACGTCGGAATCCCGAAAGAAAAGCTGGCGGCCATCCAAAGCTTGTGCATTTCGCCTGTGTAGTCGAACGCGATCCGAAAATTCAAATTCGAGAATTTTTCGGTCAACCACGCGTCCAACGGCACTGTAAAGTTATCAGCGGATTGATGCAGCGATAGCTGGCCGGGACGGCTGTCAGGCTGCGGCGACACACGCGATTTTGTTCCAGATTTGCATGGCGGCGTTACGCAGGTCTCGATGTTGAGCC
>NZ_LWBS01000126.1 GCF_001652265.1 Rhizobium leguminosarum
CGAGCGCTCCGTTGACGCCTTGTGGGATACCGTCGGCAAAATCGTCACGCTCTTCAAACCGCAGGAATGTGCAAACTACTTCGCAGCAGCCGGATATGACCCCGATTAAAATGGACGTGCTCTAGCTCAGAAATGAGTATTTCTACTCATTTTGAAGGACAGAAAGATCGCGCATAGTGATCCCCGGGGGGCAGGGAGCGATGATGAAGATTTGCATTGGGGACTCTCGGGCTAACGCCGTAATCATGGAGAAAATCTGGCGATTTCGACACCAGCAATTTGTGGAACGACGTGGGTGGCAGGCATTACGCAAGAGTGACAGACGGGAAATAGATCAGTTTGATCACGATTGCGCTATTCATCTTAGCGTTCTCAAGAACGATACGGTGATCGGGTATTCTCGGCTCCTTCCTACGGTGCAGCCACATCTTCTTTCAACCGTCTACCCGCAAATCATGCGAGGTCAAAAGTGGCCAAGGTCGCACGACGTTTTCGAATGGACGCGGTGGGCGGTTGCAAGCGGTGACGAAAGGATTGACGGGGTTCCAGTATCGCGTGTTTTGATGATCGGGTTGATGGAGTTTTGCCGCGTTGCTGGCATCACCTCGCTCATCGGCGAGACGCACCCAAAGCTGATAAACTCCTTGCGCGCCAACGGGTGGCAAACACACATCCTCTCAGAGCCCAGCATTTTCGACAACGAATTAGTCGTGCCGCTCGAAGTCATCCCATCGTCCGCCCCGCAGACGTTTTAGGCAATTAGCTAGTATAGGAAGTTCCGCTCGATGTTTGAACCTTACGGCTCAGGAAGTTTTGGTCACCAATTCGCCGCCAGTCCGGTTCATAAGCGCGCACAAGTCCCTGCCTGGAATTCTTTTGCACGAGCGGTGCCACATCGCAATCAGACCCGCTTTTTTACCGGGCGATTGTCGTACGTTCAATGCTTAGGTCAGAGAGCCAGTCACGTAGCCGCCCGGATCGATTGCAGCCTAATGATTCCGCAGCCTATGCCACCCTAGAACGGCATGGGACAGTCAGTGTAACTCAGTCACTCGCGTCATTGGCACCCCTTTAGGGGAACGGCGAGGAAAGCAACCAACGGAGAATTATAACATGGAAACGATAACTACCCGCAAGCCCGTTAATCTCATCGGTGGCGAGTTGAGCGTGTTTGCCAAGGCGCCGCGCGTCGGACCGACCCCTTCGACCACAGAAATCGCTGCCATGATCAAGGGGGGAAAACCGGGCGACATGGACAAACTCGACGTCTAAGTCTCATCCGTGTGACCGTCGCCAAGGCGGCGGTCACTGCCCCTTTAGATTTTCATCAACTAGTACCACGCCACAGAGATTATGACGGTTTGTCTTATCGTAGAATTGGCAGGGCTTCTGGTGGGATGAGAAGTTGGATGCTGCGTGCGGCGCCTGGCACGCGAGATATAAAACCCGCCTTCTCGAGGGTCAGCACCATCTGGTGAACAGACGGAGCCGTAACGCCGAAGTGGCGAC
>NZ_LWBS01000127.1 GCF_001652265.1 Rhizobium leguminosarum
GCCCTGCATTCCATCGGGTACTGTCACATTGATTGAGCTGTAAGGAAATTGAGATAGCAGCGCACCCATGACCGTGAGTGCACCGACCGACAAGAACCACCGCTATCCGATCGAAATCGTAGCCCGTGCTGTCTGGCTCTACTTTCGCTTTCATCTGAGCCTGCGCGATGTCGAGGAAATGCTGCTCGATCGCGGGATCGTCGTTTCCTGCGAGACCATCCGCCGATGGTGCCGAAAGCATGGCCTTGATTATGCGCGCCGCATACGCCGCAAGGCGCCGACGAAAGGCGATGTCTGGCACACCTTCATCGAGATGCCTTGGTCGCCGAGCTTGCCGGCCGATCGCTTCCGGATATTATTGGCGAAATGCCTGCCGAACTTCTCCGCCCTGCCGCACGGTCTGGTGAGAGACGATGACTCCACGAGCCGCCAGCATATCCTCGACCATCCGCAGGCTGAGCGGAAACCGGAAATAGAGCCAAACCGCGTGGGCAATCACCTGCGACGGAAATCGGTGGCGACGATAAAGAGGATCACGGGAAAATCTGGTCATGCCGCCAGATGCCTCATTTTGATCGATGCCCGGTTAACGTTACGGTGCCCTTCAGACTCCGTAACCATCGAATTCCTCCAGCGCATAAGCCGATCCGGGCTGTTGAAACTGAAGCAAACAATCGTTTTCGCGGCTGAACCGCACTGCCATCCGACAAAAGCCGAATTGGCTAAAGCTTTACGTGCATAAGCTACCTATCATATTCTCTGACGAGCAGAAATGGACGGACCGATAATTTTCAGGATGCGGCGATAACGACAATTGCGTCCCATTCATATATCTAAATGAGCAGTGGTTAATTCCGAAGGAAGTTCGGAAATTCCAAAATACGCACCTGCCGGTGCAATGTAGTGTCGATGCGCCGGCAACGTAAAACGACACTTATTCAAAACAAAACATGCAAACATAGGAGGATAGGTCGTGAACTATCGGAGAATTGTTCTTGCGCGCTTTGCGCAAGCGTTGGCTTGCAACAGGAATCATTCTGCGTGCACCCGCTCAGGCGCCGGGAAGAATTCCACCACCTATTGTGCAGATTCATGCGAGACGCTCCTGATGCCGGACATCGGCAAATAATGGCGCGCGAGAGGTTGCGCGCAGCCGAGGCCATCTGTGTCGATGCGTAATGGCTCGAGGCTTGCACGCAACCCCTACCATATCCACCCATTGTCGAAATTGATGACGCTGCCTTTCATATGGCAGAGCGGAGGCTAAGATGACCACGGCATGTGATGAGAAACATATCGAATTGAAGCCCATTTCGAGCTGCAGAAGAGAAGTCGAAGTCGCGATGGTGGAAATGCTCGTCAGTTTGCAGAAACGTGGATGGTCGGCTGCGGAATTGGCACTGGCGCTCGCAGATGCCTCCGAAGATCTCGTCATGCTGATTGCGACCAAAACGCTTCGACCGAATTAGGTCGTGGTGAGCCAGTGCGACAGCCGCC
>NZ_LWBS01000128.1 GCF_001652265.1 Rhizobium leguminosarum
CGAAAGACGCCATCCGCAGATATCTCTCATGCTCGGGCAATTTTCGCCCACAGGCTCATCGGCGCCGTGCGCAGTTCGCGATGGTGGCCGGAGGAGATGTCGTGGCGCGGGATTTGAAATAGGTTGGCGATCGGATCATGGATGGAGACGAAGCGTTGTAGATGTCGCTGTGACTTGAAGCGCTTCATGATCCGCTCTCGCCGCCGGACTGGTTGGTGAGAATTCTGGTTTTGTCGCAAACTTTTTAAAAGGCCGCAGAAGCGGCCATCGCTGGACACAGTTATGCAGCGAGTGCGGCGAATTGCTGAAATGCCGATTGGCCACTGGTTGAAAATTGGCGCTTGCGGATCATGTGAGCCACCTCGATACCATCCAGTGTTGCTGACGCAGACTGAAAGGATTTGAAGCCCTTCATGGGGCGGGTCAGCTTCTTGATAAACCGGTGGTCCTGCTCAATCACAGTTGATGTTTTGCAATCCTGCCAGGTTCGCGCCGCTCTTGTCGATGACGACCTTTTCGGGCAAGCCATTGGTCTTAATCGTGCGGGCGAAGAAAGCGCTGGCCGCGGCCTCATCGCGGTGCTCAGACAGCATGAAATCAAGGGTTTTGCCGAATTTGTCGACAGCCCGATAGAAATAGGTCCACTTGCCTTTGACCTGGATAGAGGTCTCGTCCATCCGCCAGGAGCTGCTGGTTGCGGATTTGCGCCGCTGGGCCTGGCAGGCAATCAGGGGCGAATATTTCACGACCCATCTGTTCAGCGTCGCGTGGTCAACGGTAACGCCGCGCTCGGCCATAATCTCTTCCAGATCACGATAGGAGACCGCATATCTCACGTAGAAAAATACCGCGTATAAAATCACGTCTTTCGGGTAATGACTGCCTTTGAAATCGACCATGATCGGGAAACTCAATCTGCCTGCTCATCTCCAACCCGGATCTACGCCTACCATACTGGTTGCAAACCCGGTGAAAAGTTTTGCGACAGAACCCCGGAAACCCTGTCGCGTTCGCTCCCGTTTTCTCAACGGCAGGTGAGAATTCTCCGCCCGGTTGTTCAAGCCTTTATGCGAGCGGTGTTGACCTGGCGTTTGGCCGCCCCGTAGGAGCGCAATTTGTCGGTGATCATACGCTTTGGCGGCATGCCCTGCTTCTTCAGAAGTCGCGTCAGCAGGCGCTTGGCCGCCTCGGTGTTACGCCGCGTCTGGACGATCTCGTCGAGCACATATCCGTCCTGATCAACCGCTCTCCACAACCAGCATTTCTGACCGTTGATGCGCACCACGACTTCATCGAGGTGCCAGACATCGCCTTTCGTCGGCGCCTTGCGGCGTATGCGGCGCGCATAATCAAGGCCATGCTTTCGGCACCATCGGCGGATGGTCTCGTAGGAAACGACAATCCCGCGATCGAGCGGCATTTCCTCGACATCGCGCAGGCTCAGATTAAAG
>NZ_LWBS01000129.1 GCF_001652265.1 Rhizobium leguminosarum
CGGAGCTTTTTGCGGGCATTTTCGGTTGTGAACATCCATTGGATCTTTGCGCCGTGGGCGTTGCGTTGCTGCTCCCAGGCTGCGACTTCGGCGATTATGGTGTCTTTGTTGTCGATACGACGGTCGAGGCATTGGCTACGCAGGACACCGATCTCGATCTCGACCATGTTGAGCCAACTGGCGTGCTTGGGCGTGTGGTGGAACTCCAGTCGCTTCAGCACCCTTCGAGCTTGCGGGGCGGGAAATGCGTCGTAAAGCGCCCCGGCGGAATGAGTGGAGAGGTTGTCCATCACCACGCGGATGATCGGCGCGTCGGGATAATCGACGTCGACCAGTTCGCGCATGCACTCGGCGAAGTCTTGGTTGGTTCGCCGATCGGTGACCTTCACCCTGCGCCAGGGCCGGTGGGCGTCCATGAAGACAAACAGATTGACCGTGCCGTTTCGGCGATACTCGCAATCGTAGCGTTCAAGCTGGCCAGGCTTGGCCGCAATGGGCTCGCGCACTTCGCCGATGAGTTGGGTCGGGCTCTCGTCGAAGCAGACCACGGGCCTTTGTGGATCAGGCGTTTCTGCGTAGAGGTCGAGAACATCCTCCATGCGCGCGACGTATTCCCCATCGATCTTTGGGATGCACCACATGTCTTTGCGCCAAGGCTTGAGATGGTTCTCAGCCAGCCGGCGACGCACGGTCTCCGAGGACAACTGGTCATGATCGGTGAGCCGGACCATCTCATCTGCCAGAAGCTCCAGGGTCCAGCGGGCTCGCCCGGGCGGCGGCTTTGAGCAGGCGGTCGCTACCAACAGCGCCTCCTCCTTGCTCGATAGCTTGCGCTCAACACCCGGGCGCGGTTCTTCGCTGAGCGCCCCTTCCAGATTGGCTTCCACAAACCGGCGTTTGGTCCGGTAAATCGTCGATCCGCTGACGTTCAAGGTTGCCGCGATCACCTCGTCGCTGAAGCCTTCGTTCGCTGCGACCAGGATCTGGGCGCGCTTGATCTTGCGCGACCTGTGGCACCCCCCGCTCAACAAAGCGGCCAGTTGGTCACGTTCCGATTGGCTAAGCTCTATGTGAAACTTTATATTCATCGACACCTCCTTCAGCGTGGAGACGCAGATGAATCCCAAAATGAGTCCCTCACTTGACCCGCAAGCCGCAACGGCAAGACGGGGCCTTACGCAGATCCAAGGCCAGTACCTGGCCTTCATCTACGCCTACAGCCGCATCTTCAAACAGCCTCCGGCCGAAGCCGACATGCGTCGCCACTTCGGCGTTACGGCTCCGTCTGTTCACCAGATGGTGCTGACCCTCGAGAAGGCGGGTTTTATATCTCGCGTGCCAGGCGCCGCACGCAGCATCCAACTTCTCATCCCACCAGAAGCCCT
>NZ_LWBS01000130.1 GCF_001652265.1 Rhizobium leguminosarum
TCTCGAGCATCAATTCGTTGCCGCGGCGGTCATGACCAGCCTCTTGTTCTGGGCGCTCCTGGGCTCGTTGAGCGGGACACTCTTCAACCGCTTCGAACGCACGACGTGAGCAACGAAACGATATGATCTGGAGGGACGACCTCGATGCGCTGCAGTTTGCCGCCGGAAATGGTGGCAATTGCATCGTGCATCGCCTTGCATTCCGCGTAATGCGGCACGACTGCATCGAGTTCTACGAACAGAACAGCGTCGCGTTTGAGGCGGCAGCCAAGGCGAAGATCGACAATGGAGATGTGCATGAGGGATGTAACTTCCACCTCAACAGCAGGCAGATCCGAAACATCCTGACGCGCGGGGACTGGCAGCGATCTTGCATGACCAATTTGGCGAATGACAAACCAGGAGACTAAAGTCCATGCGAATCGTCATCCTCGCGCCACCCGGCGTGCAGTCACTCGACATCGTTGGTCCCGCCGAGGTCTTCTGGGAGGCGGCAAGACGATTGGGCGACATGGACGCTTACGATATCCAGATCATGTCGACTGGCGCCCCTTCCGTGGCGGGAACGGGCCAGTTGCGGTTCATGGCCGATCGGACAATCTTCGATGAGGACGAGGATATCGACACCCTACTCGTAGCAGGCGACCCGGCCTTCTTCGAAATCGACCCAGCCGTCATCGCCTGGCTCCAGCGTCGAGTACCGACGGCCAGACGGTTCGGATCGATCTGCACTGGAGTGTTCCTGCTCGCCGCCGCCGGTCTTCTCGACGGAAAAAGGGTCACCACGCATTGGGAATGTGCCGCGAAGTTCAGCGACGAATATCCCGATATCGATCTGGATGCCGACGCCATCTACGTGCGCGACGGGTCTCTGATAACGGCTGCCGGTGTCACTGCAGGTATCGATCTCGCATTGTCGCTCGTCGAGGAAGACCATGGCAAGGACACCGCAATGATCGTTGCGCGCTACATGGTCATGTTCATGAAAAGACCTGGCGGGCAGTCGCAGTTCAGTGCGCATCTCGTCGGCAAGATGTCAGAAACGACGCTGATCCAGAAGGCCCAGGAGTACGTCTTGTCGAATTTGAACGGCGACCTCGACGTGGAGAGTCTTGCCCACGAGGTCGGCATGAGCATCCGAAACTTCGCGCGGGTCTTCCGCAAGGAGCTCGGCTTCACGCCGGCGGAATTCGTTGCAGCCGCCCGCACGGACGCTGCGAGACGACTGCTGCAGGACACCACGCAGCCGCTCTTGAGGATCGCTACCACTTGCGGCTTCGCGGACGTGAATGCTATGCGCCGGGTCTTCGCCAAAACCATCGGCGTAAGTCCGAATGACTACAGGAGCCGTTTCCAGACATCGTCGAAGCCATCGCAA
>NZ_LWBS01000131.1 GCF_001652265.1 Rhizobium leguminosarum
TAAGCCCGGGTATGTCCGTGTCGAACAAGATGGTAGCGCCGAGCACCAGTGCGATGCCGCCGCCGACGCCGAGTGCGCCGAAGGACGGCGAATGCGCCTCGGCCACCGTCAGACCCACGCCGAGAATAATCAGCCCGAGGCCCGCAAAACTCACCGGCAGCAAGGCCAAAGCATAGAGACCAAGCAGCAGGCAGATGCCGCCGATCGTTCCCGGCACCAGCGTCCCGGGCGTCAGAAATTCAAAGATCAGGCCGTAGATACCGACCATCATCAAGATCAGCGCGATGTTCGGATCGGTGATCACCGAAAGCAGGCGGGTTCGCCAGTCCGGTTCAAGTTCTTGGACGATGAGACCCGATGTTTCGAGCCGGACATCCGTTTGACCGACCCGCACGACCCGGCCCTGCGCCTGTGCCAGCAGATCGTTTATATCGGCCGCCGCGAAATCTATGACCTTCTCACGCAGAGCTGCGGCGGAAGAAAGGCTCGCGGCCTCGCGCACGGCGCGCTCCGCCCAGTCGGCGTTGCGATTGCGCAGTTCCGCAAGCCCGCGGATATAGGCCACCGCATCGTTGATCGCCTTCGCCTCGCCGGCATCGCGCGGCACTTGCCGCTGCTTGCCGGTTATATCAGGGCTGTCATTCCGGTCACCATCGGAAGGTCGGCCGCCAAGTGCGATCGGCGTCGCCGCACCCAGATTGGTGCCCGGTGCCATTGCCGCGATATGGCTTGCGTAAAGAATATAGGTGCCGGCGCTGGCGGCTCGTGCTCCGCTGGGTGCAACGAAACTCGCGACCGGTATCGTGGAGGCAAGGATCGCACGAATGATGTCGCGCATCGACGTGTCGAGACCGCCGGGCGTGTCGATCTGCAGGACAACCAGGCTGGCGCCACGTTCATTGGCCCGTTGAAGGCCGCGTCTTACATAGTCGGCCGTCGCCGGGCCAATCGCCCCGTTCATCTTCAGGACTATAGCGACACGCTCAGCTTCGGATGCGGGTGTCGCCAGGCCCAAAGCCGAGAACAACGTCAACAGCAAAGCAAGGATTGACG
This sequence comes from Rhizobium leguminosarum, assembly GCF_001652265.1. Classification (GTDB taxonomy): domain Bacteria; phylum Pseudomonadota; class Alphaproteobacteria; order Rhizobiales; family Rhizobiaceae; genus Rhizobium; species Rhizobium leguminosarum_D. The sequence goes on from NZ_LWBS01000131.1 coordinate 1,054, forward strand.
GCATCCACCGCCAAAGCTCCAAACGCCACACAATCGTCCGCCGGACTCTCATATATTCAAATATATGGCAGAACTGCGAAACGGTAAGAGACAAGTCTTTTCTCTGCGCCGCGTCGAGCGCGGCTGGAAACATTCGTGATCTCATATGGCAAAACGGCGATGTCACGTTGTTTCACCAACGCCCGGGCAAGGCTTTTGTCTGACCTCAGACTGTTGCGCCGGCCACGGCATTCCACTGCGCCATCGCGCGGATCCGATGAATGTGGGTAGCGAGGGCTGAGC
>NZ_LWBS01000132.1 GCF_001652265.1 Rhizobium leguminosarum
GTCGCCACTTCGGCGTTACGGCTCCGTCTGTTCACCAGATGGTGCTGACCCTCGAGAAGGCGGGTTTTATATCTCGCGTGCCAGGCGCCGCACGCAGCATCCAACTTCTCATCCCACCAGAAGCCCTACCAATTCTACGATAAGACAAACCGTCATAATCTCTGTGGCGTGGTACTAGTCGCTATCCCGCTGATCATGGCCGTGCTTGCACTGGGGCTGATCGCACTCGGTTCGTCCGCCGCCTTCACCGCCATCCTTCTCATCGGCTGGGGTACGTTCGGCACGGCTGCTCCAGTTGGCTGGGGCACGTGGTTGAGCCGAACCATGCCTGACGACACGGAGGCAGGCGGTGGGTTGCAGGTTGCGACGATCCAGCTCGCGATCACCCTGGGGGCTTCGATCGGCGGCGTCCTGTTCGATAGTTTTGGCTGGTGGACCACGTTCCTGTTTGCGGCAGTGCTGCTGGGCGGCTCATCCCTTCTCGCCGGGGCAGCATGGCATTCAACACCCCGCTGAACATCATCGGCGTGCCATCGGATCATTTTCCATCGCATCACCACCCAAGGAGACATGCAGATGACCAACCCAACAAACCAAGAAGACGCAGAAACCTCGAATGCCGGCATCGACCGCCGCCACCTGCTCAAGATGACGGGCGCCGGCGTGGCAGCTCTCGGCACAATGTCCATCTTCAACACTCCTGTCGCAAAGGCCCAAGACATGTCCAACGGCGCATCCAACTTTTATAGCAGCGATCGCGTGACCCTGCAGAAGGTCACCTTCAAGTCCCAGTATCAGACGAACGTTGCGGGTAACCTATTTCTCCCCAAGGGCATCGACCCGGCGGTGAAAAATCCGGCAATCATCGTCGGCCACCCGATGGGAGCTGTGAAGGAGCAGAGCGCCAACCTCTACGCCACCAAGATGGCCGAACAGGGTTTCGTCGCAATGTCGATCGATCTGCCCTTCTGGGGCGAGAGCGAAGGACAACTCCGCAATCTCGTTTCACCTGAAGCCTATGCCGAAGCCTTCAGCGCCGGTGTCGACTTCCTTGGCTCGCATTCCTTCGTGGATCGACGGAACATCGGCGCGATCGGAGTCTGCGGTAGCGGCAGCTTCGTCGTCAGCGCCGCCAAAATCGATCCGCGCATCAAGGCGGTGGCGACGGTCAGCATGTACGACATGGGTGCAGCCTTCCGCGATGCGCTCAACAAGTCGCAGACGGTCGAACAGCGCAAGCAGTTCATCGCAACGGCTGCCGAACAGCGCTGGGCCGAGCCTGACGGCGCAGACATCCAATATATCGGCGGCACGACGCTCGAACTGACGGCCGACACCGATCCTGTCCAGCGCGAGTTCTACGACTTCTACCGCACGCCGCGTGGCGAGTTCACGCCTTCTGGTGTGGCCCGCGAAACGACGACGAAGCCGACGCTGAGCAGCAGCGTCAAGTTCATGAACTTCTATCCGTTCAATGATATCGAGACCATCTCCCCGCGGCCGATGCTGTTCATCTCGGGCGACCAGGCCCACTCAAAGGAATTCAGCCAGGACGCCTATAACCGCGCTTCCGAGCCGAAGGAACTCGTCTGGGTCAAGGGGGCCGGCCATGTTGATCTCTATGACCGCGTCGATCTCATCCCCTTCGACAAGCTGAAGAGCTTCTTCGAGCAACGCCTCGTCTGAAAGACGACGGCAAGGGAGCCTGCCTAGGCTTCCTCCTACCTAAAAGGAGAACGACATGATCAAGGACAAGGTAATCATTATCACCGGCGCATCGTCGGGCATTGGCGAGGCGACAGCCAGACTGCTGGCCAGCAAGGGTGGCAAGGTGGTGCTTGGCGCGCGCCGCATCGACAAGCTGAAGCACATCGCCGAGGACATTGGCGCTGCCGGCGGGCAAGCCGTCTACCAGGAACTGGATGTCACCAATCCGGCGCACAGCAAGGCCATCGTCGCCCTGGCACAGGAATCCTTCGGCCGGGTGGACGCCATTTTCCTCAATGCCGGCATCATGCCGACATCGCCGCTTTCGGCCCTCAAGGTAGAAGACTGGCACGAAACGGTCGATATCAATATCACGGGCGTGCTGAACGGCGTCGCCGCGATCCTGCCCGTTTTCATCGAGCAGAAGTCCGGCCAGGTGTTGGCAACGTCGTCCGTGGCCGGGCTCAAAGCCTATCCCGGCAGCGCCGTGTACGGCGGGACCAAATGGTTTGTTCGTGACTTCATGGAAGTCCTCCGGATCGAATCCGCCATGGAAGGCACCAATATCCGGGCCACGACGATCTACCCGGCCGCCATCAATACCGAACTGCTGGGCTCGATTTCCGACGCTGGCTCGGCGGAGGCAATGAAGCAGCTTTACGCTCAGCATGGGATTTCTCCGGAGCGCATCGCCAATGTCATCGCGTTCGCGATCGACGCGCCCGAGGATACGACCATTAACGAGTTCACGGTAGGTCCGACCACGCAACCTTGGTAAGATTGGAGCCCATCATGCCGCACGTCATCGTCAAACTCTGGCCGGGCAAGTCGGAGGCCCAAAAGCGTCAACTGGCGGAAGCCATCACCAAGAACGTGATGGAGATCCTGAACTACGGAGACGAATCCGTGTCCGTCGGTTTTGACGAAGTGCCGGCCAAGGATTGGGCGGAGCAGGTTTACAGGCCCGACATCCAGGAGAAACCTGAAAGCCTCTACAAAAAGCCCGGCTACACCATGTAGCCGCGCCTCCCAAAGCAGACAGCGTCACGGAAAACCCGCCGCCGCAGGTCGTTGCACTCACACTTAAGTCCTCAACAGGAAGCCACGCAGCAACCGAAGGTCCTGGCTGGCAAGGCATCTGTGATGGACATTCACTTCGTCCCGACATCCTGCTCATGCCTTAGCGCCGTCGAGGGCTTCTTTGCAAAACTGACACGCCGGCGCCTGAAACGCGGCGTCTTTCACTCCGTCGTCGACCTTCAGGCGGCCATCAACAGCTTCGTCAAAGAACACAATCAAGAACCAAACCATTCATGTGGAAAGCAGACCCCGAGAAAATCATTGCGGCGGTCAAACGTGGGCCCACGCGTTGGAATCAATCCAATAGCTTGGAATTGCCTTTTGGAGGAGGAGCCCGCGCATTTCTCTACCGCGAAGCGCCACGACACGCATAGAGAATGCTTTATCGAAACCTTTTCCGCCCGCCGGGATTTGCGACCAGATTGAATGGAGCCCCGGCATGATCAACGACCTCTGGTATAAGAACGCTGTCATCTACTGCCTGTCCGTCGAAACATTCATGGATGCGAACGGTGACGGCGTCGGTGATTTTCAGGGTCTGATGCGCCGCCTCGACTATCTCTCCGGCCTCGGCGTGACGGTGATCTGGCTCATGCCGTTCCAGGCGTCGCCCGGTCGTGATGATGGTTACGACGCCTCCGATTATTAAGCCTAAATGCCGATCAGGGCATGGTCTTCCCGGGCGTCCAAAAGACGACCTGGACCTATGACGACAAGGCGAAGGTCTATTATTTTCACCGTTTTTACGATCACCAGCCCGAACTCAATACGTCGAACCCCGAGGTGCAGGCGGAGATCCTGAAGATCATGGGCTTCTGGATCCAGCTCGGTCTCCGGCTTCCGGATGGATGCGGCTCCCTTCATCATCGCGACGAAAGGCGCCGACGTTAGCAAGCCTGTCGAGCAGTTTGACATGCTGCGGAAATTCCGCGAATTCCTGCAATGGCGGCTGGGCGATTTCCATCATCCTGGCGTGACCGCTTCCCGCCTCACTGAAATTCGAAGATCTGCCGGAAAACACCGGGCGCGATGATCGACAGCGGGTTGATCTGCAGGTTCGGCTGGTCGAACTTGCCTGTCAGCTTGAAGGTGATGCCGATCAGGCCGCGGTCGCTGCCATTGCCGAGGATGACGCCGATCAGCGGCAGTTCGGCAAAGAGGCGGTTGAGGCCGTAGGCCGGCATGAAGGTGCCGGTCATGTCCATGTTTCCCTTGCGATCGCGCACGATGCCCTGGAAGGTCGCGCCGATCTGGTCGCCTCGCAGCACGCCGTTCTCGATGCCGACCATGCCATTGCGCGAGACGACGCGGGCAAAGCCGCGCTGGAAGCGCTGCGACGAGGTATCGATATCGCGCTTGACCGCCTCGTTGAGGCTGCGCTGCTCACTGCCAACAGGCGTCGAGACAATCGACCGCAGGCGTTGTTCGTTGACGATCGCAAAGCGGCGCACGTCGAGCGAGCCGTCCCAGCCGCCCTCCGCCCCCAGCCGGATCGCCAGATTAAGCAGCCCGCCCTGCATGTGCTGGTAGAGATCGGCGAAACGCGATACCGCGCCGGCATCGCCGCTGGTGATGTTAATGACGCCGCCGTCCTTCATCTGGCTGACCACCGCCTCGCCGCTGTCGGTCACGGCGGAAAAATTGAGCGTCTGCAGCTTGTCGCCGCGCAGTGATATTTGCGCCTGGAAATTGCCGAGCTTCTCGTCGTTGAAGCCGATCACGTTTTTCAGCCTGGCGCGCACCGATACGCCGGTGTCGCCGGCATCCCCATCACCATCGTCACCCGAGCCCGATTTCAACCGCTGGATGACCGGCCGCGCATCGGCGCTGTCGCCGGAGACCGAGACGTCGAAATTGCCCTTGCTGCGTTTCACCGACAGGGCGAAATCGTCGAGCGAGGAGAGCTTGACGCTATCGAAATCGGCCGAGATCAGCCCGCCCTTGCCGATATTAAGCGATCCGTTGGCGCCGAAACCGTCGCCCTTCAGGCGGAAGTTCTTGATCTGGGTATTGTCGGCCGGGCCTGATGTTTCGAATTCGGCCGTGGCGGCAATGCCGCCGCCCTTAGACCAGCCAATCCAAGGCAGTTCGAGCAGCGACTTGGTGAGGTCGAGCTGGACGTCCTGCCGGTCGTCGTCGATCCGCGTCAGCACCATCTTCACACTGCCGCCGACGATGCCGGAAAGCCCGGGTATCAGCTTGTTGCGCTGGTCCTCGGAAAGCGTCGCGGTGATCACCCGCTGCCGCGCCGCTGTATCGGATGCCTCGACCGGTTCGGTAAGGTCGATATCGGCCGGGACGCCGTCGATCTGGGCCTTGGCGTCGAGCGTGATCCGTTTCGGATTGCCGTTCAGCGTGCCGTCGAGATTGCTGATCATCCGGCCGGAAAACGGCTTGGCAAGATCGACGTCGGTGAGCTTCATCGCAACCGTCCATTCGGCCGGCGGCGGATTTTGCGAGGAGAGCAGGCCGAAATGGGCCTTCACATTCGCCTCGATCCGGCCCTTGAGATCGTCGGGCGTAAAGCCGGCGCGCTGCAGCACCCGGATCGGCCTGTAGGTCAGAAGTTCGCCGACGGCATCCGCCGGGCCGGACACCGCAAGATCGATATCGGCCATCAGTGGCTTATCGTAGGTGGCGGGCAAGATGAACGTCCCCTGGCCGAGACCGACGGACCGGCCGGACGGGAAATAGGACGTGCCGTTCTTGATCGCGATCGTCGCAACCGGGCCGCTCAGGTCGAAATGCGCTGACGTGTCGCGGATCGGCGGAATGTCGCCGGCGACGTTCATCCGCGCCCCCGCAATGTCGAAGCCGATGCGGATCTGGTTGGCGTCGAGCTTCAGGCCCTTGCCGCCGGCTGCCTCGTCCAGCCTGCCGAAGGGAATGAAGACGGATATGGTGGCATTGGTGACGGTGCCGCCGAAGAGATTGCCGTGCACCCAGGTGCGCACTTTGGGCGCCATCCAGAACGGCCAAAGCTGTTTGATCGCTGTCGTCTGCAGCTGCGCCGACTGGCCGGCGAAGCTGATTTCCGGCGATTTGTCGCCGAGTTTGACGTGCAGGGATCCGTAGAGCGCGCCGAGCGGGCTGGAAGCGGTTATGTTGGGAAACTGGAATTCACGGCCGGCGACCATGTAGCGCCCGGTCGCCTGGATGTCGAAGGAGAGCGGCTGCTCGCCGGAGCCGCCGGGGGCTGCCGTGCCGCCGCTGACGAGCAGGTCGATGCCGAAGCCTTTGCCCGCCTGCGGGTCGAGCTTGTCGAGATCGATCAGCGCGCCGTTGATGGGAAGCTTGGTCGCGCCGAATCGAGCGTTCGATCGGGCGATCTCGATCGTCTGCTTGGCGAAATCGTAGACGAGATTGATTTGCCCGCCCGACAGCTCCTGCGGATCGCCATCCGCATAGATCTGGCCGGGATCGATGTCGAGCGTCGCCGCAAGCGCCGGCTGCACGCCATCGCGCCCTCTGGTGGCCGACACCGTGAGGTCGGCAAAGGCGCTGAGCCCCTGCCGTATTGCGCCCTGATCGTTGCGTTTCAGCCCGAAGGGCGTGAGGTCGGCATGCTTCAGCGTCGCAACGACCTTCGACACGTGGCCGCCGTCCTTCTCGGCCAGCACATCGAGCTCCGCCACCGCGCCGTTCAGCGCGACTTCGCCGGTCAATTGCAGCGACGACGGGCCGGCATGGGCAAAGACGAGATTGTCGATGACGAGCGACAGCGGGCCGTTGGCGGTATCGGCAAGCTTGATGTCGATGCCGGAGATGCGCACCGAATTCGTCGAGCCGCGCGTCACGATGCTGTCGAATATGTCGAACTGCGAGAAGATCTTCTCCATCGCCGCCGGCATTGCGTCGATGCGCAGATCGTCGAGCTTGACGGCATTGCCGGAGGGCAGAAGCGCGGTATCGAGCGCGATATCCTCCGCTTCGATGTCCGCGACGGCGATGCGGCCGCGGAAAAGCTGCAGCGGGTCGAGCCCCAGGCGCACCGAACCCGTCGTCGACAGGTGCTGGCCGCTCTCCTGGTCGATCATATTGACGTTGCGCGCTTCCAGCGCCAGCCGGAAGTCCGAGGTGAAGCGAATGACGGTGGAGCCGACCTCGGCGCGGTAGCGCGGTCCGGCCACGCCATTCAGCGCCGCCTGCGCCTGCTGCGACAGCGGCTTGTCGAACATGCCGCTCTCGACGGTGAAAACGATGGCAGCAAGAATAAGCAGGATCAGTCCCAGAAATCCTGAGCTCAGCTTCGCCGTGCGGCGCATCGGCGAACGCGGCGGCGGGCAATGAACGATGATCGGATCCTCGGCCTGGGCGGACGGCAAGCGGTCCAGCGCAACGATATCCTTCTTGCGAAACGTGACCTTTTCGCCGCGGATGGCTGACATGCGCCCTCGGGCTCTCCCTTTAAGTGAAGAATTGAACCCGGCCATGCTGGACGGGTTTCCGTCCACTATATAATTCGGGGAGAGAAAGTGTCATCCACAAACCCGGCAAAAGAAAGGTTTTCCCAATGGCGGTTCCCGGCATCGGCGTTTCGGCCCCCGATTTCAACCTTCCCCGCGACGGCGGCGGCCGCGTTTCGCTGGCCGAATTCCACGGCAGACCGCTCGTGCTGTTCTTCTATCCCAAGGACGATACGACGGGCTGCACCGCCGAATCATTGGCTTTCACCGCGTTGGCAAGCGAGTTCGAGGCGGCGGGTGCTGCCGTCATCGGCATGTCGCCCGATTCGGCCGCCTGCCATGACAAGTTCATCAAGAAGCACCGTCTTTCGGTGGCGCTTGCCTCGGACGAGGAAAAGACGACGCTGCAGGCCTATGGAGTCTGGAAGGAAAAGAGCATGTACGGCCGCAACTTCATGGGTGTCGAGCGTACCACCTTCCTGATCCGCCAGGACGGCACGATCGCCACTATCTGGCAGAAGGTGAAGGTGCAGGGCCATGCCGAAACCGTGCTCGAGGCCGTGAGAAACCTGGCGGCGTGACCGGGGATCTCACGATAACCTCGCTGCGCGGTGGCGCCATCGATGCGATCAGCTCGGCCGATCTCGACCGCAAGACGGCACTTGCGCAGGAAAGCGCCACCCGCTGGTTCGCCCGCCGGGTGTCGCTGCGCTCGCCGCTCGATGCAGCCCTGCCCGACAGGCCCGGCCGTCCCGAGAAACCGATGCTGACACCGCCGACCCAGGTGGAGAAGCGCTCGCTGCATACGCTCAAAGGCCGGATCGCGCTGCTCCACGCCATAGCCCATATCGAGCTCAACGCCGTCGATCTGGCGCTCGATATCGTCGCGCGATTCGCAACCGAGCAGGTGCCGAATTCCTTTTTCGACGGCTGGATGCAGGTCGCCTTCGAGGAGGCGAAGCATTTCCGCATGGTGCGTGCCAGGCTCAACGATCTCGGCGCCGATTACGGCGATCTGCCCGCCCATGACGGGCTCTGGCAGGCCGCCCATTCGACCCGCAACGACCTGACGGCAAGGCTCGCCGTCGTGCCGCTGATCCTGGAGGCCCGCGGCCTCGACGTTACGCCGTCGCTGCAGGCGAAGATGCGCCAGACCGGCGATCTCGAAAGTGCCGATGTCCTCGACGTCATCTACAACGACGAGAAAGGCCATGTCGCCGTCGGTGCCAAATGGTTCCGCTTCCTCTGCGCCCGCGAGAAGCGCGACCCCGCAAAAGCCTTTCAGGAGCTGGTGCGGGCGAATTTCCGCGGACCGCTGAAGCCGCCTTTCAATGACCTTGCCCGCGCCGAGGCTGGGCTGACGCCGTCCTTCTACCGCTCGCTCGCATCGATCAGCCACGCTTGAAGTCACTGAAATTTATGATGTGACGGCGACAATGAAAGCATTCATTAACCATAACGGTGTCTAATTTCCGAAAGAGGCGTAGAGCATCAATCGGGAGAGCCTGCGTGAACAGCGGACATCAGCACCGGGTATTCGGCAGGCGGGCACAGGAACATATCCTCATCCTGGCAAGCGGTGACAAGGTCCGCCATATGACGGTCCGGCCGTGGATGGCTGCGCTGGCCTTCTGCTTCGTCGGCGTCTTCTCGATCGGCTACCTCTTGGCCACGTCCTATCTCGTGCTGCGCGACGATCTGATCGGCGCCACCATGGCCCGCCAGGCCCGCATGCAGCACGATTATGAAGACCGCATCGCCGCCCTCCGCGCGCAGGTCGATCGCATCACCTCCCGCCAGCTTCTCGACCAGCAGGTGGTCGAAGACAAGGTCGACAAGCTGATGGAGCAGCAGATGGCGCTCACCTCACGCCATGGCAAACTCGACAATCTGCTCGACCGGGCCGAAAGCTCCGGCTTGACGGAAAAGGACGGCGCCCTGCCCGCGCCGACTTCCCCCGTTCAGTCCTATGCGCCCGATATCAAGGACAAGCGTGCATCGCTTAACCGTGGCGGCATCGAGGCGATCGAGAAACAACTGGCGAGCGGCGTGCCCGCCGATGCGACGCCGGACAATTCGACGCTCGCCTATGTGCCGGCCACTGACACGGTCGGCGACCGTGCCGACCGCATCTTCTCCAAGGTGACGCTGTCGCTGAAAGATGTCGAACAGGATCAGCGCAGTCGGGTCGAACAGTTGACGAGCGATGCCGGCAATGCCGCCAACGCCATCGAGACCGTGCTGACCCGCTTCAAGATTCCAATGCCCGAGAGCGCTGCCGAGAAGGACGACGATGCGGTCGGCGGCCCCTATGTCGAGCCTGAAAGCAACGACGGCTTCAACAATTCGCTGGCAGCGCTCGACGGCGCACTGACCCGGCTCGAGGCAGTGCGCAGCACCGCCGAATCCCTGCCCTTCCGCAATCCCGCTATCGGCAAGGAAGTGACCAGCCCCTTCGGCAACCGCCGTGATCCGTTCCTCGGCCGCCTCGCGCTCCATTCCGGCATCGACTTCCGCTTTTCGCCGGGCGAAAGGATCCGCCCGGCAGCGCCCGGCAAGGTGATTTCGGCCGGCTGGACCGGCGGCTACGGCAACATGGTCGAGGTCGATCACGGCAACGGCATCTCGACGCGCTACGGGCATATGTCGGAGGTTCTGGTCAAGGTCGGCGACACGGTCGATCGCAACGACGTCATCGGCCTTGCCGGCAGCACCGGCCGCTCGACGGGCACGCACCTGCACTATGAAGTGCGACAAGACGGCCATGCCGTCGATCCAGTATATTTCATGAATGCCGGCCTTAAACTCGCCACCTATATCAAGTAACTCCTGCCCGGTAACCAACGCTTCACTCTGCAATGGGTGCGGCGTCTCTATTTCTTGACTTGCCGGCCATTCGGGGCTATGTCGCGCTGCATTGCGGCATGCAATCCCGCCGACTCGTTCAGAGTTCGGCCGAACGGAATGGAAACAGTTTTCCCTTTGACGACATTTGCTGACCTTGGCTTGAGCCAAAAAGTGCTATCCGCTGTTACGGATGCGGGCTACACGATCCCCACGCCCATTCAGGCGGGCGCCATCCCGTTTGCGCTCGAGCGCCGCGATATTTGCGGCATCGCGCAGACCGGCACTGGCAAGACGGCATCCTTCGTGCTGCCGATGCTGTCGCTTCTGGAGAAGGGCCGTGCGCGTGCGCGCATGCCCCGCACGCTGATTCTCGAACCGACGCGCGAACTCGCCGCTCAGGTCGCCGAGAATTTCGAGAAATATGGCAAGAACCACCGCCTCAACGTCGCCCTTCTGATCGGCGGCGTTTCCTTCGAGGACCAGGACCGCAAACTCGAACGCGGCGCCGACGTGCTGATCTGCACCCCCGGCCGCCTTCTCGACCATTTCGAGCGCGGCAAGCTGCTGATGAGCGGCGTCGAGATCCTTGTCATCGACGAGGCCGACCGCATGCTCGACATGGGTTTCATCCCCGATATCGAACGCATCGCCAAGATGATCCCGTTCACCCGCCAGACGCTGTTCTTCTCGGCAACCATGCCGTCGGAGATCCAGAAGCTCGCGGACCGTTTCCTGCAGAATCCCGAGCGCATCGAGGTCGCAAAGCCGGCTTCCGCTGCCGCGACCGTGACGCAGCGTTTCGTCGCTTCGCACGGCAAGGATTACGAAAAGCGCGCCGTCCTGCGCGAACTCGTCCGCGCCCAGACCGAACTCAAGAACGCGATCATCTTCTGCAACCGCAAGAAGGACGTCGCCGATCTCTTCCGTTCGCTCGAACGCCACGGATTCTCGGTCGGCGCCCTGCATGGCGACATGGACCAGCGTTCCCGCACGATGACGCTGCAGAGTTTCCGCGACGGCAACCTTCAGCTTCTGGTCGCTTCCGACGTCGCCGCCCGCGGCCTCGATATCCCCGATGTCAGCCACGTCTTCAATTTCGACGTGCCGATCCATTCCGAGGATTACGTCCACCGCATCGGCCGCACCGGCCGTGCCGGCCGCTCGGGTGCCGCCTTCACTCTCGTCACCAAGCGCGACACCAAATTCGTCGATGCCATCGAGAAGCTGATCGGCGAAAAGGTCGAATGGCTGAGCGGCGACGTGACGTCACTGCCGCCGCCGGCAGAAGACAGCCGGGACAGCGAACGCCCACGCCGCAACAGCCGCGAGCGTGGCGCCAGAGACGGTGCAGCCCGGGATCACGCGCCGAGAGAGCATGGCGACAGGGATCGTGGGCGCGGACGCGGCAATCGCGCCGCCGTGAGTCATAAATCTGATAACGACATACAGGATAATGGCGTCGACGTGATTGAAGCAGCACCAGTAAAGGCCGAGATCGTGAAGAACGAGCGCAAAGCAGAGCAGAAGCCGCAGAACAATGCGCGTAATAGTCGGCCTTATCCGGCAAATGATGACAGCCGCGACCGCCGCCGTCATCGCGATCACGACGACGGCCCGACCCCGGTCGGCTTCGGCGACGATATCCCCGCCTTCATGCTGATCGCCGGCAGCGCCAAGGTCTGAACGTCCAATGGGCAGGCCCGGTCTCGATTTTCCGGGTCTCGGCGTCGGTGTGGTGATTCTGCGCGACGCCAGGATCCTTCTTTACAAACGCATGCGTCCACCTGAAGCCGGCTATTGGAATATCGTCGGCGGCAAGGTCGATCATATGGAGCCGGCTGAGGAAGCTGCGCGCCGCGAGGCCGAAGAGGAAACCGGCTTGACGATCGGTCGCATCGAGCGCCTCTGCATGAGCGAGCAGATCATTGAGGCCGACCACCAACACTGGATTTCGATCCTCTATCTCGCCCGCGACGTCGAGGGCGAGCCGCGACTCACCGAACCGGACAAGCTTTCGGATTTCGGCTGGTTTCCCCTGACAAATCTGCCGGAGCCGCTGTCGGCCTTCACCAAGGCGGCGATAGCAGCTTTGCCTACTGCCGAGCGAGGCGAATAGCTATTCGGCGCGAAGCGACGCCTCATAGGCAAGCCGCACCCATTTCGCCATCAGATCGGGATCGTCGTAGGCCTCATCAGGGATCGACCAGTAGGGCATCTTCACCGGCTTGCCGTTCTTTCCCTCATAAGTCAATTGCGTGGCGCCGGCGGCGGCAAATTCGGGGGCGCTCGTCTCGTCGGCCTTCAGCAACATCTCGTCACGCACTTCGAGCGCGATGATGCGCCCGAGATGATAAATGCCCTTGCCGCCGAACATGCGCTTGACGGTGACGGGGCCTAGCCCCTGAAACATTTCCTCGATCCCGGCATTGTCCATTCTCTATTCCCTCGAAATCCCGGCCACTCCGATCACAGCGCGTGATAATCCCGGTTCATATAGATGAGCGCCGGGTGTTTTTCGCTGAAGCGGACGGCCGCGACCTCACCGAAGACGACATTGTGCGTCGGCATTTCCTTGATATCGATCACCCGGCAATCGAAGGCGGCAAGCGCATCGAAGAGAACCGGCGCGCCGGTGACGAGTGTGTCGAAACGGGCGCTGGCGAAGCGGTCATCATTGGTAAGCGCGGTGCGTCCGGAGAAAGCGTCGGCAACGGCCTGGTGATGGGCGCCAAGCGTGTTGAGCACGAAGACGCCGCTGCGGAAGAAGATTTCGTTCTTCGGATTGGTGTTGTTGAGGCAGAACAGCACCGAGGCCGGATTGTCCGAGACCGAGCAGGCGGCGGTGATGGTGACGCCGCGGCGCAGCTCGCCCATCGCCGTCGTCACGAGCTGCACGTGGCCGGCATAACGGCTCATGGCATCGCGATAAAGGCCGGGGTCGATATGCTGCCTGTTCAACACCTGCTTCTCCGTGCGCGCGCTTTATGCCTGGATTGTCTTGCCATCGCGCCAATATGGCGAGCATCGGTTACCTTTTCTACAATAGGACCGGTGAAAAGCGCCGTGTTGCGCTTGTTTTTCTTTGACGATCGCGGCCTTGCGGATAAAAGGGCATGGACGATGGCTAGGGATCTCCGCCTTTCATGATCAACCTGCGTGGCATAGCAGCTTTTCTGGCGCTGCTGGGAGCGGCGGCTGAAAGCCATGCGGCCGGCGTGACGATCGGCGTCGTCGCCCCTCAGAACGGACCGCTCGCCCTCCTCGGCGCCCAGATTGCCGCGGGCGCCGGCTTCGAGATCCAGCAGTCAGGAAATACTCTGGTCGCCATCAACGAAACCTGCGAAGACAATAGCGGTGCTGCCGTTGCCGATGCGCTTGTCAACGCCAAGGTCCAGGTCGCGATCGGCTTTCTCTGCAGCGAAACGCTCGAAGGCGCGCTGCCGAAGCTGAAGGATGCCAATATTCCCGCAATCACCGTCTCCGTGCGCTCCCGCATCCTCATGGAGGATGCGTTGAAGAACGGCTGGCCGCTCTTCCGGGCAGCACCCGCCGACGGTGCCGAGGCGGCAAAGATCATCGAGGTGATCCTGAAGGACTGGGCCGCCGACCCGATCGCCCTGATCGAGGACGGTACTATTCATGGCCGCGAACTGACGGAAGCGGTGCGCAATGCGCTGGAGCGGAACGGCCTGAAGCCGGTCTTTACCGATACCTACCGGCCGGGACAGGAGCAGCAGATTGCCCTTGTCCGCCGCCTGAAACGGGCTGGCGCCACCAGGGTCTTCATCGGCGGCGACCGCAACGACGTCGCCGTCATCGCCCGCGACACCAAGGCCGAGAACATCCAGCTCTCCATCCTCGGCGGCGATGCCATGCGCGCTGCCGACCAGCCGCTGCCTCTGAATTCAGGCGTGCGCGCCGTCGCCCTGCCCGAATACGCCATCCTGCCGGAAGGCACGGCTGCTGCCGACGCGCTGCACGCCAAGGGCATCGAGCCGGAAGGTTATGTCCTGCCGTCGCTGGCCGCGGCCCTCATTGCCGGCCAGGCCGGGCAAGCCGCCGCTGCGGCGGGCAAGCCCCTCCAGGAGACGCTTCTCGGCACGACGTTCCAGACGCCGGTCGGCGCCGTCGCCTTTACTGGCGCGCATGAACTTTCGCAAAATCCCTACCGCCTGCTCGAATGGCGGGGCAACGGCTTTTTTCCACCCGCCGCGCCGACGCAATGAACGGCGCGCCTGCTTTGAATTCAGGCCCCGCACTCTGGCGGCCCATACGGAGTAAGATTTGATGACGCTGCCCATTCGCATTGCCCCCTCGATCCTCGCGGCGGATTTCGCCAGGCTCGGCGAGGAGGTGCGCGACGTGACGGCCGCCGGCGCCGACTGGATCCATCTCGACGTGATGGACGGGCATTTCGTGCCGAACATCTCCTTCGGTCCCGATGTCATCAAGTCGTTGCGCTCCTATACATCAGCCACCTTCGACTGCCACCTGATGATCTCGCCGGTCGACGATTATCTCGAAGCCTTCGCCAAGGCCGGCTGCGACCGCATCACCGTCCATGCCGAAGCCGGACCGCATCTGCACCGCTCGCTGCAGACCGTCCGTAACCTCGGCAAGAAGGTCGGGGTGACGATCAATCCGGCGACGCCGCTCAGCGCCATCGAAAACGTGCTCGACGATGTCGACCTCATCCTGATCATGTCGGTCAATCCCGGTTTCGGCGGACAGAAATTCATTCCGGCGATGGCGAAGAAGATCGCGGCGGCGAAATCACTGATCGGTGATCGGCCGATCGAACTCGAGGTCGATGGCGGCGTCACGGTGGAAACGGCGCCTGATATCGCGCGGGCGGGCGGCAACGTCCTCGTCGCCGGCTCGGCAATTTTCAAGGGCGATACGGTCGAGGATTATCGCCGGACTGTCGCCGATCTGCGTCAGGCAGCCGAAGGGGCACGAGCATGAAAAAACGTCTGATCATCGGTGGCATGCTTGCCGTCGCATTTGCCGGGCTGCCCGGCCTGTCACTTGCCGGCGACATCGCCAATATCCAGCCGATCGGTTTTTCCGCTGACGGCAAGGTTTTCGGATTCCAGGAATTCGGCATCAGGCAGAGCGTCCCCTACTCCAACACTTATTTCGTCGATACCGACAGCGGCCAATATCTCGAGGGCACACCCTTCCGCACCGAACTGGCCGATAAGGACGCCAATCTTTCCAAGGCACGGCGGCAGAACCTGACGGCGGCGCGCAGCCAGATGGACAAATACGATCTTCTGACCAATCCCGGCCTGATCGCCGCCTTCAATCCGCCGACCGAACTCGGCTCGCCTTCGAAGACGATCCGCTACACGACGCTTGCGACCGACGGTCCGCCGAAGGCGCCCTATACGCTCTCACTCGGCGAGATGCCGGTGCCGACGCCGAAGGATTGCGCTGCTGTCGACAAGCGAGTTATCGGCTTCAGCCTGCAGATGATCGAGAAGGAAGGCGCTCCGAACCGGCAGGCGGCGCGCCAGGCCACCGCGGTTCCGGCCGAGCGCACGTGCTCCGTCGAATACCGGATCGGCGGCGCGGTAGTCTATCAGCCGGAAGGCGGAAACCAGGTTCACATCGCCCTCGTCCTGGCCTTCGATGCGACAAGGAACGGACGCTGGATCGCCGTTCCGGTTCATCCCTGAGCATGGATCGCCTTAGGGCTGCATGGCCGCCCTACCCCGATCTGATCGCCGGCGCGTTGCTTTGGGGCATGCAGATGCTTGCCGCCGCCATGCTTGGCCTTTACCTGCGCAACGGCCTGCAGACGAGCCGCCTTGCCGAGGTGGCCGCGCTCTATTTCGCCGGCGGCCTGTTGGCCTGGCCGTTCGCCCTGCCGGTTGCCCGCTTCTTTGCTTATGGCAGGCAGCCGGAAGCGCGTTTTGCCGCTTTTTTCGTAATGCTGACAGCGGCCACGATCCTGATGACCGCTTTCCTCTTCGCCATGGAATACCGGATCTTCTATTCGCGCTGGCATGCGCCCTTCGGCAGTATCGTCTGGGCCTTCCAGTTCGTCTTCACCAGTATCAGCGCCGTCTATCAGTTCCTGGTGATCGGCCTGCGCCTCTTCCTGCCGCTCGGCCTCGTCTGTCTTGTCGCAAGCAGCTATCATCTTGCCAAACGCATGCGTTGAGATTGCCGCCCGTCTTTGCTACAGGGGCGCTAAAGCAATTCCAGCAAAAGTGCCCAGCGGATTTGCGTCCGGAATTGCGTCTTAGACGCTCAACCTCTTGAAGTGAAGGCAGCCGCCCATGATCCCGCGTTATTCCCGGCCCGAAATGGTCGCCATCTGGTCTCCCGAAACCAAGTTCCGCATCTGGTTCGAGATCGAGGCGCATGCTTGCGACGCGCTGGCCGAACTCGGCGTCATCCCGAAATCGGCGGCAAAGACGATCTGGGAAAAAGGCGGCGCCGCCACCTTCGACGTCGACCGCATCGATGAGATCGAGGCCGTCACCAAACACGACGTCATCGCCTTCCTCACCCATCTCGCCGAGATCGTCGGCCCGGATGCGCGCTTCGTCCACCAGGGCATGACCTCGTCCGACGTGCTCGACACCTGCTTCAACGTCCAGCTGGTACGCGCCACCGACATCCTGCTTGCCGATATCGAGCGGCTGCTTGAAGCGCTGAAAAGCCGCGCCTTCGAACACAAGGACACCGTCACCATTGGCCGTTCGCACGGCATCCACGCCGAGCCCACCACCTTCGGCGTCAAGCTGGCGCTTGCCTATGCCGAATTCGAGCGTTGCCGCCAGCGCCTCGTCGCCGCCCGCGAGGAAGTCGCGACCTGCGCCATATCGGGCGCCGTCGGCACCTTCGCCAATATCGATCCGCGCGTCGAGGAACATGTCGCCGAGGCGCTTGGCCTGAAGGCCGAGCCGGTCTCGACGCAGGTCATCCCGCGTGACCGCCACGCCATGTATTTCGCCACGCTTGGCGTGGTCGCCTCGTCGATCGAGCGGCTGGCAACCGAGATCCGCCACCTGCAGCGCACCGAGGTGCTGGAAGCCGAGGAATATTTCTCGCCCGGCCAGAAGGGCTCTTCGGCCATGCCGCACAAGCGCAACCCGGTTCTGACCGAAAACCTGACCGGCCTTGCCCGCATGGTTCGCTCCTACGCCATGCCGGCAATGGAAAACGTCGCCCTCTGGCACGAGCGCGATATCTCCCACTCCTCGGTCGAGCGCATGATCGGGCCCGATGCCACGGTGACGCTCGATTTCGCCCTGTCACGGCTTGCCGGCGTCATCGAAAAGCTGCTGGTCTACCCCGAGAATATGGAGAAGAACCTCAACAAGTTCCGCGGCCTCGTCCATTCGCAGCGTGTCCTGCTGGCACTGACCCAGGCCGGCACCTCCCGCGAGGATGCCTACCGCCTCGTCCAGCGCAACGCCATGAAAGTCTGGGAACAGGGCAAGGACTTCCTGGAAGAACTGCTCGCCGACGCAGAGGTCCGCGCCGCACTGTCGGAAGAGGACATCCGCGAAAAATTCGACCTCGGCTATCATACCAAGCATGTCGATACGATCTTCCGGCGCGTGTTCGGCAACGCCTGAGCGACCTTCAATCGACGATATAGCGGCGCCCTTGCGGGCGCCGTTTTTCTGCCGGCATATCCCTCCGTCGAGAATTTATCAGACGGCTTTTTTCCTTAGTCGCAGCCTGATCATAACTGGGAAGTAGATACACGCGACAAGGATAGAAGGCATAGAAATAATAAGGAAAAAAGCTAACAAGGTCAGCCTCTGAATACTTCCACCCGACAGCAACAAGAAAGCCGCCACGATCAGCAACAAAATTACTGTAAAAATGATAGACGACCAAAGAAATGGCCGTGAATTTATTTCAATGTATTTCACACGATAAAAAACAAACAAAACAAAAACGATCGGTAGCGAAACATTAAACTTCGGAATAAACACCATAAAGCCGATATCGTCGAAGAAAAATGCCAAATGACCTAACGCCAATCCTATGAAATAAGCCTGAAAGAACAGCTCAACCTGCGGCTCTCGAAGAAAGGAGTCGTTCATTTTTCCCTGCGGAGTTGGATTTAATGAACTGAATATAGTGTCGATTGTATTTCATAGTCTAGCTTTTCTCAAGCGGCCGCTGTTTTTGCTTCGGTGCTTTGGCAACCACAGAGCGTTTGCGCGCCTCCGCCTTTTTCGACGGTGTCGCATTTGCTGCTTCGGTTGATTCCGATGTCCTGCAAGCCTCCGTCTCGCCCCTGCCCTTTGCGGCCTTGGCGACCAACTCGTCGAGACGTTTCAGCTCTTCCTCGTCGAGATTCTCGATGCCGATGAAACGGTTTTCGGCATGGCTGGTCAGGATGATTTCGTTGAGCTTGGCCTGGATCGCCCGCGTGTCGCGTGTCTGGGCGTTCTGCAACACGAAAACCATCAGAAAGGTGATGATCGTCGTGCCGGTATTGATGATCAGTTGCCAGGTTTCCGAATAGACGAAGACGGGGCCGAGTGCCGCCCAGATGACGACGACGATCAGCGCCAGGATGAAGATGACGGGTTTGCCCGCCCATTCCGATACCTTTGTTGCGAAGCGGGCAAACAGATGCTTCATCATCACCTCAAAGATCCTCCCTCGAAGTCTCCAGAGCATAATGTCGACGACATCATGCTCTCGGCTAAACAAACTCCGAGGCAGGATCGAGGTTCCCCCAGGGATCCGAGATTCCCCCTGGGGGCCGGGATTCCCCGCAGGCAAGGCTGTGGTTATGCTGTGACTTCCCGCGCAATCAGCTTGCGATAGAGATGCCAGGTCGCATGGCCGAGGATCGGGATAACCAGCGCAAGCCCGGCAAAGACCGGAATCGTGCCGATAACGAGCAGCGCGGCGACGATCAGGCCCCAGAGCAGCACCGGCACCGGATTGAGAACCGTCGCGCGGATCGACGCCGTGACGGCGGCGACTGCCCCGACATCGCGGTCGAGCAGCAGCGGAAAGGTAATGACGGTCATGGCCAGCACGACGAGCGCAAAGACGAAGCCGATGAGATTGCCCCAGATGATCAACTGCATGCCCTCTGACGTGCCGAAGACCTGGCGGAAAAAGTCCGCCATGCTGCGCGGAAAGACCTCGCCCAACAGATTGCTATAGAGCGTCTGCGCCGTCACCAGCCAGACGACGAAGAGGCCGCAGAGCATCAGCCCGACCGCGACGATCGACGGCAGCGCCGGCGAATGGCGTACGTCCAGCGCAAGCGTCCAGGACGCGTCGAGGCCGGCCTCGCGCCGGCGGCTGATCTCATAGAGGCCAATCGCCGCGATCGGGCCGATCAGCACGAAACCCGCCATCAGCGGGAAGACCATCGGCAAAAGATTGGCGCCCGAGGTCCACAGCGTCAGGAAGACGCCCGCGATCGGGTACATCAGGCACAGGAACACATAATGGGACGGTTTCTCCATGAAATCTTCATATCCGCGCTTCAGCGCGTCGAAGACGTCAGCGATACCGATGCGATTGACGACGGGCCGCGCGAAGCTTTCGCTTGCACCCGTCATGACGTGAAATGCCGCCATGGCTTTCTCCTCCTCAGCCGAGACCTGATCGGCGGCGGACAGCATCGGCGGACAAGCCGACACGAAATCCGCAACCGGCACTGGAGGAATATAGCAACTTTCGCGGCCCGTGTCGCTCCCTCCCTTCACATCCCCCTCTTGACATCTTGGACCAACTTTCTCACATCGGCGGCATCATGAAAGCCTCAGACGCAGATATCCTCATCATCCCCGGTTACACCAATTCCGGCCCGGGCCACTGGCAGAGCCGCTGGGAGGCAAAGCTCAGCACGGCGCGGCGCGTCGAACAGGCCGAATGGACAAAGCCGGTGCGCGAGGACTGGATCGCCCGCATCGCCGAGGAGGTGAACGCCTCGACCCGTCCGGTCGTTCTCGTCGCCCACTCACTGGGCGTGCCCTCGGTGATCCACGCCATCCCGCATTTCCGCAACCGGGTGGCCGGTGCCTTCCTCGTCGCCCCGCCCGATGTCGCCAATCGCGATATCCGCCCGAAGCACCTGATGACCTTCGGTCCCTATCCGCGCGATCCGCTGCCCTTCCCGTCGATCACCGTGGCCAGCCGCAACGACCCGTTCGGCAGCTACGAGCATGCCGACGATGTCGCCAGCAGCTGGGGCTCCTTCCTCGTCGATGCCGGCGAGGCCGGTCATATCAATGCCGATTCCGGTCATGGCCCATGGCCCGAAGGCACCATGGTCTTTGCCCAGTTCCTCGGCCGACTCTCTACCTGATCGAGGAAAAGGCATCGTCTCTCTTGTTGAGCAACTGCTTTCTAAGTCTTTCTTAATGGAATGACAGCAGACTGCGCCGAAGTGAAATAAGCGAGAATGCCCGTGAAGAAAGCCCATACAGAGGCCGGTGATCCGCACGGCGATGCCGCAGCGGCTGAGGCAGGCATCGGCAATGGGGCAGCCGACGATTCCGACCTGGCCGAGCGGGAGAGCCGCTGGAATTATGCGCTCGTCGGCTCGGGCCTTGGCGTATGGGATCACAATTACCGTCTCGACCGGAAATATTACTCGCCGACGTGGAAAACCATCCGCGGCATGGCGCCCGACGAGGAAGCCGACGGCGATTACGAGGCTTGGCTGCAGCTCGTCCATCCCGACGATCGCGATTTCGTCGTCCGTGCGATCGACCGGCAGAACGCCGGCGATCCCGATTACCAGATCTTCGAATATCGCGAGCGTCACAAGGACGGCCACTGGGTCTGGATCGAGTGTCGCGGCGCCTGCGTCGAATGGGACGAGAACGGCGTGCCCACGCGCATCATCGGCACGGATACGGATATCACCGCCCGCAAGCAGGCGGAGGAGACGCTGTCGCGTTTGTCGCGCCGGCTCGATCTGGCGCTGGAGGTTTCCCGCATCGGCGTCTTCGAGGCTGATATCGAGCATGATACCGTCGAATGGGACGAGCGCCTCATCGCCATTTACGGCCTGCAGGGCGCCTCGCGCCAGATCGCCAGCGACGCCTGGGCGAAAAGCCTGCATCCCGACGACCGCGAGCGCGTGCTTGGCTTGTCCGACCGGAGCGTCGAAAGCGGCCGCGATTTCCAGCAGGAATACCGCATCATCCGCGGCGACGGCGTCGAACGTGTCATCCGCGCCCGCTCGGCCTTCTTCATCGATGGCAACGGCCAGCGCAAGCTGATTGGCGCCAACTGGGACGTCACCGAGGAAGTCGCGCTCCGCGACGAGCTGCAGCGCGCCAAGGATCTGGCCGAGGCGCGCAACCGCGAGCTCGAAGCCGCCAAGGAGAGCATCGAGCACCTGGCGCTGCACGACTATCTCACCGGCCTGCCGAACCGCCGCTATCTCGACAAAATGCTGGGCGAGCGTTCGGCCGAATGCCGGGCCAAGGGCCTGGCACTGGCGATCCTGCATATCGATCTCGACCGCTTCAAGCAGATCAACGACACGCTCGGCCACCGGGCCGGCGACGCCATGCTGCAGCATGCCGCAAGCGTGCTGAGGAATTCCGTCCGCGCCGCCGATTTTGTCGCTCGCATTGGTGGCGATGAATTCGTCATCCTCTGCGCCGTCGATCCCGCGTCGAAGAAGATCGCCGGCCTTGCCGAACGTGTTATCCGCGAATTGCGCAAACCCGTCAGATATGAGGGGCACGACTGCCGTTTCGGCGCCAGCGTCGGCATCGCCATCGACAGCGGACCGAAGCTCGACGCCAAGCAGATACTGCTCGACGCCGATATCGCCCTCTATCGTGCCAAGGGCCTCGGCCGCAACCGCTTCGAATTCTTCTCGGCCTCTGCCCGCCGCGACATCATCTCCGCCAAGCACCTTGCCGACGAGATCCTGATCGGCCTCGAACGCAATGAATTCGTGCCCTTCTACCAGCTGCAGTTCGATGCCCGCACGCTGGATGTCACCGGCGTCGAAACACTTGCCCGCTGGCAGCACCCGGTGCACGGGCTGCTGACGCCCGACCGCTTCCTCGACATCGCAGAGGATCTCGACGTCGTCTCGACCATCGACGCCCTGATCCTGGAGCGCGCCATCGCCGATCGGAAGGTGTGGCTGAAGGACGGGCTACCGATCCCGAAGATATCGGTCAACGTCTCCGCCCGCCGGCTCGCCGATCCCGATCTCGGCAAGAAGCTCCGCGCCTTGAAGATCGAGCCCGGCACGTTCTCCTTCGAACTGCTGGAATCGATCTCGCTCGACGATTGCGACGAGGCGGTGGCCGCCAACCTGAAAAAGCTACGCAAGCTCGGCATCGACATCCAGATCGACGATTTCGGCACCGGCCATGCCTCGATCGTCAGCCTGCTGCGATTGAGCCCGAAGACGCTGAAGATCGACCGCGAGCTGATCCGCATGCTGCCGCAATCGGCCGAGCAGCGCAAACTCGTCGGCTCGATCATCGATATCGGCCGCTCGCTGAACATCCTCGTCATCGCCGAGGGTGTCGAAACGGCGGATCATATCCGGATTCTCGAAGAACTCGACTGTGACACGCTGCAGGGCTACGCGCTCGCCCGGCCGATGCCGGCCATGCAGATCCCCTCCTTCATCCGCGCCGGGAGCTGGCGCCACGGGCAAATTGCCGCTCGCGCGCTGCAGACGCAGCTTCGCCGCGTCCTGCCAGGCAGAGCCGCCAAATAAAAACCTGCATAAGCGGCCCGCCATTTCGCCTTCATTCCACCGTAGAGGAAAAGGCGCTAAACTCCTCTTGCGAATTCATTCGATTCTCTTGGCGGTATTCCGTAAAATTGGAAACCAAGGCCGCGAAATCCGGAAACCGGGGCCACAGAATCTTGAAACCAGGGAAGGAGCGACAGGCGGATTGTGAAACCCTCTCTTTTCCTTTAAGGGGACGCCACGAGATCGATCCACTCGCGCTATCCCAAGAGCGCCAACAATAGAGAATGACCACGATGAACCGTCGCCGCCGTATCTACGAGGGCAAGGCAAAGATTCTGTATGAAGGCCCGGAACCGGGCACTTTGATCCAGTTCTTCAAGGACGATGCCACTGCCTTCAACAAGAAGAAACACGAAGTCATCGATGGCAAGGGCGTCCTCAACAACCGCATCTGCGAATATATCTTCAGCCATCTGAACAAGATTGGCATCCCTACTCATTTTATCCGCCGGCTCAACATGCGCGAGCAGTTGATCAAGGAAGTAGAGATGATCCCGCTGGAGATCGTCGTGCGCAATGTCGCGGCCGGTTCTCTCGCCAAGCGCCTCGGCATCGACGAAGGCGTTGTGCTGCCGCGCTCGATTATCGAATTCTATTACAAGTCCGACGCGCTCGACGATCCGATGGTCTCCGAAGAGCACATCACCGCCTTCGGCTGGGCAAACCCCGCAGAACTCGATGACATCATGGCGCTTGCCATCCGCGTCAACGACTTCATGACCGGCCTCTTCCTCGGCGTCGGCATCCAGCTCGTCGATTTCAAGATCGAATGCGGCCGCCTCTTCGAAGGCGATATGATGCGCATCATCCTCGCTGACGAAATCTCGCCGGACAGCTGCCGGCTGTGGGATATCGAAACCCACGAGAAGATGGACAAGGACCGCTTCCGCCGCGACCTCGGCGGGCTGCTCGAAGCCTATTCCGAAGTTGCGCGCCGTCTCGGCATCATCAATGAAAACGAGCCCGTGCGCGGCACCGGCCCGGTTCTCGTCAAGTAAGACAGGAAAGACAAAGTGATCAAGGCTCGTGTCACCGTCACGCTGAAAAACGGCGTTCTCGATCCGCAGGGCAAGGCTATCGAGGGTGCGCTTGGCGCCCTCGGCTTCTCGGGCGTCGGCCATGTAAGACAGGGCAAGGTCTTCGACCTCGAGCTTGATGGCGCCGACAAGGGCAAGGCCGAGGCCGACCTCAAGGCCATGTGCGAAAAACTGCTCGCCAACACGGTGATCGAGAACTACGCAATCGCGATCGACTGATGATCACAGACCCGTCGTCCGGCGGACTTTGAGGATTTGGCGTCATGATGAAAGCAAAGCTGGAGACGGAAGTCTCGAAATATATGAGCTATGTTTTGCGTCATGCGCCTGATGCCGCGGGTTTGACGCTTGATAGCGAGGGTTGGGTGTCGTTCGATGAGCTCGAAAAGGTGTTGGCGTCGAAATACGACGTTTCCCGCGCCGATATTATCGAGATTGTCGACAACAATCCAAAGAAGCGCTTCACGCTCGCCGATGGCAGAATTCGCGCAAACCAAGGTCATAGCGTCGATGTCGATCTCGCATTGAACCAGGTTGAACCGCCCGCCGCTCTTTTTCACGGCACGTCTCTGACGAACTGGCACTCGATCGAGCGCGAAGGCTTGAAGAAGATGCAGCGGCACCACGTTCATCTGTCGGCGGATGTCGAAACGGCGAAAATTGTCGCAGCGCGCCGCAAGGGTGAACATATCATCCTGCGTGTGGATGCTGCCCGCATGTTTTCAGAGGGTCATTCTTTCTTTGTCTCCGACAATGGAGTATGGCTCGCCGAAAGCGTTCCAATTCAATATCTTTCGCTAGATGCAGGGACCCCATGAAATCAGCCGTCGTTCAACTTCCGGGCCTCAACCGTGACCGCGACATGATCGCCGCCCTGACCAAGATCTCCGGCAAACCGCCGGTGACGATCTGGCAGACGGAAACCGAGATCCCCGATGTCGATCTGATCGTCATCCCCGGCGGCTTCTCTTATGGCGATTACCTGCGTTGCGGCGCGATCGCCGCCCGCATGCCGGTCATGCAGGCGATCATCGATAAGGCTGCAAAGGGCGTGAAGGTGCTCGGCGTCTGCAACGGCTTCCAGATCCTCGTCGAGGCCGGCCTGCTGCCCGGCGCGCTGATGCGCAATGCCTCGCTGAAATTCGTCTGCCGTGAGATCAAGCTCGAAGTCGTCAATGCTGAGACGGATTTCACCCGCGCCTACGCGCAGGGCCAGGTCATCCGCTGCCCGGTTGCCCATCATGACGGCAACTATTTCGCCGACGATGCGACGCTGGCCGCGATCGAAGGCAATGGCCAGGTGGTGTTCCGTTATGCCGAAGGCACCAATCCGAACGGATCGATCAATGATATTGCCGCCGTCATGAACGAAAAGGGCAACGTGCTCGGCATGATGCCGCATCCCGAGAACCTGATCGAGGCCGCCCATGGCGGTTCGGACGGCCGCGGCCTCTTCGCCTCGGCGCTCGACGTCATCGCCGCCTGAGCCAGTGCCTTGCCCAAAAACACACTGCGGTCTTGGGCAACGGCACCCAAAAATCCTTCCGTCCGGATCTGGAGCACGATTGATGCGCCCTCGCTTCGCCAACGCCGCCCTGTTTACCGCTGTCGCAGCCATGGTCGCAGCCTGCCAGACGCCGGCGCCGACAGGCCCGAACCGCGCCGCGCTGCCGACCATGGAACGCGTGGCGCTCGCTGCCAACGCCTGCTGGTTCAAATCGGGCGATCCGGCCTTTGCAGCCTATAAGCTCGCGCCGGAGCTCAATTCCTTCTCCGGCCGGCCGCGCATCCTGCTTGTCCACAAGGGCAGCCCGGAAAGCCGGCCGCTGCTCGTCGTTCAGGCCGAAGGAAGCCCGTCGCGCCTACAGGCCTTCGGTCCGATGATGTCGGAACCGGTCGCCGGCCGCATCACCACCGACGTCAACCGCTGGTCAGGTGGCAACAAGGCCTGCAACTGACCGACCCGGTCAGTTCCGAAAGCACGTTTCAGTCCCAAAAGAACGACTTGCCGACTTCGCGCGCCGCATCTGACTGCGACACCCCGATATCCTTGAGTTCGGTCGCCGTCAGCCCTCTCAGCGCGCGCCGGCCTTCCCGCTTCTGATGCCAGAGAAGAACTGCGGCCCAGATCCGGTCCAGGCGCGTCGTCGCCTCGGCAGGCGCGTCGGGGAGGACGACCTGCCTCCTGTCCTCATAAGAGACAATCGGTACAATTGGCATTTTGATTTTAGGCAAGGCAGACATTCCATGAATCCTCTCGGTTCGTCCGTTGGATTGTCTCTTACTCTTGACGGGTACAATGTGCCAATATATACAATTGTCACCATGACAAATTGGCTTCCTGATATTTCCCGCGGTTCCGGTCCGGTCTATCTCCGGCTTGCCGACAGCATCGAATCCGCCATATCAAGCGGCGCCCTGCCCGCCGGCAGCAAGCTGCCGCCGCAGCGCAATCTCGCCTACGACATCGGCGTGACGATCGGCACGATCGGCCGTGCCTATGCGCTGGTACATGAGCGCGGCCTGGTCGCCGGCGAAGTGGGGCGCGGCACCTATGTGCTGAATCGCTCCGAGACGCCGCCCGGAGAGCAAATCGATCCGCTGACCGTCTCGCTCGGCGGCACCCGCATCCAGGATGCGCCCGCCAACAAGATCCGCTTCGACACGACAGCTGCGCCGGATCTCGGCCAGGGCAAGGTCATAGCGGGCATCCTTGCCGAGATCGGCGTGCAACATCTATCCGAAATCTCGTCCTATTCCCGGAGTTTCCCGCGCAACTGGTTTGAGGCTGGCCGCCTGTGGCTTGCCCGCAGCGGCTGGACGCCGGACGCTGAAAACATCGTGCCGACTCTCGGCGCGCATGCGGCGGCAATATCGGTCATCGCCGCCGTCTCGGCGCCGGGCGACAAGATCGTCTTCGAGGATCTCACCTATACCCAGGTCAGCCGTAGCGCCCGCCTTCTCGGCCGCCGCACGCTGACGGTCGATTCCGATAAACTCGGCGTGATCCCCGAGGATTTCGAGCGGCTCTGCCAGCAGCAGCATCCGAAGATCGCCTTCCTGATGCCGACCGTCCACAATCCGACGCTGGCGATCATGCCCTATGAGCGGCGCGCGGCCATCGCCGCAATTGCCAGGAAACACAGTGTCTGGCTGATCGAGGACGACCTCTACGGCGGCATGGCCGACGACGATACGCCGCTGCTCGCCTCGATTGCGCCCGATCGCACCTTCCTCGTCAACGGCCTGTCGAAAGCGGTCGCCGCCGGCGTGCGCGGCGGCTGGGTTGCCTGCCCGCCGCATTTTGCCCAGCGCATCAAAGTGACGCACAGGATGATCACCGGCGGCCTGCCCTTCATCCTGGCGGAGGCCTGCGCGCGCCTTGTCGAAAGCGGAATGGCGCACGAGATCCGCAAAGCAAGTGTCGAGGAACTCTCCCGGCGCGTCCGGCTCGCCCGCGAGCACCTGCAGGGCTTCGATTTCGAGTCGCACCCGCATGCGCCGTTCCTCTGGCTGAAACTGCCGGAGCCTTGGATGTCAGGCACCTTCAAGAATGCCGCCTTCCGCGACGGCGTGCTCGTCGACGACGAGGACGAGTTCAAGGCGGCGCGCGGAGAGAGACCCTATCATCGCGTTCGCGTCGGTTTTTCCTCGCCGAAGACAGGGCAGGAACTGATCTCGGGCCTGATGATCCTGCGCCGGCTGCTGGAAAATGGCGGCTCGGCCTATGACGGCGAAATATGACCTGTTGCAAATACACGTCATAAGTCGAAAAAACACCAAACCCTGTGCCTGAATACCTCGCGAATCGTACCTTCATGCTAGCTCTTTGTCATTCCGCCGGGTGAACGGAATCATAAGGACAGCAGATGAGGATCGACTTCAAAAGGGTCGTTCTGCGATTGTTTGTTATAGCGTCAGTGGCAGTGATGGCAGGCTCGGCAAATGCCAGCGAACAGATATTCGATGAATTGCGTTTCGGCGCTTCGGCCTCGGTACAATCGGGCCATTCCAGGGAAGACGGTATCTTTCCCGAAATTACCGCTCTCTTCGATCCTTTCGGCTACGACACAGCGGTCGGCTGGCAGCAACAATTGCTGCATCCCCGCGTTCATCTCGGCACCTCGATCGGCACGTCTGGCGAGGCCACCCAGTTCTTCACCGGTTTCACCTGGACGGTCGATTTCAACGAGAAGCTCTTTGCCGAAGCCGGCTTCGGCGGCGTCATCCATACCGGCGATCTCGAGGGCGATAATGACGGTCCGGAACTCGGCTGTCGCGTCCTCTTCCACGAATATCTGGGCGCCGGCTACCGGTTCAACCCGCACTGGAATGTCATGGCCCAGATCGCCCATTCCTCGCATGCCAATCTCTGCGACGGGCCGAACGACGGCATGACGCGCGCCGGCTTGCAGGTCGGCTACAAGTTCTGAGAGTCCGTTCGACAATTTCAGCGGGTTGGCCGACGGATGATTGAACTGCTCATTGCGGCCGTCTGATCGACCATCGGCAGGCGGGGAACCGTTCAGTCCCATGTGGGACGAACAAGCTTCAACTCGCCCTGACAAGCCGCCGCGACGCAGTCCGCCAGGCTGCCAAACCGAAGCGCCTTATCCGTCAATCCAGGACCGTAGTGAGCGAACTTCGCGGAATTGGTGATAATTGTATCGACCGATTTTGGGATGACAGGCTCCGCAAGTGTGCACCAGCACGCATCGGTTACGAATTCTACGCCGAAGTCCGCCAATTTGCCGACGAGATTCGCAGCGGAAGCCCTTTCGAACGTCGCACGGTTGCAGGTAACCAGAACCTTGACGTCAGGATGTTTCGCCAGGCCTTCGCAGAGCGCGGCCAGCCGCGCGCATTCGTCGAAAGAAAAATGGGGATTGCCCAGCGCGACGAACTCGATGGCATCCACAGACCCGCCGTTGAGTTTCCTCCAGTCCGCCACGACGTCCTTGGGACAGATTTCGTAGCTCGCCTTGATCTTGCTTCCGACAATGCTCTCAAGGCTGTCGGCCTCCGGCGTGACACCGACGATATGGAACATGGGAGAGCCTGATGTCGTCGCAAAACCCGCCCCGAACGCCTTTAGGTCGTCCAGATTCGGCTTCCACGTCTCGAGGCCGATCACGACCGGAATTTCATCTCCGACAAGCTTGCCGATGTGGTAGCCGAGAATGGGGTAGACCATGTCATCCCGCGACACGAAGCCCGACACATTGACCACGAGGCTGGCGCGCCTATTGTCGGCGATATGCGGCCCGGTCAGCGGCGCGCGCCCGGTGAGAGCGATGCACAGATCCAGGTAGTCAGGATACTTGGCAGTGCGAGCACCCAAAACGCTGTTGGCGAATACGACGGCGTTCGACTCCGCCCAGGCGACCTGCTCACCCTGCCTGGGTGCGGACGACAGCTGATAGGGCGCGCAGGTGAACGTCTTTCGTGCTCCCATGGAGGCGTAGGCCTCACCCAATTCGGATGCGGGTCCGGCGACGTCGGGAGACACGCCCTGCTCCCGCCAACGCATCTGGTCCACCGATATCGAGTTCAGGGTCGTTGGAACGGCAACCCTACCCTCCCAGTCCCGCATGCGTTTCGCGAATTCCAGGCTGGTCGGCCCGGTGTAGATGCAGCCATCGATATGGACCTGGGAGATATCGATGAGTTCCGTCGCTCCCTGAATTTCAGCCATGCGCGTCGTGGCCCTCATTGCCACCTGCACGGCCTTGCCCATTTCCCCGTTCAAAGCGGACCGATCCCTCGATGTCAGCGCTATCGAATTTCCATAGGTGCGATCGGCGGCATCGAAACCGGGGGCGGTTTCGATCCGGCTCGCGATGACCTTGTCGCCGATGAGGGTGACTTCAGGGATAGAGTGCAGCTCGGCGAAGTCGTCTTCGGAGAGCTGGACAACGGGGATCGATCGGCCGAACACTTCGTCAGCGACGATCACGCCGAGCGACAGTATTTCCTCCTGGCGCGAGACCACGATGCCGGCGGGAGCGTGCCCGTTCATGATCAGCTCCATGAGCACGCTGCTGCCCGTACACGAGCCACGTCCGCCGGGGATGGCGAGAATTTTTCCTGTCAGGACCTGTGTCGACAGGGGATGGTGGCGGTCGATGACTTCTCCGGTCCGGGAGTCGACGCCGCCCCAGAAGCTGAGCGCCGTGTCGCTGAATACGATCGACCCCGTAGCGAAGCCAGCCACAAGCGCGCGCCCGGCAAATACCTTTTCGTCTGCCTGTTGTTGTATGTCCGGCATTGTATCTCGATACCATCAACCAAGAAGAAAAGTTTCCATAGGAAACATCATCGGCACACAAAAGCTGAGGCCGGAGCCTTGCCCCATTGCTATCGATCGAGAATCAAAAGCAAGTTGTCAAACAGACTCTGAGAAGCGGCCGCCCGTACGGGCCGAAGAAGTCGCCCGCCCTCTGTTGACGGCGGGCATTTTCCTGTCGCGCGCCGTCCCTACATAGGTTAAAGAGCGGAAAACGCGCAACGGCAGGGACTTTCGAGAGCTCATGACCATTCCAAACACCATCCCGATCACGCCGGAACTCATCGCGGGCCATGGCCTGAAGCCCGACGAGTACCAGCGTATTCTGGATCTGATCGGCCGCGAACCGACCTTCACCGAGCTCGGCATCTTCTCGGCCATGTGGAACGAGCACTGCTCCTATAAATCCTCGAAGAAATGGTTGCGCACGCTGCCGACCAAGGGGCCGCGCGTCATCCAGGGCCCGGGCGAAAATGCCGGCGTGGTCGACATCGATGACGGCGATTGCGTCGTCTTCAAGATGGAGAGCCACAACCACCCCTCCTATATCGAGCCTTATCAGGGGGCTGCGACCGGCGTCGGCGGCATCCTGCGCGACGTCTTCACCATGGGTGCGCGCCCGATCGCCGCGATGAACGCGCTGCGCTTCGGCGAGCCGGATCATCCGAAGACCCGCCATCTCGTCTCCGGCGTCGTCTCCGGCGTCGGCGGCTACGGCAATTCATTCGGCGTGCCGACGGTCGGCGGCGAGGTCGAGTTCGACGCCCGCTACAACGGCAACATCCTCGTCAACGCCTTTGCCGCCGGCATTGCGAAGTCCAACGCCATCTTCCTGTCCGAAGCCAAGGGCGTCGGTCTTCCGGTCGTCTATCTCGGCGCCAAGACCGGCCGTGACGGCGTCGGCGGTGCGACGATGGCGTCGGCCGAATTCGACGAATCGATCGACGAGAAGCGCCCGACCGTTCAGGTCGGCGACCCCTTCACCGAGAAGTGCCTGCTGGAAGCCTGCCTCGAGCTGATGAAAACCGGCGCCGTCATCGCCATCCAGGACATGGGTGCGGCCGGCCTCACCTGCTCGGCCGTCGAGATGGGCGCCAAGGGCGATCTCGGCATCCTGCTCGAACTTGACAAGGTGCTTTTTTTTTT
>NZ_LWBS01000133.1 GCF_001652265.1 Rhizobium leguminosarum
TTGGCCGGAAGTGCGCGCGCGGCTTCCGGCGGGTTTTGACTTGGAAGCAACGGCGCGGTTGCGCGGTGCTTTCACGCGGGTGCGGGAAATCAAGAACGCTGAGACGCTGTTGCGGCTGGCACTTGCCTATGGCGGCCTTGGCATGTCGCTACGCGAGACCTGTGCATGGGCCGAAGCGGGCGGGATCGCCCGCTTGTCAGACCCATCGCTGCTCGAGCGGCTGTGCAAAGCGGCGCCTTGGCTTGGCGACATCGTCGCCGCGCTGATTGCCGAACAGGCCAAAGTGCCGGCGGGGCGCTTTGCGGGCTATCGCTTGCGTGTGCTCGATGGAACGTCGATCTGCCATCCGGGCGCTGACCGCACGACATGGCGGCTGCATGTCGGCTACGACTTGGCAACGGCTCAGGTCGATCAGCTTGAGTTGACCGACATCCATGGTGCCGAGAACCTTCAGCGCCTTACCTATGCACCCCGTGATATCGTGCTGGCCGATCGCTACTATGCAAGACCGCGCGACCTGCGGCCGGTGATCGACGCCGGTGCGGACTTCATCGTGCGGACCGGCTGGAACTCGTTGCGCCTGCTGCAGACGAATGGCGAGCCCTTTGATCTGTTTGCCGCGCTCGCCGCTCAGCAAGAGCAGGAAGGCGAACTGCAGGTTCGTGTCCACGAAGGCATGACGGGAACGCCGCCAACGCCGCCGCTGGTCCTGCGCCTCGTTGTCCGGCGCAAGGATCCGCAACAGGCCCAAGCCGAGCAGGAGCGTCTGCTCAAGGATGCCCGCAAGCGCGGCAAACAACCCGATCCGCGCAGTCTCGAGGCGGCGAAGTACATTCTGCTGCTGACCTCGCTGCCGGCCGCCACCTTCCCGCCGGCCGATATTCTCGCCCTCTATCGCTTCCGCTGGCAAATCGAGCTGGCGTTCAAACGGTTCAAGAGCCTGGCCGGCCTCGACAGCTTGCCGGCCAAGAAGCCGGAACTGGCCCAGGCATGGCTCTACGCCAGGCTGATCGTCGCCATCATCGCCGAACAGATTGCCGGGCAAGTCCCGGACTCTCCCCCCTCTGGATGCGGCAACCCCACTGGCTAGCCCCCCATTGGCAAGTCCTTCGCGCTGGCGTCTCATGAAGTTAGCCCTGACCACCATTTGCGCCGCCATCCGCGGACCACTTCTGTGGCAGGCCGTCTGTAATCTCGTCACGCGAAGTCGTCGCCATCTCTGCGAGCCGCCGCGACGACGCCGAAAACAATGCGATCATCTCCTCGCCCGCTTAACCTAGCGCATATGA
>NZ_LWBS01000134.1 GCF_001652265.1 Rhizobium leguminosarum
TGACCTGCCACTGAGAATTTCCTCCAGAATGGATTAGAGTCCGGCCCATTAAAGGACGGACGAATGAAGAAGCAGAGATTTACGGAAGAGCAGATTATCGGTGTGCTGAAGGAGCAGGAGGCAGGCGCAAAGGCCGCTGATCTTTGCCGCAAGCACGGGATTTCAGAGGCGACCTTTTACAATTGGAAGGCCAAATACGGCGGCATGGAAGTCTCCGAGGCGAAGCGGCTGAAGGCGCTTGAGGACGAGAATGCCAGGCTAAAGAAGCTGTTGGCCGAGCAGATGCTGGATGCAGCCGCGCTCCGCGAGCTTCTTGCAAAAAAATGGTAGGGCCTGCCGCCAAGCGTGACGCTGTCACGCATCTGAAGGCCGTCATGGGTCTTTCGGAGCGGCGGGCCTGCCAGATCATCTCTGCCGACCGCAAGATGATCCGTTACCGGTCAAGCAGGCCGCCGGAGGTTGAACTGCGGACGAAGCTGCGCGACCTCGCCAATGAGCGACGGCGTTTCGGCTACCGTCGGCTGTTCGTCCTGCTTCGGCGGGACGGAGAACCGTCCGGGGTCAATCGCATCTACCGGCTCTATCGCGAGGAAGGTCTTTCCGTTCGCAAGCGGAAAGCCAGGCGGCGTGCGGTCGGCACGCGTGCGCCAATCCTGGTTGAAGCGAAGGCCAATGCCCGCTGGTCGCTGGACTTCGTGCATGACCAGTTCGTCTGCGGCAGACGCTTCCGCGTCCTCAACATTGTCGATGACGTGACGCGCGAATGCCTGGCAGCGATCCCGGACACATCGATCTCCGGTCGACGTGTCGCCCGAGAACTGACGACGCTGATCGAACGACGCGGCAAGCCCGGAATGATTGTCTCCGACAACGGCACCGAACTAACGTCGAATGCCATTCTCGCCTGGTCGAGGGATCACAAGGTCGAGTGGCACTATATCGCGCCCGGAAAGCCAACGCAGAACGGCTATGTCGAGAGTTTCAACGGTCGGATGCGCGACGAGTTGCTCAACGAGAGCCTCTTCTTCGGCCTCGATCATGCTCGAAGCGCCATTGCTGAATGGGCGCACGATTACAACCATTTCCGGCCGCACTCATCGCTCGGATACAAAACCCCGGCAGACTTCGCCGGGACCATCGCCGCAACCGGCTCCAACGCTGCGCAAGATGAAAGCTTCGCGTTTTCGCCGGTTGCTCACACCGCGCCACTTGGCGTATTCAAAACCGCCGGGGCTCTAGTCGCCGCTGGATGAAAGTTCAGTGGCAGGTCA
>NZ_LWBS01000135.1 GCF_001652265.1 Rhizobium leguminosarum
GTTGCGGCGAACTTCTTCGCTCCCGTCGGGCGACACCTGCCGGACGATGCCCGTCGGAGCCAGTTGATGGAGGGCTGGAATACTTAGTATTTTTGGCGTGGCCACGGCGGTGGCGATTTCCGCCGCTCCAACGACCGCGCCCGATGGGTCACAGGGTGAGTCACCCTTGGCGCCCGGAAACACCGGGTGCGGGGTAAATGTATCTTCGTTCGAAGCCCATGTTTCGAATAAAACCTTGCCGGGCGCGACCGGGGCAGCAACATGAGCTAGGAAACGCCAAGACGCCTCGTCGGGCCTGTTGATTGCCAAGTTGGCATCGACCGAATGGGCGAAGCAGTTGAGGGGCGTGGACGCCAACGCATAAACAGTGCTCGTCGCAAGTAATCGGGAGATCAAGTGCGTGCTCGACCACATTTTGCTAAGCTCCTCCAAAAAGAGATCGGCCCCCCTTGCAAGTGCACAGCTCGCGCGTATGCCAAAGGTCTTCCAGGTTTTCTCCCCATGTTGAGTGGTATGCCTTGCCGGACCTCCACTTGTTACCCTTGAGTCGCTGAGTGAAGAGCGCTTTCTTAGAGCAGCCATTGATACTTCCTTCACGTGTTTGAACCGACCGAAATGATGCCGCGACATTCCCCGCTTGGAACATCTCGGTCTCCAAAAGCAGCTTTCGCATCTGATATCTTTGCTCATCCGAGGAGGCGGGCCGAAGAGTTGACATTGTCGGCTGCGTAATGTGGCATACATCATGACGGTCTTTTTCCGCTTTGTTAGACGTTATCCGTCATAGTGAGTTTTCCCGGGCGAGTCAAACCCATGTGGAACATTCTTCAGGTGACGATGCCACACAAGTTCAATGCCGATCGGCGGGACAAGATTACCAAGCAGAAATATCAAGTGACGAATTGGCCGGCATATAATGAAAGCCTGCGTCAACGTGGTGATTTGACCATCTGGGGGAAGGATGAGGCACTGTCTTTATGGACGGCGCGGAGGCGGACGTCGCGGGGTGGTCAGCCGAAATACTCGGATCTGGCGATTACGTTGTGCTTGACCCTGCGCGTCGTCTACGGGCTGGCGCTACGCCAGACCCAGGGCTTGATGCGCAGTGTATTGCCGTGCCTGACGTCTCAACCCTGTCTCGCCGGAGCAAAGGGCTGGCGTTGCCGTCGACAAAGTCCCGAGCCACAACATCAGGTCCGGTCCATCTGGTTGTCGACAGCACCGGTTTGAAGGTC
>NZ_LWBS01000136.1 GCF_001652265.1 Rhizobium leguminosarum
CGCAAAACATGGGGTAATCGCGGCGCGATCACCCCAGACCATTTTCAAGAGTGATGGCTGGCAGGGGTGGTTGCCCCCGATAAGATGGAAAAACGGGCTCACGATTGAAACCGGGCCCAAAACATCGAACGGAGAGCAACCATGGACCAATATATCGGGCTTGATGTTTCATTGAAAGAGACTGCGATCTCAATCCGGCAGGACGGGAAGCGGATCTGGCGGGGGAAGTGCGCTTCGGATCCCAAACTTGTAGCCGAGATGATCCGCAAGCATGCCCCGCACGCCAGGCGCGTTGTCTTCGAGACGGGGCCGTTATCGACATGGTTCTATCATGAGCTGACCAAGGAAGGCGTGCCGGCGATCTGCATTGAAGCGCGACACGCACAAAAGGTCTTGAACGAGACGCTCAACAAGACCGATGCCAATGATGCGGATGGGTTGGGGCAACTGGCCGAGACCGGCTTCTACAAGGCCGTCCGGGTCAAGGCTTTCGACAGCATGCTGACGCGCACGCTGGTGGCGGCCCGCAATCAGCTCCTGAATATCTCAACCCAGCTTAGCAACCAGATCCGCGGCCTGATGAAGACATTCGGTCTTATCGTCCCCAAGGGAACAGGTCGGGTGTTTGATGGCAATGTGAGGCAACTCCTGAATGGGAATGACGGGCTTGCGAAGATCATCTTGCCGCTGCTTGAGGGGTGGCGTGACATACGCATGCGCGCCGCCGATCTTGATCGCCAGCTGGTCGCAGTCGCACGGGAGAGCCAGGCGACGAAGCGGTTGATGACGATCCCAGGCATCGGTGCCGTCACGGCCGTCTCCTATGTCGCCGCGATTGAAGATCCAGACAATTTCAAAACGTCGCGATCGGTGGGCGCCTGGCTCGGGCTGACAGCGCGGCGCTACCAGTCAGGCGAAGTCGACTATGACGGCCATATCTCTCGAAGAGGCGATCCCCATCTGCGAGGGCTGCTTTATGAAGCGGCGACGGTGATCCTCACGAGAACCAGTGCCGGGAACGAGAGCCGTCTCAAAAGCTGGGGGCTCAAGCTGCGGGAGCGGCTGGGCTTCAAGCGCGCTGCGGTGGCGGTCGCCCGAAAGCTTGCGGTCATCATGCACAGCATGCTCAAGACAGGAGACGTCTTCAACAGATCGGCCGGCGCTCCCGCATAAGCGAAGTGTCA
>NZ_LWBS01000137.1 GCF_001652265.1 Rhizobium leguminosarum
TGTCGGTTGCGTCGGCGTCGTTGGTGTTCCCGATACCGGGCTGGAGCCCGATTCGTAGGCACCCATATCGACAGTTCCAACGACGCGAGCGTGGTCGTCCAGATCGACCGAGCTGACGCCGTACTTGGCGGTTCCGCCGTCGATCGCTGCCGAGCCCGAGGCGAGGTGGAAGTTGTCGCTCGCTGCCCCCGCGAAATGCGGGTCGATGCCGAGCTTGTTGCCGTTCGCCGTGCTCGGCATAGCGTTGCCGCCGTCGGTCTTGACCGAGGCCTGGCCGGCCGTGCCGTTGTAGGTGTTGTTGTTGGCCCACACGACGTTGGCGTTGGTATAGCCGCCGTACGACGTGTTATCGACCGCGGTGTTGTTCTTGTTCACCGACGGGTCGGCGACGGCGACGTTGTTGACCCAGGTGTTGTTGCTCGACTGCGCGTTGCTGAGTTCGCCGCGCCAGGTGCCGTCGTTCAGCAGGTCCTGATTATTGTGGTATGCGGTGTTGTTTTTCACCGTGACGGAGTCGCTCCAGGTAACTTGGATGCCTTTGCTGCCGTTCTCATAGACGAGGTTGTTGTCGACCAGGGTCTTAAACGTGTAGTTCGGATGACCGCTCGTCTGCGTGCTCTGGAAATCGTCGATGATGATGCCGTTGCCATCGGTGTGCGCACCCGACTTCGTGATGTTGTCGTGCGAGATGTTGTTCCGGATGATGTTGCGGAAGCTGCCATCGTCCGGCGCCCCGGTGATATTCCGGTTCTGGTAGAGAGAGATACCTGAAAACCAGCCGGAACTCGCATTTTTGTAAGTCTCGTTCCCTTCGATCGTGATGAAGTCGGATCCGGCGAAGGCGACGCCGGACGCACCGTTGTCGTGGGAAACGTTATTGGCGATCCTCACATGGTGGACGCCATCACCAACAATGCCGTGCGAATCGCTCCCGTAGACCTCGAAGCCCTCGACCGCCACATAGTTAGCACTGATGTTGATACCATTTGCGCCGCCCGATGCTGAGTGGATCACCGCTCCACCCGGTACCTCCGACCGCAAGGTAATGTAGCCAGCGGCGGAACCATCCTTGTACATGTTCACCGACTCATTATAGACGCCGGCGCGCACCACAACCTCGTCGCCGG
>NZ_LWBS01000138.1 GCF_001652265.1 Rhizobium leguminosarum
AGCATCCCGAGCGCCACTTGAAGACCTTCACCGGCATTCTGCAGGCTGATGCCTATGGCGGCTACAATCCGCTGTTCAAGGTAGACCGCGATCCGGGGCCGCTGACGCAGGCGCTCTGCTGGTCGCACGCGAGGCGCAAGTTCTTCGTGCTGGCCGACATCGCCACGAATGCCAAACGCGGCAGCCGCGCCGCGCCGATCTCGCCTATGGCGCTGGAAGCCGTCAAACGGATCGACGCGCTGTTCGACATCGAGCGTGAGATCAACGGACTTGCCGCCGACCAACGCCTGGAGCACCGTCGCAAGGGCAGCCTGCCGCTTGTCGGCGAACTGCACCGCTGGCTTCAAACCGAGCGGGCAAAACTGTCGCGCAGTTCTCCGGTCGCCGAGCCGATCGACTACATGCTGAAGCGCTGGAACGGCTTCACGTCCTTCCTCGATGATGGCCGGATTTGCCTGTCCAATAATGCTGCCGAGCGGGCATTGCGAGGCTTTGCTCTCGGGAGGAAGTCATGGCTCTTCGCCGGATCGGATCGCGGTGCCGATCGTGCTGCCTTCATGGCGACGCTGATCATGAGTGCCAAGCTCAACGACATCGATCCGCAGGCTTGGCTTGCTGACGTCCTGGCCCGCATCGCCGACACGCCAATCAGTAAGCTGGAGCAATTGCTTCCGTGGAATTGGCAGCCACACGGACTGAACGCTCAAGCAGCCTAACCTGCGGCCTTCACCGGATGCTTACTCTTCTTCGCCGTCCGAAACCTCTTCGTCCCATCCCAGACCGGGCCGACGCAGATATCGGCGAAGCACACCTGCAGCGGGTGATCCGAGCGGTGCGGTCGGCATGATCCCGTCCGGCGTGAAGGTCTTTCTTGCGAGCCATCCCATCGACTTCCGAAAGGGGCCGGACAGCTTGCTTTCGCTGGTACGGGATGCCGGCAGTGATCCGTTCAACGGTGCACTTTATGTCTTTCGGGCCAAGAGAGCAGACCGAGTCAAGATCGTGTGGTGGGATGGCTCCGGCGTTTGCCTCTATGCGAAGCGGCTGGAAAAAGCCCAGTTCTGCTGGCCCCGGATCGGCCATCATCGCGTCCAGCTCAATCATGCCCAGCTTCTGGCTT
>NZ_LWBS01000139.1 GCF_001652265.1 Rhizobium leguminosarum
GGAGTCGTTGCCAACTTCGCATGTTCGGGTAGGGAACGACCGATGGAACGGTCGGTTTCGTAAAGTTCACATCACGTGTTCTCCTCTCGAAACAGAGATTCATGCGACTTTCAGGTCGCACTCCGGCGTCAAGGACGGCGCGGTCTCCCCCAATTTTGCCACAAGCGACAAAATCGGTTCCCCCGCTTGCGAGCCGCGTTCCGCGGTCCTTGACCCCTCTTTGCAAAGGAGTGGCCGATCTCCGTCATCAAGCTGAAGGAGATCACATTATGACAACCGATCACAACCTCATGCTCTACACCAAGCTTGCCGGTTTCCGGCTCGTCGTCGTCGCAAACCGCTTTGGCTGCGACAGCGATTTCTCGCGAGAACTTCATGACCGCCTGATTGAAGGGCTCGAGGCGGCAATCGCACGGATCCGGGTCATCATGGAATTGGAGCAAAACCTTCTCGTCGGCGATGACGAGTTCATTGCCTATCAGCTGGAGGGCGAGAGGGAGATTTTCGGGCGCTTCACCATCAATCTGCTGGACGACCTCGAAATCGATTTCGACACGCATGAATACCGCAATGGCAGCGAGTGGATAAACGCTTTGACGGTGGATAATAGTGGTATCGATATCGCCTATCCGGAGCTGGTCGCGCTGGCCGAGGAGCAGCTCAGCTCGCTGGCGCCGATCGTAAAGGAAATCACGCAGGAAACCAGAATTCCGGTTGATGCCGCTCGTGTCTCTATGGCCGGCGCAGGTGAGGACGAACCGCCATAAGCAGCTCCCCACTCCTGGCGCTTAGCAGCCGGGGCTGTAAGTTGACGCCCCAGCTTTTCTGCGTTCGCGTTTCGGTCGTCCCAGCTTGGGATGGCGTGCGAAACGGTCACCTCGGTCTTGAAAGACCACTTCGTCCAACTGTTCCTTTCGTTCAATGGGGTGATTCCAGTAAATAGACTGCCTAGAATAAATCAGTTAAATGGGCTAATGTGCCCCGGCAAAAGCGGCATCGGGCCCTTCGGTCCGATCGGTTTGAGGGCGCAATATACGTCGCTGCCGCGACGTGCTCGCAAGAGGTGGAGACGGCAGTGGCGATCATGTTCGTCAGAGCGCAGGTGATCAGCAG
>NZ_LWBS01000140.1 GCF_001652265.1 Rhizobium leguminosarum
CATGCGTTTTCTCGAGCGTGTACTGGTCCTTGAGGAAGGCCGTCAGTACCTGATCGGAGGAAGCCGCCTGCGCGTGGGCACGCGAGGTGATGAGAATGGCGTCGGCGTGCGAGCCGTAGGAAATGACAGTCGCATCCTTTTCGAGACGGCACATGTCGCCATCGACCTCGACCGCACAGATGCTGTTGCGCAGGTTTCCGCCGATACCGCCTTCGGTGGTGGCGGATGCGATCAGCAGCTGCTCGGCGGCGATGCGGCGCATGAAGCTGCGATGCCATTCGCTGTCGGCGCCGTGTTCAACGAGGCTAGACAGCTTGATGTGGTGCATGGCGAAGACCATGGCGCTTGCGGCGCAGGCCTGGCCGAGCATCGAGCACAATTCGGCGATCTCGGTGATCGAGGCGGATTCGCCGCCGAAATGGCGCGGCACCTGGATGCCGAGCAGCCTTTCGGCCTTCATCGCGTCGACGGCTTCCCGAGGGAAGCGGGCCTCGGCATCAACGGTATCCGCGTGTTTCGCCGCAATTTCGGCGACGCGGGCCACCCTTGCGACAAGACCGTCCTGCATGATCTTGACGGGAAAATTCATCACGCGACCTCCCCGCTGTCCCGGATGAGATCGACGGTCCTGGCGATGGCCGAGATGCTCGCGAAGGATTTGCGGTCCAGGAGATTGTCGGGAAAATCGATGTCGAAGGCCTCTTCAATGCCAAGCATCAACTGCACAGAAGCAAAGGACGTCAAACCTGCTACATAAAGATCGGCGTCGTCGGCGACCTGGTCGATCGACACAGGAAGCTTGCCGAATTTGGCTACGAGGTCGCGGATTGTCTGTTTCATCTCATCACTCCAAGATTCTCATGATCCCGAACCGGCGTTCATCGGCAATCTTTCGCCAGCGACGCAAAGTTCGTATTTGCATGCAGTGCGAAGTTCTCGCGCTATTTCGGCCTGGCGCGCCAACTGCCGTCAATCACTTTTGGCAGAACGTCCTCGAGTGAGTTCGAATCTTCGATAAAGGCGATGCTACCGTCTCGGTCGACAATGAACGCCTGTGGCAGATGGAAAGTCAGGCTAG
>NZ_LWBS01000141.1 GCF_001652265.1 Rhizobium leguminosarum
CTAGCCTGACTTTCCATCTGCCACAGGCGTTCATTGTCGACCGAGACGGTAGCATCGCCTTTATCGAAGATTCGAACTCACTCGAGGACGTTCTGCCAAAAGTGATTGACGGCAGTTGGCGCGCCAGCGCGAAAGCGAAAAAGGCCGACAAGGAGCGGATTGCTGAAGGCGAGACTTATGCTGCGGAGATAGCGTTCCGTGATCGAATCTCGGCGGCGATAGAGATTAAGTGAGATGATCGGCTTTGCTGCTGAACGAGTAACGGAGGTGGACGCTGGCGCCTCCATGCCCGGCAAGCAAACTTCGCGCGGGACGGAAATAATGCCGAGCTCTTCAGGCTGCTGTCAGTTATGCCGGCTAAACGACTGTTATTGACATCAGAGGAAGGAGGACAGTGGCGACCAAGCCGTATTTGTGCAAACGCCAAAGAAGCGGAAGAGCAACCCCTCATCGGGAGAGACTGCCGTGTCGTTGCGGGCGCATCTCGGTGGCCTGCTGCCGGACTACATGGTGCCGTCGGCCTTCGTGCGGCTTGAAGCACTGCCGCTGACGATGAACGGCAAGCTCGACCGCAAGGCGCTGCCGGTCCCCGACGACGATGCCTATGCGCGTCAGGCCTACGAGGCGCCGCAGGGCGAGATCGAGACGCTGCTGGCCGGGATCTGGGCCGAGCTTCTCGGCGTCGAGCGGGTCGGGCGCCACGACAACTTCTTCGAGCTCGGCGGCCACTCGTTGTTGGCGGTTCGCCTGCTCGTCCGGCTGACCGAGGCCTTGGCAGTGGAGCTGCCGCTGGCGATCCTGTTCGCCAAGCCAACATTGG
The DNA here is from genome assembly GCF_001652265.1 of Rhizobium leguminosarum. GTDB lineage: Bacteria > Pseudomonadota > Alphaproteobacteria > Rhizobiales > Rhizobiaceae > Rhizobium > Rhizobium leguminosarum_D. Next base: position 821 of record NZ_LWBS01000141.1, read on the forward strand.
CCGAGCTAGCCCGTGAAGGGCCTGTCGCAAATTTTTCCGCTTAACCCTATGTTGACCATCCGCAGAGAATTTGCCGCTCCGAAAGTTGCGGAGCGAACCGATGATTCTGAATGCCATTGCCGAAAAGCTGAAGCGCCAGTCGAAGGATGATTTCAAAGGCAGGCATTTCGAGGCCTGGCTGATTGTACAGGCGGTCGCTTGGTACCTTCGTTATCCGCTCAGCTATCGGGATATCGAGGAGATGTTCGGGG
>NZ_LWBS01000142.1 GCF_001652265.1 Rhizobium leguminosarum
CCCATGTGCTGCTCGTCACCGACGAGGGCGTACGGGCGGCCGGGCTGACGCGCAATGCGGAAGCGGCGATTGCCGAAGCCGGCATCGCGCTCACCGTGTTCGACGGCGTGGTCGTCGACGCGCCGTCGGATGTCATCGAAGCGGCAGCAGAAATCTGCCGCGAGTGCGGCGTCGACGCTGTCGTGGCGATCGGCGGCGGCAGCGCGCTGGATACGGCAAAGCTCGTCGCCTATCTCGCCAAAACCCCGGACAAGCTTGATGATATCTATGGTGTCGGCCGTGCCACCGGCGAGCGACTGCCGCTGCTGCTGGTCCCGACCACGGCGGGCACCGGATCGGAAGTGACGCCGATCTCCATCGTTAAGACGCGGAACAACGAGAAGAAGGCGGTGATCTCGCAGTGCCTCCTCCCGGACTGTGCGATCCTCGATCCCGTACTGACGCTCGGTCTGCCGCCGCACCTCACCGCTCAGACGGGCATCGACGCCATGGGGCACGCGATCGAGGCCTATACCGGCAAGATCAAGAAGAACCCGACCTCCGACCAGTTCGCGCTGAAGGCGCTGGCGCTGTTGTCGGCCAATCTGAGGAAAGTGTACACGGACGGCTCGGACCTCGAAGCGCGCTCAGAAATGCTGCGCGGCTCCATGCTGGCCGGCAGGGCGTTTGCCAACTCGCCGGTTGCCGCGGTGCATGCGCTCGCCTATCCGATCGGCGAAATCTTCCATGTGGGGCACGGCCTCTCCATTGCGCTGGTTCTGCCCTACGTGTTGGAATTCAACCGACCGGCGGCCGAAGCGCTCTATGCCGAGCTCTCCGACGTTATCCAGCCCGGCTATCGCCGCCAGTCCGATGCGGCTGACGCTGCGGCCTTCATCGCCGAGATCGAGGCGATCTGCCGAGACTGCGGGGTGCCCGGCTCGCTTTCGGCGGTTGGAATCGGCGAAGGCGATCTTTCCAAGCTGGCGAAGGATGCGATGAAGCACGAGAAGCGCCTACTGGTCAACAATCCGCGCGAGCTCGACTACGACCAGGTTCGGACGATCTATGCCAACGCGCTTG
>NZ_LWBS01000143.1 GCF_001652265.1 Rhizobium leguminosarum
CCTGGGAGCAGCAACGCAACGCCCACGGCGCAAAGATCCAATGGATGTTCACAACCGAAAATGCCCGCAAAAAGCTCCGTAAAGCTTACCCCGTCAAAGAGTCATAATCTCTGTGGCGTGGTACTAGAATGCTGAACAGCCGTCTCTGAAGCAGATGGCTGACGAAGTATGTTCCGGCAACGCCCGCCAACCCGATCAACAGGAGCAGCAGGGAAAGGGTCGATACCGAAACTGCGGTCACCGTTTCCAGGAAGGGCCGCAAATAGGTAAACAGCGCGAATTGGCCCGTGAAAAGGAGCATGATCGAGGCCATGCCGATCGCGACCTGCGGTCGCAGAAGCAGCCGGAAAACGTTTGACGATCCTTTACTGGACGACGCCTCGCTGCGGCGCGGGGGTAGCGGCGGCAGGCTGACCCACTGCCAGAAGAGCGCCAAAAGCGCCAGGGGAACGATGGCAGAGAAGGCGCCGCGCCAGCCGATGTAGCTCCCGAGCAAGCTGCCGAGCGGCGCGGAAATCGTCGCGGCGATGGCGTTGCCTGCGTTCAGCGTGGCCAACCCCCTGGGGACGGAGCCTTCGGGAACCAGCCGCATGACAATCGCTGTCGACATTGACCAGAATCCACCAATGGCGATGCCCAGCATGGCGCGCCCGATCATCAGCACGACATAGTTCGGGGCGAGGGTGACGGTCGTTCCGGAGGCAACCAGCATCAACGAGAAGGACGCGAGTACCAACCGCCGGTCCAGCTGCCGTGTCAGACCGGTCACGAAGATGCTTGTGATGACGGCGAAGATACCGGAGATGGAGATCGCTTGACCCGCCCGCCCTTCGCTCACGCCCAGTTCGTTGGCGATCGGCGACAGAAGGCTGACTGGCATGAACTCCGATGCAATCAGGACAGCAACGCACAAGGCCATCGAGACAACTGCGCCCCAGGCCGCGTTCGGCATAGCCGAATTGGCTGGTGCCTCCGGCTCCCGTCTGATGCCGTCGTTCTGAACATCGGGTCGTGTGAGAGCTTGCGGTGTCATGATTGAAATATATGCCGGACGCAGTTCGAAGATTAGCCGTTGCAATTCGCTTGGACTTATCGACCTATGACATCAATCGACAAACTAACGGGGCGGTGATGAAGCGCGAAGATCTCAACGACATGCTCTGGTTTCTGGCGGTTGCGGAAGAGCGGAGTTTTACGAAAGCAGCGGCGAAGCTTGGCACGTCCCAGTCAACGATCAGTCACACGATCAAGAAGCTGGAGGCCCGAATGGGGCTGCGTCTTCTGACACGGACCACCCGCAGCGTCGCGCCGACGGAGGCGGGGGAGAGATTGATCCGCTCGCTTTCGCCGCGCATCGAAGAGCTCGAAACCGAGATCGACCAATTGATGGAAATCAGGGACAAGCCATCAGGGTCCGTCCGGATCACTTTGTCGGATCATGCTTTAGAAAGCGTCGTCTGGCCCAAGCTGCGCCCTGTGCTCAAGCAGTATCCCGACATCAAGGTTGAGCTGAACAGCGACAACGGCTTCAGGAATATCGTCGAGGAAAAGTTCGACGCAGGCGTAAGGCTCGGCGAGAGTCTGGACAAGGACATGATTGCGGTCCGAATAGGGCCTGATTGGCGGCTGGTCGCCGTCGGATCTCACGAATATTTCGCCACGCGCGCTGTGCCGATATCGCCCCAGGACCTGGTAGATCATGACTGCATCAATCACCGGCAAGCTCGCGCTGGCGGTCTTTACGTGTGGGAGTTCGAAAAGGACGGTAGGGAGGTGCGGGTGCGAGTCGGCGGGCAGCTGACGTTCAACACGACCTACGCCATGATCGATGCGGCAGCCAGCGGGTACGGGATCGCCTACGTGCCGGAGAGCATCGTCGTGGACGAAATCGCTTCGGGCCGGCTTGTCCAAATCCTTGATGACTGGTCACCGATGTTTCCGGGCTACTATCTGTATTATCCGAGCCGTCGGCAGAATTCGCCGGCGTTCAAGGTTGTCGTCGATGCATTGAAGGCTTGAAGGTTCCAGTCAATCGGTCACCTCAGACTCCTTTGAATCATTCCACCAGGCTGACAAATCCGCAATGACGCTTTGCCTATTTTAGGGAAATCTGATGTACTATACTGTCCCGGCCAGGAAGCAAAGGCCGGTGTAGTGTCGGAGGATGCGATGCAGTGCGCCCGGACAGTTTCTTTCGCATCGGCCGCCATGATGGCCGTCACGATTGCCGACGTGTCGCTTTCGGCGGAAAAGGGCGTGGGGCTGAAATCGCAAGAGGCAGTCATCCGTTCCGACCACGTCCTGATGGTTCCTCTCGACGCGGAAATGACGCCGCCGATCTTCTCGATCAGCTGGTGGTCGCGGGTGAAGCCCGCTTCAAGCGTCGATCAACCGGGCTATCTTCTTAAGAAATCAGACGAGATGACCGGAAATTCCGGCGGTGAGCTGAATGACCTTGCTCGCCGACCCGAATAGTGAGGCAAAGAAGAAGCCGGCGCAGGCGCCGGCTTTGATATCGGTTCGGAATTGAAGCAGCTTACGCCGCGCGGCGGATCAGGATGTGCTTCTTCTTGCCGAGCGAAAGCTTGATGACGCCGTCGGTCGTGATTTCGCCGCTGCCGATCATTTTGCGCTCGTCGCTGACCGCCTCGTCGTTGATGCGGACTGCGCCGCCCTGGACGTGGCGGCGGGCTTCGCCGTTCGATGAGGCAAGGCCGGCACGAACGATCAGCGACAGCAGGCCGATGCCGGCGTCGAGCTCGGAGGCGGGCACGTCGACCGACGGCAGGTTTTCCGAGAGGCCGCCTTCCTCGAAGGTCTTGCGCGCGGTTTCGGCGGCCTGTTCAGCGGCCTCGCGGCCGTGCAGGATCGCCGTTACCTCGGTTGCAAGGATCTTCTTGACCTCGTTGATCTCCGAACCGCCGAGTGCCGAGAGACGGGCGATTTCATCCATCGGCAGCGTGGTGTAGAGCTTCAGGAAGCGCGAGACGTCGGCATCCTCGGTGTTGCGCCAGTACTGCCAGAAATCGTAGGCCGAGAGCATGTCGGCGTTCAGCCAGACAGCGCCCGTCGCCGACTTGCCCATCTTGGCGCCCGACGATGTCGTCAGCAGCGGCGATGTCAGCGCATAGAGCTGCGGTGTGCCCATGCGGTGACCGAGATCGATGCCGTTGACAATATTGCCCCACTGGTCCGAACCGCCCATCTGCAGGCGGCAGTCGTAGCGCTTGGCAAGCTCGACGAAGTCGTAGGCCTGGAGGATCATGTAATTGAATTCCAAGAAGGACAGGGACTGTTCGCGGTCGAGCCGCGTCTTGACGCTGTCGAAGGACAGCATGCGGTTGACCGAGAAGTGCTTGCCGACGTCGCGCAGGAATTCGAGGTAGTTCAGCGAGCGCAGCCATTCGGCATTGTTGATCATCAGCGCGTCCTTGGGACCGTCGCCGTAGTTCAGGTAGTTGGAGAAGACGCGCTTGATCGAAGCAATGTTGCCTTCGATCGTATCGACGGTCATGAGCTGGCGCGCCTCTTCCTTGAAGGAGGGATCGCCGACCATGCCGGTGCCGCCACCCATCAGCGAGATGGCGCGATGACCGGTCTTCTGCATCCAGTGCAGCATCATGATCTGGATCAGCGAGCCGGCGTGCAGGCTGGGCGCCGTCGGATCAAAGCCGATATAGGCCGTCACAGTTTCCTTCGCGAACAGGTTATCGAGGCCGCTTTCATCGGAAATCTGATGAATGAAGCCGCGCTCTTTCAGCGTGCGGAGGAAATCGGACTTGAACTCGGACATGGGTTTCGTCTCTTGATATCTGCGCCGCACCCCATGCGGGCTTGACGCAAGTTCGTTGTTGTTGATCTGTCGCGGCGCGTTTAGCACTGTTTTTATAAAAGTGCATCCGGGAATCGCATGGGAGGCAAGCCTCATGGATGTCATCAGGACCGCGATCGGGTTGATGAGCGGCACGTCGATGGACGGAATCGACGTCGCGCTGATCAGGACCGACGGCCGCGGCTTCATCGAGCGCGGACCGTTCATGGGCGTGCCCTATGACGCGGATTTTCGCGGTCGGCTCAAACGGGCGCTGGAAATCGCACGTCTACTGAGCGACAGGAGCGAACGACCCGCTGAGCTTCGTGACATCGAGCTTGAACTCACCCTGCGGCATGCAACTGCCGTAACGGCATTCCTGGAGCGTTTCGGGCTTTCTGCCGCTGCCGTCGATGTTCTCGGCTTCCATGGCCAGACGGTGCTCCATCGCCCTGATGAGGGATTGACGATCCAAATCGGCGATGGGCAGGAACTTGCGAAGAGAACCGGGATATCGGTGGTCTACGACATGCGCGCCAACGACATGGTCCATGGCGGGCAGGGTGCACCGCTGGTGCCGGCCTATCACGCCGCACTTGCGGTAAAATTCCAGCAGCAGGGCCAGGCGGTGTGCTTCGTCAATATCGGCGGCATCTCCAATCTCACCTTTATCGGCACGGACGGCAGGATATCGGCCTTCGACAGCGGGCCGGGCAATACGCTGATCGACCAGTGGGTGGAGATGCAGACCGGCAGAACCTATGATCCCGGTGGGGAAATCGGCGGACGCGGCAAGGTCGTGGCCAGCCTGGCAGAGCGTTATCTGCAAAGCCCGTTCTTCCGCGGCAATGTTCGCCGTTCGCTCGACCGCGGCGATTTCGCGCCGCTTCGGCCCGAGGAGGCGAGCCTTGAAGACGGCGCCCGGACGCTCGCGCATGTCGCTGCCGCCTCGATCATCAAATCCGCCGGTTTCCTGCCCGAGAACCCGTCGATCTATATCGTCTGCGGCGGCGGGCGGCTGAACGCCACTCTAATGGCAGAATTTTTGGTCATCGCCGAAAGGCTGGGCTCGAGGGTACTGAGCGCCGAGGAGGCAGGCTTCGACGGCGATGCGATGGAAGCCGAGGCCTGGGCCTATCTCGCCGTCCGCTCGCTGGACGGGCTGCCATTGACATTTCCCGGCACGACGGGAGTGGGTGCGCCGGTCACCGGCGGCGCACTGGCAACATCATGAAAGAGCAGAGGATCATACTGAAGACGCCAAGGCTCACCTTCGTCATGTGGGAAGAAGGCGATGCGGCCCTGGTGCAACAGCTGCATTCGACGATGGCGACGACCCGCTATCTGTCCGGTAGCGTGCCGTGGAGCCTGGAGAAGGCTGAGGAGCGGCTGCGCGGCTGGTTCGAGGAGCAGGCGCGCGACGGCACGACCAAATACAAGCTCCTCGCCGAGGACGGTCGATTTCTCGGCCGTGCGGGGATTTCAAAGTTCAGGAACGAGCAATTCGAACTCGGCTATTCCCTGCGCGAGGAGGCGTGGGGCAAGGGCCTGGCAACGGAAGCGGCGAGCGTGCTGGCTGACTGGTTCTTCGAAAGGGAGTTTGCGCAAGGCTTCATTGCCTTCACGCATCCCGACAACATCGCTTCGCAGCGTGTGCTGAGGAAGATCGGCATGCGCGAACGGGCGCCGATCCTGATCGATGGAGTGCTGGACACGGCTTTCGAACTCACCGCCGATATGCGGCCGGCAAAGCCTTAGAACCTTTCCTGGTCAGGAAAGGCCTCTAACTCTTTACGGCGACCGGCCGGACGTTGGATTCGCGTCCAGCCTGATGGCCATCCTCGACGCCCCTGACCTGGGCGATGAACGAGAACTTCTTGCGAAGGCCAAGAATGGGCTTCTCGATGAAATGCCAGGACAGCACCGCAACGGCGAGAGCCGATGGCAGGCCGACGAGATAGAGCGCCAGCGCACCATATTTCGGATAGAGGAAAACCGACGGGAACGAGCTGATCCAGATCTGCAAAAACGGGTCGTGATAGAGATAGACGCCGTAGGAATAGTCGCCTTTCCTGAAAAAGGCCGGGATGGGCACCTCGGACAGGCCGACGTAGACGGTGATGTAAACGAGAGAGGTGATGACCAGGGGCCGGTTCATCACCGACTCCGTCGCCCGGCTGTCCAGGGTGAGGATAGCAACGATGCAAACCAGGCAGGCGGCGGCGAACAGCCAGCGGGAATGCGGAATGACCGCTTTGAACTGAAAGGCGACGATGCCCATCATGAAGGCCGTTATCAGCTGGGAACCTCGGCTCATGAACAGGAAGCTAGCGGTCGGTTTGATTGTATCAGGCAACAGATAGGGCATCTTCTGCACAATAAGGCCGATGACGATGTAGGCGATCGTCACCGCGAGCAGCTTGTAGCGCGTCTTGACGATGGCGGTGATCATCAGGAACGACATGATGATGTAGCAGAAGATTTCCCAGGGAACCGTCCACAGAGCGCCGTTGACGCGCTGGCTCGGATTATCCTGGAAGACGCCCGGCAGCTCGTAATGGATCCAGCCGACGATATTCAGGAAGTATTTGAAAAACCGCTGATCGGTAAAATATTCGGAGTGGTACACGACCGTAATGATCGGCCCGATAATCAACGAGCAGACGACGATATCGACCGCAAGGGCCGGGACGATGCGCAAGCCTCGGTTGATCAGGAAATTCCGGAGGCTGAGGCGCTGGGCGCTGCCGGCGATCAGAAATCCGCTCAAGGCGAAGAACATCGGAACAAGAGCGTATTCAGTGAACCAGAATACCGACCCCCTGATGAAGTCATTGTTCTCGGTTAACAAAAAGGAATGGGTCAATACGATGGAAAAGGCGAGCCCTATTCGAAGAAAATCGAACCCCGGACCAATTCCCCTATACTTATCCAGGACTTCCCCGAACGACTTGGTCATTGCGGACCTCGCTTTTGTTAGGATCGCGAGGACCCTACCGCACTGCAATATGGATTGCAACACGATAGGTGATCTGTTCTGGCACATCCGGCCCGGTTGTGTTCCGGGCCGTCATGGCATCGATGAGGCCTGGATTTCGTGGTGTCAGCGGATCCGCTTGGCGGCCGGTTCCGGCACCAGTTCGCCGTTGAGGCGCCGGTCGAGATAGTCCTCGCATTCGCCCATCAGCGTTTCCACCTGGCCGTTGAAGAAGTGGTTGGCGTTGGCAACTGTGCGGTGGGTAATGAGGATGCCCTTCTGGGTCTTCAGTTTCTCCACAAGGCCATTGACATCCTTTTCCGGCGCCACCTTGTCGGCCTCACCGTTGATGATCAGGCCGGAGGAGGGGCAGGGCGCCAGGAAGGAGAAGTCGTAGGTGTTCGGCTGCGGGGCGATCGACATGAAGCCTTCGATCTCCGGCCGGCGCATCAGGAGTTGCATGCCGATCCAGGAGCCGAAGGAATAGCCGGCGACCCAACAGGTCTTGGAATCGGGATGCAGGCTCTGCACCCAGTCGAGCGCCGAGGCGGCATCCGAGAGTTCGCCAGCGCCGTGGTCGAATTCACCCTGGCTGCGGCCGATGCCCCGGAAATTGAAGCGCAACGTCGTGAACCCACGCTTCTGGAACATGTAGAAGAGCTGATAGACGATCTGATTGTTCATCGTGCCGCCGAACTGCGGATGCGGATGCAGAATCAGGGCGATCGGCGCACTTTTTTCCTTGGAGGGCTGGTAGCGGCCTTCAAGACGGCCGGCAGGGCCGTTGAAAATAACTTCGGGCATTGATACTCCGGGTTTTATTTCGCGTTCGCGCTGCGTTGGACGACAACATGACTTGACTATTGTTGTCAGCTTTTCTAAAACGCAGTTTAGAACAATTCGAAACTTGCATGGCGATCCACGCATCGTGGAACGTGTCATAAGGCAAGCCCGGCGGAAATTTCAAGAAAAATGAACCGCGGCCGCTGAAGCAAGCTCGTCAAGCGCAGGACTGAAGATCATGGCGCCGCCACGCCTTTATCTCGACTGGAATGCCACAGCGCCGCTGCACCCCGCAGCACGCGCGGCGATCATGCGCGCCATCGACGTGTTTGGCAATCCAAACAGCGTGCACGGAGAGGGCCGCGCCGCGCGCGCCGCCATCGAAGGCGCGCGACGCAAGGTGGCAGCGCTTGTCGGCACCGATGCCGGCAATGTGGTCTTTACCAGCGGCGCTACCGAGGCCGCCAATCTGGTGCTGACACCGGATTTCCGCATGGGGCGCACGCCGCTGCGGTTGGGCCAGCTTTATTTTTCGGCGATCGAGCATCCGGCGGTGCGCGAAGGCGGTCGTTTCGCCAGGGAGAAGATGACGGAGATCCCGGTGACGGAAGCCGGTATCGTCGATCTCGACGCCCTTTCCAAGCTTCTCGATGCCCACGACAAGGCCGCCGGCCTGCCGATGGTCGCCGTCATGCTCGTCAACAATGAGACGGGCATCGTCCAGCCGGTCGAGGCGGCAGCAAAGCTCGTCCACGCCCATGGCGGCCTCTTCGTCGTCGATGCCGTCCAGGCGGCCGGCCGCATCGCGCTTGACATCGAAAAGATCGGCGCCGATTTCTTGATCGTTTCCTCGCATAAGATCGGCGGGCCGAAGGGGGCCGGCGCACTGATTGCGCGCGGCGAGGCGCTGATGCCCAAGCCGCTGATCCATGGCGGCGGGCAGGAGCGCGGTCACCGCTCAGGGACACAGAATTCGCTGGCGCTGATCGGGTTCGGCGCGGCGGCGGAAGCCGCGGCAGACGAATTCGAGGCGCGCAATGCGGCGATCGGCGCGTTGCGCGAGCGGCTGGAAGCCGGCATGCGTGAGGTAGCTGCCGACGTGATGATCCACGGCGAGGGCGGCGAGCGCGTCGCCAATACGATCTTCTTCACCCTGCCGGGGCTGAAGGCCGAGACTGGACAGATTGCTTTCGATCTCGAAGGCGTTGCTCTTTCCGCAGGCTCTGCCTGCTCATCCGGCCGGCTCGGCGAAAGCCATGTGCTGACGGCGATGGGCCGTGACGCCAAGCTCGGAGCGCTGCGCATCTCGCTCGGCTTTTCGACGACGGAAGAGGATATCGACAGGGCGATTGCGGCTTTCGCAAAGATCGCCAACCGGCGCAGGTCGGCTGGGGAGGCGGCTTGCCCCGTGTCAAAAGTTGCGGAAACGCAAATTTCTACTTGCCAATCGGGCTGAAAAGTCCCTTTTGGCCTCTTACATAAAGGGCAAGACAATTGCCCAAACGCTACAAGCTGCCGGACCTTGTATCCGGCGAGATTGGAGAATGAGATGGCTGCCGTGCAGGAAACAATCGACCGGGTGCGCCTGATCGATGTGGATCAGTACAAATACGGTTTCGAGACCGTCATCGAGATGGACAAGGCGCCGAAAGGCCTGTCCGAGGATATCATCCGCTTTATTTCGGCCAAGAAGCAGGAGCCGGAATGGATGCTGGAATGGCGTCTCGAGGCCTATCGGCGCTGGCTGACGCTGGAAGAGCCGACCTGGGCGCGCGTCAACTATCCGAAGATCGATTTCAACGACATCTATTATTACGCCGCGCCGAAGAGCACGCCGGGTCCGAAGTCGCTCGACGATGTCGATCCGGAGCTGCTGAAGGTCTATGAAAAGCTCGGCATCCCGCTGCGTGAGCAGGAGATCCTTGCCGGCGTCGAGAAGCCGAAGATCGCCGTCGACGCTGTTTTCGACAGCGTCTCGGTCGTCACCACCTTCAAGGCAGAGCTGAAGAGGGCCGGCGTGATCTTCATGTCGATCTCGGAAGCCATCCGCGAGTATCCGGAACTGGTGAAGAAATACCTCGGTTCCGTCGTTCCGACGAGCGACAATTACTATGCGACGCTCAATTCGGCGGTCTTTACCGACGGTTCCTTCGTCTTCGTGCCGAAGGGCGTTCGTTGCCCGATGGAGCTATCGACCTATTTCCGCATCAACGAGAAGGGCACCGGCCAGTTCGAGCGCACGCTGATCATTGCGGAAGAGGGCGCCTACGTCTCCTATCTCGAAGGCTGCACGGCGCCGCAGCGCGATGAAAACCAGCTGCATGCCGCCGTGGTCGAGCTGGTTGCGCTCGACGATGCCGAGATCAAATATTCGACGGTGCAGAACTGGTATCCCGGCGACAAGAACGGCAAGGGCGGCATTTACAACTTCGTCACCAAGCGCGGCGATTGCCGCGGCGACCGTTCGAAGATCTCCTGGACGCAGGTCGAAACCGGCTCGGCGATCACCTGGAAATATCCGTCCTGCATCCTGCGCGGCGACGACAGCCGCGGCGAGTTCTACTCGATCGCCGTGTCGAACGGCCACCAACAGATCGACAGCGGCACCAAGATGATCCATCTCGGCAAGAACACGTCGAGCCGCATCGTCTCCAAGGGTATCGCCGCCGGCGTGTCCAACAACACCTATCGCGGCCAGGTCTCGGCTCACCGCAAGGCGTCGAATGCGCGCAACTTCACTCAGTGCGATTCGCTGCTGATCGGCGACAAGTGCGGCGCCCATACCGTGCCCTACATCGAGGCGAAGAATTCGACGGCGCAGTTCGAGCATGAAGCGACGACTTCGAAGATCTCCGAGGATCAGCTGTTCTACTGCCTGCAGCGTGGCATCCCGACCGAAGCGGCGATCGCGCTGATCGTCAACGGCTTCGTCAAGGAAGTCCTGCAGGAACTGCCGATGGAGTTTGCGGTCGAGGCGCAGAAGCTGATCAGCATCTCGCTTGAAGGCTCGGTCGGTTAAACACGGTCTCCGTCATTCTCGGGCTTGTCCCGAGGATGACAGGCGCAACAACTGAGGGCTGAGATGACCGAAATGACCAAGGAGCTCGTTGTTGCTCGCCTAGCAAATATGCGCGGGGAGATATTGTCGAAGATACAGCCCCGCGAGCAAAGAGACGAGACAGAAACGCCGCCGGAGCAGCCTTACGTGTTTCTCCGGCAGCGCATGGAAAAACCGGGAGAGGTTATTCTGTCTGTCGGAGAATTTATTGAATGTCTTCAGGATGTAGCAGACGCGGTTTCGCTGTGATCTGTTTTTGGCGATAGCGCCAAGCATCATGTCGACGCCCTTAGAAATTACGCGAGGCTCTGATGAGCTACGCAGAGAAAACCCAGGAACCAAAGATGCTTGAAATCAGAAACCTCCATGCCCGCATCGCCGAAGACGGCACCGAGATCATCCGTGGCCTGAACCTGATGGTGAAGGCCGGCGAAGTTGCCGCTATCATGGGGCCTAACGGCTCCGGCAAGTCGACGCTCTCCTATGTGCTGTCCGGCCGCAGCGATTACGAAGTTACCGAGGGTGATATTCTCTATAATGGCGAGAGCATTCTCGATCTCGATCCAGCCGAGCGCGCCGCCAAGGGCATCTTCCTCGCCTTCCAGTATCCGGTCGAAATTCCGGGCGTTGCCACCATGCAGTTCCTGAAGGTCGCGATGAACGAGCAGCGCAAGGCACGCGGCGAGGACGAGCTGACGACGCCGGATTTCATGCGCCGCGTCAAGGATGCCGCCGGCAAGCTGCAGATCAATACCGAGATGCTGAAGCGGCCGCTGAATGTCGGCTTCTCCGGCGGCGAGAAGAAGCGCGCCGAGATTCTGCAGATGGCGCTGCTCGAACCGAAGCTCTGCGTGCTCGACGAAACCGATTCCGGCCTCGATATCGACGCGCTGAAGATCGTCGCCGACGGCGTCAACGCGCTGCGTTCACCGGACCGCGCCGTCGTCGTCATCACCCATTACCAGCGCCTGCTCGACTATATCGTGCCGGATACCGTCCATGTGCTCTACAAGGGCCAGGTGATCAAGTCGGGCGACAAGACGCTGGCGCATGAGCTTGAGGCCAACGGCTATGCCGACATCATCGGCGCGGCAGCCTGAGTTTCGGGCGGAAAGGACGACGTCCATGAACATGCAGACGACAAGCCGCCTGACCGCGGCCGAGGCGGCGCTGATCGAGGCCTTTAACCAGCAGATCGGTGAGCTGCCGGGCAATGGCGCGGTAACAGCACTGCGGGACCGGCTTCTCGACGATCTGAAGAGGGCCGGCCTGCCGACGCGCCGGATCGAGGCTTGGCACTATACCGACCTCAAGAATCTTTTGCGCACTGTCCCGTCGCAGGCGGGTGATGCCGGCTCGGACGCTTTGGAGCCGCTCGTTGCTGATGCCACGGTGCTGGCGGTGATCCAGGGCCATTCCAACCAGAAGGCTGCCGCTGACGGTCTTGGCGTTTCGCCCTATTCCGAACGTCTGCTCGACGGCTCCGCCGCGGACGGCCTGGATGCGCTCGGCAGCGACGACGCGGTCGGCCGCATCAATGGCAGCTTCGTGCGCGACGGCTATGTCATCGACGTGCCTGCTGAGACCGAGCTTGAAAACCCGCTCGAAATCCAGTTCATCCATGCTGGCGGGCAGACGCATACGCGTCTTCCCGTTTCCTTCGGCGCCAACGTCAAGGCGACCGTCATCGAGCGTCACCTTGCGGTATCAGGTGATGCAGCCCTTGTGTCCCACGTCAGCGACATCACGGTCGGCGAAGGCACGGAACTGACCTGGATCATCCTGCAGCAGCAGGGAGCCGACGATACTCATCTCGGCCAGATCCGCATCGATCTCGGCGCTGATGCCAAGCTTCGGCTTTTCGTCATCAATGCCGGCGGCAAGCTGGTGCGCCAGGAGCTCAACATCAAGGTGACGGGCGAAGGCGCCGATCTGACGCTGCGCGGCATCAATCTGCTCGGCGGCGACACGCATACCGACGTGACGATGGCGCTCGGCCATGACGTGCCGAATACCGGCTCGACCGAAGTGATCCGCAACGTCGTCTTCGACCGCGCCAAAGGTGTGTTCCAGGGCATGATCCGGGTCGCGCCCGATGCGCAGAAGACCGATGCCAAGATGGCCTGCAACACGCTGTTGATGTCCGACGATGCCGAATTCTCGGTCAAGCCCGAGCTCGAAATCTTCGCCGACGACGTGCAGTGCGGCCACGGCGCCACGGTGACCGATATCGACGCCAACCATCTCTTTTACATGATGGCGCGCGGCATTCCGGAGAACAAGGCGCGGGCGATGCTCGTCAACGCCTTCGTCGCCGAGATCGTCGAGGAACTGGAAGACGAAGCCCTGGTCGAGGCGCTGGAAGGCGTGATTTCGGCCTGGCTCGAAAAGCACGCCTGATCGGATATATCAATGGACAAGATAGTGCCGGCCAAGCCATACGACGTCGAAGCCATCCGTCGGGATTTTCCGATCCTGGCGGAGAAGGTGCACGGCAAGCCGCTGGTCTATCTCGACAACGGCGCATCGGCACAGAAGCCGCAGGTGGTGATCGACGCCATCTCGCATGCCTATTCGCATGAATACGCCAATGTGCATCGCGGCCTGCACTATCTCTCGAATGCGGCCACGGACGCATATGAGGCAGCGCGCGAGAAGGTGCGCCGTTTCCTCAACGCCCCCTCTGTCAACGACATTGTCTTCACCAAGAATTCGACGGAAGCGATCAACACCGTCGCTTATGGCTGGGGCATGCCGAAGATCGGCGAAGGCGACGAGATCGTCCTGACGATCATGGAGCACCATTCCAACATCGTGCCCTGGCACTTCATCCGCGAGCGGCAAGGCGCCAAGCTCGTCTGGGTGCCCGTGGATGACGAAGGCGCCTTCCATATCGAAGATTTCGAGAAAAGCCTGACGGAGCGCACCAAGCTCGTCGCCATCACCCATATGTCGAATGCGCTCGGCACGATCGTTCCCGTCAAGGAAGTCTGCCGGATCGCGCACGAACGCGGCATCCCGGTGCTGATCGACGGCAGCCAGGGCGCCGTGCATCTACCTGTCGACGTGCAGGATATCGATTGCGATTGGTACGTCATGACCGGTCACAAGCTCTACGGCCCGTCCGGCATCGGCGTGCTCTACGGCAAGAAGCAGCGGCTTTTCGAGATGCGGCCGTTCCAGGGCGGCGGCGAGATGATCTTCGAGGTCGCCGAGGATATGGTCACTTATAACGACCCGCCGCATCGCTTCGAGGCCGGCACGCCGCCGATCGTGCAGGCGATCGGGCTCGGTTATGCGCTCGACTACATGGAGAAGGTTGGCCGCGAGGCGATCGCCCGCCATGAGGCCGATCTTGCCGCCTATGCGGTCGAGCGGCTGAAATCCGTCAATTCGCTGCGTGTCTTTGGTACGGCGCCCGACAAGGGAAGCATCTTTTCCTTCGAGCTTGCCGGCATCCATGCCCATGACGTCTCGATGGTGATCGACCGGCAGGGTGTTGCGGTCAGGGCCGGCACGCATTGCGCCATGCCGCTCTTGAAACGCTTCGGCGTCACCTCCACATGCCGTGCATCCTTCGGCATGTACAATACCCGCGCCGAGGTCGATGTCCTGGCCGATGCGCTTGATTATGCGCGTAAGTTCTTTGCTTGAGGAGTGTCCGTGATGAGCCTGGACGAAAGCGAACAGAAGATCGACGTGCGCGAAGGCATCGTGCATTCGAGCATTCCGGCCGATGAGCTGGCGCGGCTGAGCGACGACGTCATCAGCGCGCTGAAGACCGTCTACGATCCGGAAATTCCAGCCGACATCTTCGAGCTCGGTTTGATCTACAAGATCGACATCGAAGACGACCGGATGGTGAAGATCATGATGACGCTGACCGCACCCGGCTGCCCGGTTGCCGGCGAGATGCCCGGCTGGGTCGAAAACGCCGTCGGCGCCGTCGAAGGCGTGTCAGGCGTCGAGGTGGCCATGACCTTCGATCCGCCGTGGACGCCGGACCGCATGTCCGAAGAGGCGCAGGTCGCCGTCGGCTGGTACTGATATCCCGCGGTATTGATCCGTTTACGAACGGGTACTACATTTGAGTCACGATGCGCCGGATCTTGACCCCGGTTGCGGAAGGAGAATGAGCCGATGGGCTTTGCAATCATGAGCATGACGGACGGTGCCGCGGCCCGCGTCAAGGCGATCGTCGAAAACTCAGGGCCGGAGGCCAAAGGCATTCGCGTCGGCATCAAGAAGGGCGGCTGCGCCGGGATGGAATATACCATCGATCTGGTGACCGAGCCCAATGCCAAGGACGACCTGGTCGAGCGCGATGGTGCCAAAGTCTGGGTCGAGCCATCGGCAGCTCTTTATCTGCTCGGCACCGAAATGGGTTTCGAAACGACGACGCTCCGCTCCGGCTTCACCTTCACCAATCCGAACCAGACATCGGCCTGCGGCTGCGGCGAATCCGTCGAGCTGAAGCCCGCCGATCTCGCGGCTCTTGCAGCCCAGCGCCAGAGCGAGCCGGCGCATTCCTGATAAGATCTGGTTACCCTCTTCGGGGCCGTGTCGGTGTCTTTTATGGGTGAGCAAAGCGAGGCGCCGCACCGCATGCTCCGTCCTGTTCAGCAGAACCTGTCACAAGAAACGGTGGTGCGCGTTGCGTCTCGATCTCTAGGTACGAGACAACACGGCAGCCGTGAGGGTTGTTGCCGGCCAGCCGAACACCGAGGTTCGTGGAAAATATAGCATCCGGATTCCACCGCTCGTAGCGTCCGGTGCTGAGGAGTTCATCTCGTTCGGCGAAAAATGTTGCCCTCAGGTGCTTTTCCTCGGCTGTCGAGATCGGCTTTGCTCCCTGAACGATTTCGAGTTTGCACGAACGTCTTGATTTACCATCCTGGGGTGGATACTCGGCTTCCACGACCACGAAACGAGATTCAGGAACCTCCCAGCGCTGTTCTGTCACCTTGTATCCAAGTAAAAGTGGAAAGGGCACCCTGGGATCCGTCACCGGGGCTACCGTCTTAACGTCGCGCCCAAGGTCGCGTAGTCCTGTTGCATCAAAGTCTTTGCCCGTCTCTACGGCAATTCGACACCGTGTGAACAGATTACGCCAAACGCTGGAAAGGTCTTCGCTAGCGCCGGCACTGGTTATCAGAGCTAAATTCAAAAGAACTGACAAGGTAATGCGGCGCAAGCGGAATTCCCTCCCTGAGGGATATATGAGCCCCTGATCGGAGCAATTATTCTAGGCTGCTGATTTCGTAACGGCCAAGGCCAGTACGTGGATCGGCACAAGTGTGATGTAAAACAGTATTATAACAGCGCCACGACTTTGAGGATCGTGCTCAGTCGCGCTTGATGCTCATCAGCATTTCCCACATGTCGACGCCAGTCTCGAAGACAACGGCGTTTGCCTTATAGCTCTGTTCGGCTTCAATCAGGTCGGTCAGTTCGGTGGCCGGATCGACATCTGACGCGGTCGGGTTGATGACGGCCTGGACGCCGCCTGACACAACGGAGGTGAGGCTGGTGTTTAGCCTGGCATAGCCCGGCGTGCTGCTGTTGGCGATGTTGTTGGCAATTGCGCCGACACGCGTCGTCTGTGCTCGCATCCCCGAAAGAGCAGTGCTCGTAATGCCCGATATGCTCATCAGCCGTTTCCCCAGAACTGGATGAAATTCTTGTACATGCAAGGGCTTAGAGAATGCTGAAGGCGTTGCGTTAGCAAAGACCTATAGCTGAGCGCGTCTTTGCCATCCATCTGTTCCGGATCGGCACGGAAGGATATTGGAGGGACGCAGAACCATGGACAGCGTCGCTATCTCGACGCCACCCAGTCATGCCAATCGTTTTCGTTGCCGTTGAACACGTTGAGGTCGATCTTGCCGTCAACGCCTTCGGAAAGGCCGGAGCCGGAATACTGCCAGAACAGCCACTTGCGGCCGGGGTAGACCTTGGAGGGATGAGCGGCCACCGAGCGCAGCCAGAAGGGATAGTCGAGCAGTTGCCCCTTCAGATTGTCGCGGTAGAAGTCCGGCGCCGTGTAGATGATCGGGCGTTGGCCGTAATAGCGCTCCAGCTTGTCCATGAAGACTTGCATCTTTTCCCGGACACGTGCGGGAGAGATGCGCCTCTTGCAGCTCGATTCGCCGTTCCATTCGACGTCGATCACAGGCGGAAGAGCGTTGGCTTCTCTTGGCACGTTGCGGATGAACCAGTCGGCCTGCTCACCGGCTGTCCGGCACCAATAGAAGAAGTGATAGGCGCCGTGTTTCAGGCCGGCTTCCTTGGCCCGGCGCCAGTTCTTCTTGAACATTGGATCAAGATGGTCGCCGCCGTCCGTGGCCTTGATGTAGACGAAATTGGCGCCTTGCCTCCGCAACGTCTCCCAGTCGATCTCGCCCTGCCAGCGCGAGACATCGACGCCGTGCACGGCAAGCTTTCTCGGCGAGGTGGAGCCGAAGTTGATGGGCTTGGCATCGCGGAAGCGGTGGCCGTAAATTTGCCCGCGTGTCGGCGATCTCGTGCCGACATCGGGCATTGCATTGCCCGCGGGATTGGCCGGCATCAGCAGGGCGACCGGCTTCTCCGTCGGCAGCGGCATCCCGACCGGCCTGTCTGCGGGCACGAGCGCCTGTGGCTCGGGAACTTGTCCTGCCCAGCTCAACTCCTGCTGTGGCGGGCTCGCCTGCAGCGCAACATCGCCCACGGCGGCGGCGGGGATCGGGCCGCTCGGCTGGGCGATGGCATTGGTCGTTTCCGGCGATGGCACGTTGCCCAGCACATCTTCGGCGCCAGAACTGGCAGCGCATCCCGACAGGATCAGGGCGGCGAGGAGGATTGCTGGCACTGCCGAGGGACGCATAAGAACCTGCACGCAAAACAAGGGATCGACGGTGATCCATGTTGATGGAAGCCGCCTTTCTGAATTGCTAACAGAGACTTGCTAAGAAAGGTTAAATTTGATCCTTCTGCCCCAGAAGCGGCAAGCCCCTCCCAACTCGTGGGAAGGGCTTGCCGAATGGCTGCTACTCAGCCGCTTCGGCGTAGCTTTCCACCGGCGGGCAGGTGCAGATCAGGTTGCGGTCGCCATAGACATTGTCGACGCGGTTGACCGGGGACCAGTATTTGTCGACGCGGAAGGCGCCGGGCGGGAAGCAGGCCTGTTCCCGGCTGTAGGGACGGTCCCATTCGCCGACGAGATCTTCCACCGTGTGCGGGGCGTTCTTCAGCGGGTTGTTCACCTTGTCCATGCGGCCATCCTCGATGGCGCGGGCTTCCTCGCGGATCGCCAGCATCGCCTCGCAGAAACGGTCGAGTTCGGCCTTGGTCTCGCTTTCCGTCGGCTCGATCATCAGCGTGCCGGCGACCGGCCAGCTCATGGTCGGGGCATGGAAGCCGCAGTCGATCAGGCGCTTGGCGACGTCGTCGACCGTGACGCCTGAGCTATCGACTAGCGGACGGGTATCGATGATGCATTCATGCGCGACGCGGCCGGTCTCCGACTTGTAGAGCACGTCATAGGCGCCCTTCAACCGGGCGGCGATATAGTTGGCGTTGAGGATCGCCACCTTGGTCGCCTGTGTCAGGCCTTCGCCGCCCATCATCAGGCAATAGCTCCAGGAGATCGGCAGGATCGAGGCGGAGCCGAAGGCGGCGGCTGAAACCGCACCGGAACGGCCGTCGGTTTCGGGATGGCCGGGCAGGTAGGGGGCCAGATGCGCCTTGACGCCGATCGGGCCCATGCCGGGTCCGCCGCCGCCATGCGGGATGCAGAAGGTCTTGTGCAGGTTCAGGTGGCTGACGTCGGAGCCGATGTCACCGGGGCGGGACAGGCCAACCATGGCATTCATGTTGGCGCCGTCGAGATAGACCTGGCCGCCATGCTCATGCACCAGATCGCAGATTTCCTTGACGGTCTCCTCGAAGACGCCGTGCGTCGAAGGGTAGGTGATCATGCAGCATGAGAGGTTTGCCGCATGCTGCTCCGCCTTGGCGCGGAAATCGTCTAGATCGATATCGCCATTTTCGCGCACCTTGACGACGACGACCTTCATGCCGACCATCTGGGCCGAGGCCGGATTGGTGCCGTGCGCCGAGGTGGGAATCAGGCAGACGTCGCGATGGCCATCGCCATTGGCAATATGATAGTTGCGGATCGTCAGCAGGCCGGCATATTCGCCCTGCGCGCCCGAATTCGGCTGCATGGAGAAGGCGTCGTAGCCGGTGACAGCGCAGAGCTTTTCGATCAGGTCGTCGATCATCTCGCGGTAGCCGAGCGCCTGGTCGGGTGGCACGAAGGGATGTATGTCGGAAAATTCCGGCCAGGTGATCGGCAGCATTTCCGCCGTCGCATTGAGCTTCATCGTGCAGGAGCCGAGCGGGATCATCGATCGGTCGAGCGCGAGATCGCGGTCGGAGAGCCGGCGGATGTAACGCGTCATCTCGCTTTCGGCGCGGTTCATGTGGAAGATCGGATGGGTGAGGTAATCGCTGGTCCGAAACAGGCCCTTCGGCAGGCGGTAGGACGGCTCGAAATCGGCAATGGTAAAATTGCCGCCGAAGGCGCGCCAGACGGCTTCGAGCGTCGCCGGCCGGGTGCGTTCGTCGAGGCTCATGCCGATTTTGGTTTCGCCGACCTTGCGCAGATTGACGCCTTCGGCGACGGCGGCACGCAGGATGAGGCCCTGCATGTGGCCGACGTCGACGGTGATCGTGTCGAAGAAAGTGTCGGGTTCGACGACATAGCCGAGCTTTTCCAGGCCCTTGGCCATCAGCACGGCCTTCTGGTGCACCTGTTGGGCGATCGCCTTGATGCCCTTCGGGCCGTGGAAGACGGCATACATTGAGGCCATGACGGCCAGCAGCACCTGGGCGGTGCAGATGTTCGACGTCGCCTTCTCGCGGCGGATATGCTGTTCGCGGGTCTGCAGCGACAGGCGATAGGCGCGATTGCCGCGGGCATCGACGGAAACGCCGACGAGGCGGCCGGGCATGGAGCGCTTGATGGTATCCTTGACCGACATATAGGCTGCATGCGGGCCGCCGTAGCCGACCGGGACACCGAAGCGCTGCGAGGAGCCGACGGCGATATCGGCACCCATTTCGCCGGGCGATTTCAGCAGCGTCAGCGCCAGGATATCGGCGGCGACCACGGCGATGGCGCCGGTCTGGTGCAGGCGCGAGATCAGGCCGGTGAAATCATGCACGTGACCGTGCGTGCCGGGATACTGGAAGATCGCGCCGAAGACGTCGACGGGATCGAGATCGGTGAAGGGATTGCCGACGATGACCCTCCAGCCGAGCGGCTCGGCACGGGTGCGGATGAGGGCGATGGTCTGCGGATGGCAGTCGGCATCGACGAAGAAGGCCTTCGCTTTCGACTTGGCGACGCGCTCGGCGATCGCCATGCCTTCGGCGGCGGCGGTTGCCTCGTCGAGCAGCGAGGCGTTGGCGACGTCGAGGCCGGTGAGGTCGCAGATCATCGTCTGGTAGTTCAGGAGCGCTTCCAGGCGGCCCTGGCTGATCTCCGGCTGATAAGGCGTATAGGCGGTGTACCAGGCGGGGTTTTCCAGGATATTGCGCTGGATGACCGGCGGCGTGATGGTGCCGTAGTAACCCTGGCCGATCAGCGAGACCAGCACCTTGTTCTTGTTGGCGGTCTCGCGCAGCTTGTCGAGCGCCTCGCGCTCGGTCATCGGCGCGCCCCAGACGAGCGGCTCCTTCTGGCGGATCGAGGGCGGCAACGTCGCGTCGATCAGGCCGTCGAGGCTGTTATAGCCGATCACCTTCAGCATGTCGGTCATCTCGGCCGGCGAGGGGCCGATATGACGGCGATTGGCGAAATCGTAGGGCTGATAGTCGGTGAACTGGAATTCTGTCGGCGTCGTCATTACGCAGTGAGCTCCTTGTAGGCCGCCTCGTCGAGCAGGCCATCGGCGTCGGCAGCATTTGCAAGCTTCAGCTTGAAGAACCAGCCGGCGCCCTGAGGATCGGAATTGACCAGCGACGGGTCTGCAACGATGGCCGGATTGACCTCGGTGATCTCGCCATCAAGCGGACAATAGACGTCGGAAGCAGCCTTGACGGATTCAACGGTCGCGGCATTGCCGTTCTTGGAGAAGGTCGCTCCGACTTCCGGCAACTCGACGAAAACCAGGTCGCCGAGCTGATCGACGGCATAGTTGGTGATGCCGACCGTCGCAACGCCGCCTTCGATCTTCAGCCATTCGTGTTCTTCGGTAAATTTCAGCATTGTTCGTCCTCTCTGGAAAAGGTTTAGCGTTTGTAGGTCGGTGTGACGAAGGGAAGGGCGCTGACGGTGGTCGGCAGATATTTGCCGCGCACCTCGGCGTAGACGAGCGTGCCTGGCGCAGCGTAGGAGACCGGCACGTATCCCATGGCGACGGGGCCTTCGACGCTGGGACCGAAGCCGCCTGAGGTGACTTCGCCAATTTCGACCTTGCCCTCAGCATCGGCATAGAGCTTGGCATGGCCGCGCACTGGCGCCTTGCCTTCCGGCTTCAGGCCGACGCGGCGGCGTACGGCGCCGTTTTCGAGTTCGGACAGGATGCGGCCGGAGCCCGGGAAGCCGCCCGCGCGCGCACCGTTGCCACGCCTTGCCTTCTGCATGGCCCATTCGAGTGCTGCCTCGACCGGCGAGGTGGTCGTGTCGATATCATTGCCGTAGAGGCAGAGGCCAGCTTCCAGGCGCAGCGAATCGCGGGCGCCAAGGCCGATCGCCTGAACGTCCGGGTGTTCGAGCAGCCGCATGGTGACATCCTCGGCCTTGTCTGATGGAATCGAGATCTCGAAGCCGTCCTCGCCGCTATAGCCGGAGCGGGAAACAAGACAGGAAACGTCGTGCAGGCGGCAGTGGCGCACGTCCATGAATTTCATCGCCGCGACGTCGGCCCAGAGTTCGGCAAGAACCGCAACCGCACGCGGCCCCTGCAGCGCGATCAGGGCGCGATCGAGAAGCGTGATGTCGCACTGGTCGCCGATATGGGTCTGCAGATGGCCGAGATCGGCCTCCTTGCAGGCGGCGTTGACGACGACGAAGAGGTGGTCGTCGAGATGGCTGATCATCAGGTCGTCGAGAATGCCACCGGTATCGTCGGTGAAGAAGCCGTAGCGCTGGCGGCCCTCGGCAAGGCCAAGGACATCGACCGGCACCAGGCTTTCGAGCGCCAGCGCCGCATCCTCGTAGCTGCCCGATTTCGCCTTCACGATGACCTGGCCCATATGGGAGACATCGAAGAGGCCGGCTTCGGCGCGGGTGTGAAGATGTTCCTTCATCACGCCGGCGGGATATTGTACCGGCATGTCGTAGCCCGCGAACGGCACCATGCGGGCGCCAAGCGAAAGATGCAGGGCATGCAGCGGGGTTTTCTTCAGGGCAGCAGTATCGTCCAAAAGACGCCTCCGGTGTTTGCGCCTTCCCTAGAAGGCGCGGGCTCAAATCTGAAGGCGCGGTTGCGCACTTCTCTCCTGAGCCCCCTCTGTCCCTGTGCCTGAGATTGTTATCCCTTCGGCGAGCGTTTCGAGAACGCTTCTCTCCAGAGTTCCGTCTGCCCCTTGCTGGTCCTTTTGCCTGAGAGTTTCCGGGGCGGTTGCTCCTTCGGCACCGGCAAAAAAACGCACCGGCTTCTCCCAACAAGGTTGGCGCAATTATCCGGCGGGTGCAGCACTTGGCAAGACCAAATGTCGTGACCGGGCAAATTTTTGTCGTCTTATTCCCAGCAAGCGTTGATCTCAGGCAAATCTGCTTTTGCATTCCGTGCTAAAACCGGCTATCGCGGCCTTCTGTTGAAGGGGATCTCATGCGGCAGACCGGACTGAAAGCGACGCTCTTCCTGCGCATGCTTTGCGCATTGAGCCTGCTTTTGCTCGGCCTTGCCCATCAGGCGCCGCAGGCTGTCGCCTCCGAAGGCTACGATGCCGCGGCCTATGTGCTGCCCGACGGCACTTTCGCCTCGCTCTGCATCACCGTGAAGGACGCCGACGGCAAGACCGTCGCCTTCAAGCCGAATTGCGAAGCCTGCCGGCTGTCGGCCTCCACCATCCTGCCGACTCCGGATGCGGACTCCTGGCTCGAGCGCGAACTCGCTTCGCTGATCAACGCGCCGATCGAAACGTCGGCCGTTTCAGGCGCAAGTGCCGTCTGGCGGCCGAATTCGCGCGCGCCTCCCATTCTCGTCTGATCTTCCTCCACCGCCTATGATTCAGCATGCCGGTCCGCCCGAGAAACTCCGCGGCCGGCGAGGAGATATCCGATGAAGACCATCAAGACATTTGGCAAAACGCTAGGGCTTGCCGCCCTTCTTTCCGCAACCGCCACTGCCGGCGCCGAGGCCCATGTGAGCTTCCTCGACAAGCAAGCGACGCAGGAGAGCACCATTCTCGCCACGCTGCAGGTGCCGCACGGCTGCGACGGCAAGGCGACCACGGAGGTGAGGGTCAAGCTGCCGGAAGGCTTCGTCTTCGCCAAACCGCAACCGAAGGCCGGCTGGGAGCTCGAGGTGATCAAGGGCGACTATCAGAAGACCTACGACAATCACGGCGACAAGGTGAACAAGGGCGCGATCGAAGTGCGCTGGAAGAACGGCAATCTCTCCGACGATTTCTACGACACCTTCGTCATCCAGGGTAAAGTATCAGGCGTCGAGGCCGGCACCTCGCTCGCCTTTCCGGTGACGCAGATGTGCGGCGATATGGTCACGGCCTGGGACCAGGTGGCAAAGGAAGGCGGCGATGCGCATGGGCTGAAAAGCCCGGCACCGCTTTTGAAGGTCGTGGCCGGCGAAGACCACGGTCACGACCATGACGATATGGCCGGCATGGACATGTCCGGTATGAACATGAGCGGGACGACGGGCGCTGCTACACCGGCTGGCGAAACAGTCAAGGCCGGCGATCTCGAAATCTCCGGCGGGTTTGCCAAGGCAATGCTGCCCGGCCAGCCGGTCGGCGGCGGCTTTTTCACGGTGAAAAACAACGGCAAGACGGACGATCGCTTGCTGTCCGTGACGTCGCCTTTATCAGGCGAGGTTCAGATCCACGAGATGGAGACCAAGGATAACGTCATGCGGATGCGCCAGCTGAAGGACGGTATCGCCATCGCCGCGGGCGAGACGATCAAGCTTGAGCCCGGCAACCTGCATCTGATGTTCCAGAAGGTGAAGACGCCGTTCAAGCAGGGCGACATGGTTCCTGTGACGCTGACCTTCGAAAAGGCCGGCAAAGTCGATCTGGTCCTGCAGGTGTTCTCCGCCCAGGGCAAGTGAAAGCAGCGATTCAAAATGCTACAGCGTCCTTTGCGCGTCTTAGAAGACGCGCGGCGCTGTCGTTAAAACAGAAAAGCCCGCGACTGTCATCGCAGTCGCGGGCTTTCGTTTGGAAGGCGATCGCCTCAGAAGTCTTCGTAGGATCGGAGCGCCTGTTTCAGGCCGGCCTGCGGCTGGCGGTTGCCCTTAGCCATCAGGTCGAGTGCCACTTCGGTCGACTGGATGATGCTGGAGGGCTCGTCTATTTCCTCAGTGCCTTCGGCCTTCAACTGCCGGTCGGCAACGCGCCGTGCGTCGCGCGCCGCAGTGCTCGTCGCGACACGCTGCGGGATTCGCAGCGACTCGAAAGCAATGGCGGCGGTATTGGCCGATACGGACAGGAGCTGGGTCATGCCAGTCACCGTATCGGCATGATCTTGGTGCCCTCATAAGAAAATCATTGGCATTTTACAAAATGGTAAGAATTCATATGAGCTTGATTGGAATCACTTTCGCAACGCGGTAAATCCGGCTCATGATTCAGGCTCTCCTTGTCGCCTTCGGCGGCGCTATCGGTTCCGTTCTCAGGTATTATGTCGGCCAGTGGGCGCTGAGACTGATGGGGCCGGCATTCCCCTGGGGCACGCTTGCCGTCAATGTCGTCGGCTGCTTCGTCATCGGCGCCTTCGCCGAGCTGATCGCGCGCAAGTTCAACGCCTCGGTGGAATTGCGCCTCCTGCTGATCACCGGCTTCCTTGGCGGCTTCACCACCTTCTCGGCCTTCTCGCTGGACGCCATCTCACTGTTCGAGCGCGGCGAGACTGTCGCCGGCGGTATCTATATCGCTGCGAGCGTCGGATTTTCGATGGCGGCCGTCATCGCCGGGCTCGCCGTCATGCGCGCTTTGGCCTGATTTCGATTCCGGTTTCCGTTTTGCGTGAAAATGCTCTAAAGGCTGCGGCAAGAACGCCGGCTCGGCCTGCGCTGCAATTTCCGAAAGATTTCTTATGGCTGGCATAGAACATATCAAGGTTGAACCCGACGAAGCGGGCATGCGGCTCGATCGCTGGTTCAAGGTGCACTTTCCAGGGCTCGGCTTCGGTCCGCTGCAGAAGCTATTGCGCTCCGGCCAGGTGCGCGTCGATGGCGGACGTGTCAAATCGGATGCGCGCGTGCAGCCCGGCCAGACGGTGCGCGTGCCGCCGCTCGACGTCGATGCGAAGCTGAAATCCGGACCGATCGCCGGCAAGGATCTCAAGCATTCGACGGATTTCGAACTGCTGTCGCGTATGGTACTGCATGAGGACGAAAAGGTAATCGTGCTCAACAAGCCCCCTGGTCTTGCGGTGCAGGGCGGCTCGGGTGTGGCCAGGCATATCGACCAGATGCTCGAAGCCTGGACCAGCCCGAAGGGCGAGAAGCCGCGGCTCGTTCACCGTCTCGACCGCGACACATCGGGTGTTCTCGTCATCGCTCGCACGCGCGGCGCAGCACAGAAACTGACGGCGGCCTTTCGCGAGCGCGATACCAAGAAGACCTACTGGGCGCTGGTCAAGGGTGTGCCGCGCAAACACGAGGACAAGATCTCGACCTGGCTCGTCAAGGAGCCGACGATCGACGGCGACCGCATGCGCATCGCCAAACACGGCGAGGACGGAGCAGATCACGCCGTTTCCTTCTATCGCGTGCTCGAAACCGCCGCCCAGAACCTCGCCTGGCTGGAGATGGAGCCCTATACCGGCCGTACGCATCAGTTGCGTGTGCACGCCCTGCATATCGGCCACCCGATCATCGGCGATCCGAAATATTTCGACGAGGATCCGAATTGGGATTTTCCAGGCGGCGTCCAGAAGAAGCTGCATCTGCACGCACGTCGCATCGACATCCCGCACCCCTCCGGCGGGCGCCTACGCGTCACCGCGCCGCTGCCGTCGCATATGGTGCAGACCTGGAACCTTCTCGGCCTCGACCTCGCCGGTGCCGAAAGGGACGCCGAATGAAACTGGCGCTTTTTGATTGCGACGGCACACTGGTCGATAGCGCCGGTCTGATCCACGAAACCATGCGCAGGACCTTCGATAAGTTCGGCAAGCCGGAACCGCGCTTTGAAGACACCAAGGCCATTATCGGCCTGTCCCTCGATATTGCGATTGCCCGTATGCTGGGCAGGCAGCATGTTGAGCAGGAAGACATCGACATGACGGCGCATTACAAATCGCTATTCTCGATCGTGCGTCAGGATCTCGATTACAAGGAGCCGCTGTTTCCCGGCATCGGCGAGATGATCGACGCGATCATCGGACGCGACGACCTGCTGATCGGCGCGGTCACGGGTAAATCCCGCCGCGGGCTCAAGCTCGTGATGGAGACGCATGGTTTCGACAAGCATTTCGTCGTTGCACGTACCGCCGACGATTGCCCCTCCAAACCGCATCCGGCCATGGTGACGGAATGCTGCGATGAAACCGGCATGAATGCTGCCGACACCATTGTCATCGGCGATGCGGTTTACGATATGCAGATGGCAAAGGCTGCCGGTGCCAAGGCGATCGGCGTTGCCTGGGGCTATGCCAGCGTGGATGAGCTGATCGCCAACGGCGCTGATGCGATCGCCTACCATCCGAACGAGATATTGCGTCATTTTTCCTGAGGTGAGCCCATGCGCGATTTGCTGAACGACCTTTCCGAAGGCCTGAGCCATCCCGATCCCATCCGCCGCGCGCAGATCCAGATGAAGAAGCCGCTGCCGAAGCGTTTCTATACCGATGTCGCCGTTGCCGAGCACGAGGGCGGTTTTGCGATTACGCTCGACGGCAAGATGGTGCGCACACCGGCGCGGCAGGTTCTCGCCGTGCCGACCGAGGCGCTCGCGCGGCTTGTCGCTGCCGAATGGCAGGCGCAGGGCGAGGAGATCAATCCTGTAAGCATGCCGGTGACGCGGCTCGTCAACACCGCACTCGACGGCGTTGCCGCCAATGCGCAGGCGATCTTCGAAGATATCCTGCGCTTTTCCTCCAGCGACCTCATCTGCTACCGCGCCGAGGAGCCGGAACTGCTGGTCGAGCGCCAGGCCGAGCGCTGGGATCCTGTGATCGACTGGGCGGCGAATGATCTCGGCGCCCGGTTCATCCTCGTCGAAGGGGTGATGCCTCATGAGCAGCCGCGCGAGGCGACGGCCGCCTTCGCCGTCACGCTCGCCAGATATGATAGCCCGATGGCCCTTGCAGCGCTCCACACAGTCACCACGCTGACCGGCTCGGCGATCCTGGCACTCGCTTTCGCCGAGAGCCGGGTGACGGCTGAGGAGGCCTGGTCGCTTGCCCATCTTGACGAAGACTGGACGATCGAGCATTGGGGCAGCGACGAGGAAGCCGAGCAGCGGCGGGCCAAGCGCTTTGCCGAGTTCAAAGCCGCAGCGGATGTTTTTTTTGCCCTAAGCGCCTGAAACATATTGCCTTCCAATGCATTATGACGAAGTCTGCGACTCCAACGGGGTGGTGCGGGATTTTGCAATGAATTGGCTGAGGTCGTGTTTTTGCCGGGCCGCACTCGTCAGTATCGCGCTCACGGCCTGCGGCAGCCTCTCGGCCACCAAGCCGGCGGCGCCGGTCTATGATGTGCGCAGTGCCGTCGTTCTCTCCGGTCCCAACATGCCGGCCGAGTTGCTTTCCGGCATCAACGACCGCGTCAACGCGGCGATCAACGCCACCGTGCGCGACACCGTGCTGCCGCGGGTGGTGCTGACGATCCGCGTGGTTTCCATCCAGAAGGGCCTGGGCTTTCAGAAGGACCGCAACGTCGCCAAGATCAGCATCGATGCGGCCTCGGTCGAGGACGGCTCGGTCGTCGCCGTCAGTGCCTTCGACGTCACCAGCATCGCTGCCGATCCCAAGCTTGCCGACGAGATCCTGGCCGAGGACGTCGCGGCAAGGATACGCTCGGTTTTCTCACTCAGCGGGCGCGGCGCTAAATAATTGGAGCATGATGTTGTCCGAAAACAGCGCACACTTTTCGGCATCATAATCTAACCGCCGGATTGCCGCCCGCAGCGGCGAGGGAGATCGCATGAAGGAAATTCTCGAGGAACTGGAACGGCGCCGCGGCATTGCCCGCCTTGGCGGCGGCGAGGCGCGCATCGACGCCCAGCACAAGCGCGGCAAGCTGACGGCGCGCGAGCGTATCGATCTCTTCCTCGACGAAGGCTCGTTTGAGGAGTTCGACATGTTCGTCGAACACCGCTCCACCGATTTCGGCATGGATAAGAGCCGTATTGCCGGCGACGGCGTCGTCACCGGCTGGGGCACGGTCAACGGCCGCACGGTGTTCGTCTTCGCCAAGGACTTCACCGTCTTCGGCGGCTCGCTATCGGAAGCGCATGCCGAGAAGATCATGAAGGTGCAGGACATGGCGCTGAAGAACCGCGCGCCGATCGTCGGTATCTATGATGCGGGCGGCGCCCGTATCCAGGAGGGCGTGGCGGCTCTCGGCGGTTATGCCGAGGTATTCCAGCGCAATGTGCTCGCCTCCGGCGTCATACCGCAGATCTCGGTGATCATGGGTCCCTGCGCCGGCGGCGATGTCTATTCGCCCGCTATGACCGACTTCATCTTCATGGTGCGGGACACCTCCTACATGTTCGTTACCGGTCCCGACGTGGTGAAAACCGTCACCAACGAGACGGTGACGGCGGAAGAACTCGGCGGCGCTATCGTACATACGGTGCGCTCGTCGATTGCCGACGGCGCCTACGACAATGATGTCGAAACCTTGCTGCAGGTGCGCCGGCTGATCGATTTCCTGCCGCTTTCGAATACCGCGCCGCTGCCCGAGATCGAATGTTACCAGTCGGTGACGGAGGTCGACCCGTCGCTCGATACGCTGGTGCCGGCGAGCTCCAACAAGCCTTACGACATCAAGGAACTGATCCGGAAGGTAGCGGACGAGGGGGACTTCTTCGAGATCCAGGCGAGCTTTGCCGGAAATATCGTCTGCGGCTTTGGCCGCGTCGAAGGCTCCACCGTCGGTTTCGTCGCCAACCAGCCGATGGTGCTGGCCGGCGTTCTCGACAGCGACGCCTCGCGCAAGGCGGCCCGTTTCGTGCGCTTCTGCGACTGCTTCAACATTCCGATCGTCACCTTCGTCGACGTGCCGGGCTTCCTGCCGGGGACGGCGCAGGAATATGGCGGCCTCATCAAGCACGGCGCCAAGCTGCTCTTTGCCTATGCCGAGGCGACGGTGCCGAAGCTCACCGTCATCACCCGCAAGGCCTTCGGCGGCGCCTATGACGTGATGGCGTCAAAGCATCTGCGCGGCGACATCAACTATGCCTGGCCGACGGCGCAGATCGCCGTGATGGGCGCCAGGGGTGCTGTCGAGATCATCTTCCGCAAGGATATTGCCGATCCCGAAAAGATCGCCGCGCATACGAAAATGTATGAGGACCGGTTCCTCTCGCCGTTCGTCGCCGCCGAGCGCGGCTATGTCGATGAGGTGATCATGCCGCACTCGACCCGCCGGCGGCTGGCGCGCGGTCTGAAGATGCTGCGGAACAAGGATCTCGCCAATCCTTGGAAGAAACACGACAACATTCCGCTTTGACGGCTGGCTGAATAAAAGTGTTCGGTCAGGTGTTTAGCCACTGTCGAAAATGTGAACGGCCGTCAGCGATCCGTGTGTTCAATCCTTGCCGAGGACAGGCTAACGCTCGACTCTTACTGTTTTAAAGGAGAGGTTTAATGTCAACTTTCGAGCGTCTTTCTGCCTATCGCCCCTATGGGCTGGCCGCTCTCAGAATCATCACCGCGCTGCTGTTCATCGAACACGGCACGATGAAGCTTTTCGCTTTCCCGGCTGCGCAGATGGCCGGCCCGTTGCCGCCGCTGATGCTTTTCGCCGCCCTTCTTGAGCTTATCGGCGGTATCCTCATTCTCGTCGGCCTGCTGACGCGCCCTGTCGCCTTCCTCCTCGCCGGCGAAATGGCGGTCGCCTATTTCATGGCGCATGCCCCGAACAGCTTCTTCCCGGCCGTCAACCAGGGCGATGCCGCGATCCTGTTCTGCTTCGTTTTCCTCTACCTGTTCTTCTCGGGTCCCGGCGCTTTTGCCGTGGATAATCGCAAGACAGCCTGAACGATAGACTGAGGGGCGTCACGACGCCCCTCAACCTCACATCAGGCGGTAAGCTTCAGACCGGCGATGCCGCTGACGATCAGCGCGATGCAGGCAAGACGGGAGACACTTGGCTCATCACCGAGAAGCCAGATGCCGAGAAATACGGTGCCGACCGTGCCGATGCCGGTCCAGACCGCATAGGCAGCGCCGATCGGCAGATGCTTCACCGCCAGGCCGAGCAGCACGATGCTGATGACCATCGATATGACGGTCAGCGCCGTCGGCAGCGGCCGGGTGAAGCCATCGGTATATTTAAGGCCGATCGCCCACCCACATTCGAAAAGACCGGCGAGAAAAAGCAGAAACCAGGCCATGCGACTCTCCTTGTTCAAGAGCGAGGCCGTCCCCGCGACAGTTGCATCCTGAAGGATGCCGCAGTTGTCTGCGATAGTGCCTATATGCGTGAGGCGGCAGCAGTGTTCAAGATCGGTATCGGCACAGCTGCCATGCCAGCCGCTTCTTGCGGACTACAGCGCCGCGCGTCTTTCAGACGTGCAAAGGACGCTGTAGCAACTCTAGTTGCTGCATCACAGCTGCCGGCCAGCCTCGGCGGCAAGGCTTTTGGCGCGGCGGCAGAGGCGATCGAAGGTTTCGAGGAAGCGTGAGCGGTCTTTCGGGCTGAAGGCGGCGTTGTAGCCCTTGCTCTCGCCGGTTTCGCGCAGGTGCGCGCCGAGATCGCGCATGGCGCTCGCCATGCCGATATTGGTCTCATCGAACACGCGCCCGCTTGGGCCGCTGACGAAGGCGCCGGTGGCGACACAGCGCACGGCGAGCGGCACATCCGCCGTCACAACGACATCGCCCGTGCCGGCGCGTTCGGCGATCCAGTTGTCGGCGGCGTCGAAGGCGTTGGAGACGATGACATTGTGGATCATTGGATCGCGCGAGGGGCGCAGACCGGAATTGGCAACGAAGGTGACTTCAAGGCCGTGACGTTCGGCCACCTTCAGGATTTCCGGCTTCACCGGGCAGGCATCGGCGTCGACATAGATCAAAGGCTGTTTACCTCACTTAGAGGATGATGCCGAAAAGTGTGAGCGGTTTTCGGAAGACATCACGCTCTAATTCTTTGATTTAGATCCGGATTTAATTTTTAGGTCGATCCGACCTAAAATCTTCCGGATCCAATGCCGACGCCTGATACGCGCGGATTACTCGCGAGTCCAGATTTCGCTCGAAACCTTTTCCGAGCCGCCATAGGTCCAGACACCCTGCCAGCTGCCGTCCGGCTGCTCGAAATACATGGCGATGCCGAAATTCTCCTTCGAGACGTAACCAACGGAGATGGCCGTGTCCTCGTCGCTGGCCGGACCCATTTCGAAACGATCGCCGCTGAATTTTGCGCCGAGGCCGGTGCCGATCGACTCGTTCTTGCCGATCATCCAGTCGACGATATAGGTCTCGCCGTTGCGAAGCACCTTGACGGTGCCCTGATACTTGCTGCCGTCCTCGCTGGTGCCGGCGACCTTGTAGGAACCTGTGGGGTCCGCAAGCGCGATGGCGGGCAGTAACACAAATGCGCAAGCCGAAATAACAGTCCGAAAATTCATAGGGCCCCCCTCTGCCAAAGCATGATTGCCAAGCACGGAAACGGTAACATGAAAGGGCTTCACACTTGGTGAAGCGCTTTGTAGACCCGGCCCGTTATTTTTGCGGTAGCGAGCAGTTTTACTTCAGGTTCGCAGTCTTCGTGTCATGCGTTAAATCGCATCGCGTCAATCTGGATTCATGCGATGCGCTTTAAGTCTTTGATTTATGCATGTCGCTATCCCAAAACCGCTGCGCACTTTTGGGCGACATCGCTCAGTACACCACGACGCCGCGGATGCTCTTGCCGGAATGCATCAGCTCGAAGCCCTTGTTGATGTCTTCGAGCGGCATGGTGTGGGTGATCATCGGATCGATCTGGATCTTGCCTTGCATGTACCATTCGACGATCTTCGGCACATCGGTGCGCCCGCGCGCGCCGCCGAAAGCCGTGCCCATCCAAGTGCGGCCGGTGACCAGCTGGAACGGACGGGTCGAGATTTCCTGGCCGGCGCCGGCAACGCCGATGATAACCGACTTGCCCCAGCCGCGGTGCGATGCTTCCAGCGCCTGACGCATCACCTTGGTGTTGCCGGTGCAGTCGAAGGTGTAGTCGGCGCCGCCGATCAGGTCGCCGTTGCGTTTGGTCAGGTTGACGAGGTAAGGCACGATGTCGTCACCGACCTCCTTCGGATTGACGAAGTGGGTCATGCCGAACTTTTCGCCCCAGGCCTTGCGATCAGGGTTGATGTCGACGCCGATGATCATGTCGGCGCCGGCAAGACGCAGGCCCTGAAGCACGTTGAGACCGATGCCGCCGAGACCGAAGACGATCGCCGTGGCGCCGATCTCCACCTTGGCGGTGTTGATGACCGCGCCGATGCCGGTGGTCACGCCGCAGCCGATGTAGCAGATCTTGTCGAACGGCGCGTCCGGGTTGACCTTGGCAAGGGCGATCTCCGGCAGCACGGTGAAGTTCGAAAAGGTCGAGCAGCCCATATAGTGGTGGATCTTGTCCTTGCCGATCGAGAAGCGGCTCGTTCCATCCGGCATCAGCCCCTGGCCCTGGGTTGATCGAATCGCGGTGCAGAGATTGGTCTTGCGGCTGAGGCAGGAATAGCACTCGCGGCATTCCGGAGTGTAGAGCGGAATGACATGGTCGCCCTTCTTCACCGAGGTGACGCCGGGGCCGACATCGACGACGATGCCGGCGCCCTCATGGCCGAGGATCGCCGGGAAGAGGCCCTCGGGATCGGCGCCTGACAAAGTGAAATCGTCGGTGTGGCAGATGCCCGTCGCCTTGACCTCGACCAGCACTTCGCCGGCCCGCGGCCCTTCGAGCTGCACGGTCATCACTTCCAGCGGTTTTCCTGCCTGAACGGCAACGGCGGCGCGAACGTCCATCTTGATATCTCCCTTCTGTTTTTGTCGCTTCCCAGCTGCTTATCGGGCTGAGCTCGGCATAGTCTGTGAGCTAGGCTGATGTGAAGCCGCCCATTGGCTTATCCTCTCAGGCGAATTCCATGATCACGGCATCGACGGCCAGGCTTTCGCCGGCCGCGGCATTGATCTTCGAAACGACGAGATCGCGGTCGGCCCGCAGCACGTTTTCCATTTTCATCGCTTCGACGATCGCAAGCGTCTCACCGGCCTTGACCTCCTGGCCCTCGGCAACTGCGATGGCGACGACGAGGCCGGGCATCGGGCAGAGCAGGAGCTTGGAGGTATCGGGCGGCAGCTTTACCGGCATCAGCCTGTCGAGTTCGGCATGACGCGGCGAAAAGACCTTGGCAATCACCGAAAGCCCCTGCCAGTCGATACGCAACCCGTTCGGAACGGGGCGAATCTGCGCGGTAATGTCGCGACCGCCGACCTTGCCGCTCCAGACTGGGTCGCCCGGTCTCCAATCGGTGACAACGCTGTTGTTCTCGCCCTCGATCGCGATGTCCATATCGAAGGGGATGGTGACGAGGCCGTCGAGCAATCGTGCCGCGACGTACTTGTCGCCGATCTTGACCACCCAATCTTCGCGCAACGCGCCCGATGCGGCGCGCAGACGATCGGCGAAACGTTCGCGGCGGTTCGTCTCAATCAGCGAGGCGGAGAGGGCAATGCCCGCGAGCACGGCTTCTTCCGCCGGGTCCGGTTTCATCGGCGCAAAACCATCGGGATATTCCTCGGCGATGAAGCCTGTGGACAGCCGGCCTTCGCGCCAGCGCGGATGTTTCATCAGCGCCGACAGGAAAGGAACATTGTGCTCGATACCATCGACGACGAAGCCGTCGAGCGCCCGGCCCATGGCTTCGATCGCCTCGAGCCGTGTCGGCGCCCAGGTGCAGAGCTTGGCGATCATCGGATCGTAATACATCGAAATCTCGGCACCCTCGAAGACGCCCGTATCGTTGCGGACGACGACATTGCCGGTCCTGCCTTCCGCCGGCGGGCGGTAACGCGTCAGGCGGCCGGTCGAGGGCAGGAAGTTGCGGTAGGGATCTTCGGCATAGAGCCGGCTCTCGATCGCCCAGCCGTCGAGCCTGACGTCCTCCTGGGCGAGGGGAAGAGGCTCTCCCGCTGCGACCCGGATCATCTGCTCGACAAGGTCGATGCCGGTGATGAGTTCGGTCACGGGATGTTCGACCTGCAGGCGAGTATTCATTTCGAGGAAATAGAAATTGCGGTCGCGGTCGACGATGAATTCGACGGTGCCGGCGCTCTGGTAGTCGACGGCCTTCGCCAGCGCCACCGATTGTTCGCCCATGGCCTTGCGGGTCTTTTCGTCGAGGAAGGGCGAGGGCGCCTCTTCCGCCACCTTCTGGTTTCGCCGCTGGATCGAGCATTCACGTTCGCCGAGGTAGACGACGTTGCCATGCGCGTCGGCCAGCACCTGGATCTCGATATGGCGGGGTTCGACGACGAACTTCTCGATGAAGACGCGGTCGTCGCCGAAGGAGCTTTTCGCCTCGGAGCGGGCACGTTCGAAGCCGTCGCGCACTTCTGCCTGGTTCCATGCAATGCGCATGCCCTTGCCGCCACCACCAGCCGACGCCTTGATCATGACGGGATAACCGATCCCGCCAGCGATCACCTCCGCTTGGGCGGCATCCTCGATGATGCCAAGATGGCCGGGCACTGTGGATACACCGGCGGCATTGGCGAATTTCTTCGATTCGATCTTGTCGCCCATCGCCATGATGGCTTTCGGCTTCGGGCCGATGAAGACGATGCCCTGTTTTTCTAGTTCGGCGCAGAAGGAGGCGCGTTCGGACAGGAAGCCGTAGCCGGGATGCACCGCCTCGGCGCCCGTCGCCTTGCAGGCCGCGATGATCGTTTCGGCAGCCAGATAACTCTCCGTCGCTGCGGCCGGGCCGATACGAACAGCCTCGTCGGCCATCTCGACATGCAGCGCGTCCCGATCCGCATCCGAATAGACCGCGACGGTCTGAATTCCCATGCGGCGCGCAGTCTTGATCACGCGGCAGGCGATTTCGCCGCGATTCGCGATCAGGATTTTCTTGAACATCGAGACTCCACCCAGAAATGCATCCCGGAGTTTTACGCATAAAAAACCGGAACGCACAATCAGGCTTGCGGAGCGTCAGGCGACAGCGGCTTCCGAGACGGGTTCCTCGTCGACGATGCGCAGCCAGCGGCTGCGCCGCGGCTCGGCATAGTCGCGCAGCTTGACGGCGGCCATGATCCCCGCCCAGTGCGGATGATTGGCGCAGGCCAGCGTTGCCTGCTCGATCTGCTGGAGCACGCCATATTCGACCGACGAGACGGGGATAACGCCGCCTGCGGCGACGCTTCTGAAGATGCGCATCGCGAAATCGATGTCCTGGCGGGTGATGCCCCGGCGATCGACGGCACGCGACAGCTTGTAGCCACCGATATTGTCGGTGATCGCCAGGCGGAGCTGATCGAGGGCGAGCGCTCTCAACTCGCCCGGGACATCGGCCGAGATCTCCATGACGTGAAGAATGAGCTCGAGTTCCAGCGCCGAGTTGACGACACCATCGGTCGTAAACATGCGCATGATCCAGGCGACGTTGATTTCATCAAGCGAGCCTTGCGGATAGGTATAATGAACGATGAAGCCGGCGAGCTGCTCCACGAAAAAAGCGTTCCAAGCGGCACATTTTTCAGGGCAGGAATTGTTGAGCGCCAACATTGCCACGACATCGTCGGATGTCCGGATGCCCTGCGGGAAGGCATGTTTGCGCAGCAGTACTATATCTTCGGCCGTCAGCCGATGCTTGCCGGCCACCAAACAGGCCGGAAAAGCGAGACGAAATTCGCTCATGTTTTAACTCCAGGCTTCATCATGAAACCGGAGACAGTTTTAGCGCCTGCGAATTGACGATCCCTCAAGAAGAGGAGTTAACCCGACATTCCCGGGGTCAGGAAGATTTTAACGATTGAGCCTGCAGCCGCTCGCGCCAGATGATGAAAAGGCCTGACGCAACGATGATGAAGATGCCGATCCATTTGGAAAAGCTCGGGAAATCGTTGAACAACGCATAGCCGAGAACGGTCGCCGAGATGATCTCGAAGTACTGGAACGGCGCAAGCAGCGACAGCGGCGCGAGCCGGAAGGCCCGGACCACCAGCAGATGCGCATATCCCGAGATCGAGCCGAGGGCGAGAAGCAGGATAAGGCCGAGCAAGGAGGAGGGCAGGGAGACGGTAAAATCGGCATTGCCGGAACTGCTGCCGACGAGAAGGGCAGCTGCCATGAAGACCGTTCCGCCGATGCCGGCCATTGTCTGCATGGTCAGCGGCGAATCGGCCTCGCCGATGGCGCGGTTGAGGAAGAGATAGAGCGAGAACAGAAAGGCGCAGGCGACCGGCAGCAGCGCCTTCAAGCCGAAAATTTCGTAGCTTGGCTGAATGACGATCATCGCGCCGGCGAAACCGACGACGATCGCCATCCAGCGCCGCCAGCCGACCTTGTCGCCGAGAAACAGCGCAGACAGGACCGTCAGCATGAAGGGCTCGACGAAATAGATGGCGAAGACATCGGCGAGCGGCATGTATTTGACGGCGACGAAGAACAGCAGGCTCGCAGCACCGTGCAGCACACCGCGCAGCAGGTTCATCCATGGCCGTTTGGCCGAGAGCGCCTTCAGCCCGAAAAGGGCGAAAAGAATCGGCAGGGTGCAGGCAATCTGGAAGAAGAATCGGTAGAAGGTGACCTGACCCGGCGACATCGCCTCGAAGGTCGCCATATATTTGGCGATCGCATCCATTGTCGGCAGGATGAGCATGGCGCCGGACATGATGGCCATGCCCTGCAGGGGATTTTGATGGGACGCTGACATGGCCGCTGATTCTTGCGAGGATGACGCCATCAACCATGAGAAGGCCGGGCAATCAAGCCGAGCAATCGCAACTGGCTTCGAGGTGAAAACGAAATCTTCGCTTAGAAAGCGTTTCCCTGAAGGGAAATGGTGCGGTCGAGAAGACTCGAACTTCCACGGGTTGCCCCACAGCGACCTCAACGCTGCGCGTCTACCAATTCCGCCACGACCGCATCGTGGTAGGTGCCGATTTGCGTCGGCGGGGCAGCATGTAGCAAAAGCATCTGGGGTGCACAAGGGCGATATGACAGTTTTTTTGAAAACCGGTCACAGCATTTGAATTGGCCTCGAAACGGGTCCATATAGCTGTCCTGCCGCCTCTATTTCACAGGCATTTCGGGGAGAGCGGCAAGGAATGGCCATGCTTCGCACCGATCTCGAATTCTCCATGCTTCCCCAACTCGGCACGCGGCCAGTCCGTTGGCGCATCGCCGATGGCCTCGTTCCCTATGAGGAGGCGGTGGAGACGATGGAGCGCGAGGTGGCGGTGATATCAGATGGCGGTGATGAGCTCGTCTGGCTCGTCGAACATCCGCCGCTCTATACTGCCGGCACCAGCGCCAATAAGAGGGACCTCGTCCAGCCGGACCGTTTTCCGGTCTTTGCGACAGGTCGTGGCGGTGAATACACCTATCATGGGCCCGGCCAGCGCGTCGCATATGTCATGCTCGATCTGAAGAGGCGGCGTCAGGACGTGCGCGCCTTCGTTGCCGCCCTTGAAGATGTCGTCATCCGCACGCTCGACATGATGAATGTGCGCGGTGAGCGACGTGAAGATCGCGTCGGCGTCTGGGTGCGCCGGCCGGAAAAGCCATTGCTGGCCGATGGGACGATGGCCGAGGACAAGATCGCCGCTCTCGGCATAAGACTGCGGAAATGGGTGACCTTCCACGGACTGTCGCTCAACGTCGATCCCGATCTCGATCATTTCGGCGGCATCGTGCCCTGCGGGATATCGGCCTATGGCGTGACCAGCCTCGTCGATCTTGGCTTGCCGGTGATGATGGCTGATGCTGATATCCGGCTGCGCACCGCCTTCGAAGCGGTTTTCGGCGAAACGACCGGCGAAACCTGACTGATCGCGGCGACCGAGGCAATTTGTATCGGAAAGAAAGGCTGGTTTCGGCTTTTCGTAGGGGAACAATGCTTCGTGGAAGCTTTGGCGGTCGCGTAGCGTTGAGGTCGCTGTCGAGGTACCCTTGGACGTTCGAGTCTTTCTGCCGTCAGGCTCGGCAATCGCTTCACCGTCAGATCTGAGCCAGCGTTTTAACCGATAATTAGCGGCGGAAATATATAGGACACCACAGCAGTGTGAATATGGAAGCCCGAGGACAATGAGAAAAAAAGCAGCGGCAAGCTGGTCGTTCCTCGATGTGTATTTCGTTCTCGATATTATCGAGAAGGTTCTCATCGGTTATTTCTTCGTTGGGATCGTCATGCGTGTCCTGCCGCAGATGCAGGACAATCGCGCGATCATCGATTGCCTGCTGATCGTTTCGGAGGCAGCTGCCGCATTCCTCATCCTGACCCGCCGGCCGACGAGAAATGCGTCGCTACGCTTCTTCGACTGGACGGTTACCGCCATTGGCACGATCTTCCCGCTGCTTGCCGCGCCCTCCGCGACGCAGCCGCTAGCGCCGCTCGCATTCTGCGGGACGGTGATGGCGCTCGGTTTCATCTTGCAGATATCGGCAAAGCTGACATTGCGGCGAAGCTTCGGCCTGGTGCCGGCCAATCGCGGCGTCAAGATCGGCGGGTCTTACAAATTAGTCCGCCACCCGATGTATGCGGGGTATCTGATGACACATATCGGCTTCTTCCTAGCCCATCCGAGCCTTTGGAATTTCGTCATCTATGCGACGGCCCTGGCCGCACAATGTTTCCGCCTCCTGGCGGAAGAACGTCTGCTCAAGCAGGATCCTGCTTACGAGGCTTTCATGGCCACGAGCCGTTACCGGCTCGTTCCATTGGTATTCTAAGACGACATAAAGATGGATTGAAAAGAAAGGGCCGGTTTCCGGCCCTTTCTTTTGTCGGATTCCTTTCTTTTATCGGATCCCGGTCTTTTATCGGATCAGTGCGTCGCGCGGCATGCTTCGGTGCGAGAGGCGCCGCTGTCGGCACCCTTGGTGTGGGAGCCCTTCGGGCCGATCATGCTGTGGCATGGGGGCAGCGGCGTGATGCTGGCCGTTGCGGTCTTGTCGACGGCAGGGGCTGCCATGGCGCTCGGTGCGAAGCCATCGCTGTCATTGTTATAGTCGCTGGAATAGGCCGGGGCCTTGCGGCTGCTGTAGTGGGCCGGGGCCGGCTTCGACGTCGGGCTCGGCGCGAAGCCGTCGCTGTCGTTGGTGTAGTCATTGGAATAGGTCGGCTGGGCGAAGGCAGCGCCTGCAAGGCTGACGGCGAACAGGGAAGCGGCAAGGGCAAATTTGATGCGCATGGGTCTATCTCCTCAATCTGCTGTTGAATTCCACAACATAAACTAACCCTCGGCAAACACGAGTTCGCGCCCCAATTCAGGCAATTTTGTGATAATATGGCGACCCAGCCGCGACCTTTTGTCCAAATGAAATCACGGTGTTATCAACGAAATTGACGTTCGCGTTACAAAAGCCGCCTCAGTAAAGCGACAAAATATGGTGCCTCTAAAGACGTATCCGGCTGCAATCTGAAATTGTTAACTTTTGGTAATGTAACAGGCGGGCGGCAGGCATTGGCGCCTTCCGCCGATTGTCCGTATGCGTGACGTTAGTCCTCGTTCGGGATATGCGCGTCGACACCGGTCAGCCGCAGTTTGTTGCGGACATGATGGACGCCGTCGACCGAAAGCGCGCCGAGTTCGACTTTGCGAGCGATGCCGATCGTCTCCACCGACCCTTCCAGGGTGACGACGTGACCGTCTGCATGAACCTCGATGCTGTCGATATCGACCTCAGGGATGTTTTCGAGATTGTCGTTCACCCGCGCTTCCAGCTCGTCACTTTCATCGCGGTCGATCGTATCGGCGCGCAGCGAATCCTTCAGGCGGTTCTCGTTGCCGTCCTCATCCGTGCCGTCTATCCGGAAGCCCTCGTTGGGATCGCTGTCGAAATTGGCCGCAGTCTCGCCGTAAGGGCGATTATCCGGGCCGCCGGTGCCGGCGCCGCTGCCATCGGCATAGGGCCAGCCGTCATCGAGGTTGCGTTCTTCGAGGTCGCGATAATCCTCTTCACGGGAAAGCTCAGGCTTTTCCCGGGAAATCCGAGTTTTGTCACCGATCCTTGCCATTGCAGTCACTCCTTGTTGCTTTTGCTGGAAACGCCGGCAGCGGCGAATGGTTCGGTGCGGATGGCGATTTGTCAGCCGTGATTGTCAGCCCTGGGCCTTCTCCCATTTCTTCACGAGACGGTCGCGCTTCAGCCGCGAGAGGCGCTGCAGCCAGAAAATGCCATCGAGTTGGTCGACTTCGTGCTGGATGCAGATGGCAAGGAAATCTTCGGCACCGTCCTCGTGCACGGCGCCCTCGGCATCCTGGTAGCGGAAGCGGATCGCTCGCGGGCGCGTCACCTCGTCGGTCGCGCCAGGCATGGAGACGCTGCCTTCGGTATGGCTCACCGTCTCCTTCGAAAACCAGGTGATATGAGGATTGACGTAGAGGCGCACGCCGTCGGCCTTGTCGAGTTCCAGCACCGTGACACGGTTGAAGACACCGATATGGGCGGCGGTGATGCCGACGCCGGGGGCTGCGCGCATCGTCGCCAGCAGATCGTCGGCAAGCGTGGCGAGCGAGGAATCGAAGGCCGTCACCGGCGCGCAGGCAATCTTCAGGCCCGGATGTGGGTAGCGCAGAATCGGACGAATGGGCATGGGGCAGGCTTCCTCTGCTTGGACGGGTGAGGAAACTATCGCCGGCCACAGGCATTGTCATCACGAAGCACGGTTTGCCGCTTTACGACACGGGTGCTTTGGGCTAGCAGGGGCCAAGAATTCCGGCTGCGGGAGCCTCTCGCTGGATTCGCTTATCCGCTTGTTGATAATGTGTTTTCGGCCAACATTTGCGAATGCGGCGCGGCAGTCGTTGAAATTCGAACCGGATGCGAGGGCGGCAGATGACGACGACCGATGGGGAAGACCGCATTCGCAGGCGTCCTGATGACGAGGAAGCCGATATCTACGACGAGGACGGCAATGTCCGCGGCGATTTCCTGGCGCTTGTCGGCGCCGCAATCGCCGATCGCGACACGCTGTTCCTGCGCCAGAACGTCGCCCGCCTGCACGAATCCGAAATAGGCGATCTGCTGGAGGCGATCCAGCCGGATCAGCGCCTGGCACTGGTGCGCCTGCTCGGCGACGATTTCGACATGACGGCGCTGACCGAAGTCGACGAGGCGATCCGCCGCGAGATCGTCGACCAGATGCCGAACGACCAGATCGCCGCCGCGATCGGCGAGCTCGATTCGGACGACGCCGTCTACATTCTCGAAGACCTCGATAAGGAAGACCGGGAAGAAATCCTCGCCCAGCTGCCGTTCACCGAGCGGGTGCGGCTGCGCCGGGCGCTCGATTATCCCGAAAGTTCGGCCGGGCGCCGCATGCAGACGGAATTCGTCGCCGTGCCGCCGTTCTGGACTGTGGGACAGACGATCGACTACATGCGCGACGAGGAGGATCTGCCCTATTCCTTCTCGCAGATCTTCGTCATCGATCCGACCTTCAAGCTGCTCGGCGCCGTCGATCTCGATCAGATCCTGCGCACCAAGCGGCAGACGAAGATCGAGCAGATCATGCGCGAGACGAACCATCCGGTTCCAGCCGAGATGGATCAGGAGGAGGCTGCCCAGCTCTTCGAGCAGTACGACCTTCTCTCGGCCGCCGTCGTCGACGAAAACGGCCGGCTGGTCGGCGTGCTGACCATCGACGACGTCGTCGACGTCATCCACGAGGAGGCGGATGAGGACATCAAGCGCCTCGGCGGCGTCGGCGACGAAGAGCTGTCAGACAATGTGCTCTCGACGGTGCGTTCGCGCTTCCTGTGGCTTTTGATCAACCTCGGCACGGCGATGCTGTCGGCCAGCGTCATCGGCCTGTTTGACGGCTCGATCGAGAAGATGATCGCGCTTGCCGTGCTGATGCCGATCGTCGCCTCGATGGGCGGCAATGCCGGCACGCAGACGATGACGGTGACGGTGCGCGCGCTCGCGACCCGCGATCTCGACATCTACAATGCCGGCCGCATCATCCGCAGGGAGGCGGGCGTCGGCATCCTGAACGGCATCGTCTTCGCGACGATCATGGGCGCGATCGCCGGCACCTGGTTCCACGACTACCAGCTCGGCGGGGTGATTGCGGCGGCGATGATCATCAATCTGATAGCGGCAGCCCTTGCCGGCATCCTTCTGCCGCTGCTGCTCGACAAGATGGGCGCCGACCCGGCGATCGCCTCGTCGGTCTTCGTCACGACGGTGACCGATTGTACAGGCTTCTTCGCCTTTCTCGGCATCGCCACCTGGTGGTTCGGCATCTGAACGGCCCAAAAAATTGACTATTACGTAAAAGTCAATATTATCGTCTGTCCGACGACGGGGAACACATGCCGGTGAACAAATATTATAGCATAACGGAACTGACGCGCGAATTCGGGGTCTCGACGCGCACGCTCCGCTTCTACGAGGACGAGGGACTGATCCATCCGGAGCGGC
This sequence comes from Rhizobium leguminosarum, assembly GCF_001652265.1. Lineage (GTDB taxonomy): Bacteria > Pseudomonadota > Alphaproteobacteria > Rhizobiales > Rhizobiaceae > Rhizobium > Rhizobium leguminosarum_D. The sequence continues at coordinate 42,627 of NZ_LWBS01000143.1, forward strand.
GCGGGCGCACCCGTCTGTTCCGGCAAGCCGACCGGCGCCTCATCGGGGAAATCCTCCGCGGCCGGCGCATCGGTTTCACCATCGCCGAAATCCGCGAGATCATTCAGGTCTACAAGGAGCCGCCGGGCGAACTCGGCCAGCTGAAACTCCTGATGAAGCGCGTCGACGAGAAGCGCGACGACCTGCGCCAGAAGCGCAAGGATATCGACGACACGCTGGCGGAACTCGATTCTATCGAAGAGACCTGCCTCGGCCGCCTCGCCGAAATCGGCGTCACCACCTGAAAAGCGGCTAATGGTTACCAGCCTTTATTGCGCCTCGGCGCTGCATTCGGCGGCGATCGTCTGGACCCGCTCGTCGTTCCGAATATCGATCTCTCCCGCCTGCAGCGGCGTGAACAGGGCTTGGGCCTGCAATTTGTCCAGCGTGCACTGGCAGAAGCCGCGGCAAAGCGCTTCGCCTTGCTGCATGACGCAAGAGGCGTTGCATTGCCTTAGGTAAGCCGCGAGCGGATCCGGCGCCTGCGGCGGGACGACGAGGGAAAGCCCGTAGGCGATGCCGATCAACACCGGCTGATGGATGAGATAGAAAGCAAGGCTGTGGCGACCGAGCCTTGCCGGCCACCAGGAACCGGTGCCAATGACGGCAAGCCGCTGCGGCAGCCCGGTTTTGATGGCGATCGAGGCGATACTCAATCCAGCGAAGAAGGGCACTGCCCAGGGAAACAGCGGGACGTAGTCGTTAGAGCGTTCCGGCGTCACGGCAAGGCCGATCCAGGCGAGATATCTGGGATCGAAGAAGGATGAGCGAAGCAGGCCGGGTGGCCCGAAATTATCGGTGATCCAGGCGGCAAAGAGCGCGAGCGTGGCGATGAGCGTGAAGGCGAGCGGCAGCCTCAAAAAAACGACGCCGATGAGTGTGAGCACCGCGATACAATGCAGGATGCCGAAATAGATCCACTCGTTCGGCATCGCGATGCGCGTAGCGATCGAGATGAGCGCGGCTGCCGCGGCGATCATGCCGAAGCGCTTCCAGTAGGAGGGCCAGCGAATCTCGGGCGTGCTCGAGAGCACCAGGCTGATGCCGACGATGAAGAGAAAGGTTGTGGCGATCGCCCGGGCATAGATCTTCAGCCAACCGGATTCGGCCGTGCCCGGCGCGAGATAGCCCATGAACTCCATGTCCCAGCTGAAATGGTAGCTCGCCATGGCGATCAGCGCGACGCCGCGCGCCGTATCCAATAGACCGATGCGCGGCGGTTTTACCGCCGCATCGGCTTTCGTTGCCGGCAATGTCATCAAAGTCCCTCGGGCAAATCATTTCCGCCGCTCGACGGCCTATCGCGGCGAATAGCAGAAAGGTGGAGATTTGATGGCGGACCGGCATCCATGATCGCCAGTCGCGCTTGCGAGAAAAATTGCCGGCGTGTCAGCACGAAGATGACGATCGCCGTCGTCATCATGAAGACATAGGGGTTGATGAACCAGCCGAGATAGCCGATCGACAGGAAGATCGCCCTGAGGCCCTCGTTGAAATTGCTGCCGGCAATGACGTTCATGCGGATGACGCGTTCGGCCGCCCGCTCGGCGGCGATGACGTCGCGCTCGCTGTCGCGCATCATCGGGATCGAGCCGAAGAGAATGGTGCAGTAGTTGAACAGCCGATAGGACCAGCCGAATTTGAAGAAGGCGTAGCCGAAAAGCGCTGCCAGCCCACCGACCTTCATCTCGAAGACGGCATGGCCGCCATGGAAGACGAAGGGCAGGTCGGCGAAGACGGCATCGACCTTCTCCGTTGCGCCCAGCAAAGCAAAGCAGCTGCCGATCGCGAAGATCGAGGTCGAGGCAAAGAAGGCGGTGCCGTTCTGCAGGCCGGCCATGATCTGCGTGTCGATCATCTTCAGGTCGCGGCGCAGCGAATTGTAGATCCACTCCCGGCGCCGTTCGGTCATCGCATGGGTCAGGCTGGTGCGTCCGAAGAAGGTGCGGCCGTGCAGCAGCCAGGAATAGGCCATCCAGACAGAGGCAAAGAAAGCCAGAGCGATATAATCCGCCGTCGTCATCAGTGATTCAGTCTCCGCATGAACGCAGCCATTATGCCGCAAGCCGGATTATGCCGCATGGCCGAGTTCGGCGGCTTTACGCGAGTTTTTGGCCATGCGGCAGTTCGGCATAATCGAGCCGTCGGGAAACGACAAGGCTTGGCGGATAGCCGACCGGCATCTTCCGGAACTAACGACAGCAATACGGTCATCCGTCAGCTTGCGGATTCGGGCGGCAACCCAAAGAAAAAGGAGAAAAGCACGGCGTTACCCTCCAGCGCCTCAATCATCTCCACCCGCATCGCATGTCGGCCGCCCTCGAAACGAGCGGTCAGGAATGCATCCACGATATCGAGCGCCAGCCCTTCGCCCACCACGCGCACGCCAATCGAAAGCATGTTGGCATCGTTGTGCAGGCGGATCATACGAGCCGAGAATGTGTCTGCGCAGACGCCGCAACGGATGCCATTTACCTTGTTCGCCGCCATCATGATGCCCTAGCCTGTGCCGCATAGGATGATGCCAAACCGTCAATCGCCGGAGGCGACGAGACGCGCCGCCGCGTGGCCTTGCTGAGGATAGTGTGTGCTCTCCGGCGTTGTCGGTCCGATGTCGACCGCTATCCAGCCTTGCGCCGCGATATGACCGGCAATGGCCTGCCGGAGCTGAATGGCGGCGTGGTCGCTGGAGAGGGCGATGCGGTTGGTGGCTGTCATGGAGAAGTGGTTCCGTTTTCCAAAGCAGTTTGCCGTCCTGACGATGCATGCTAGCGCGCCAGACCAGTCTAGAAGCGCATGAGCAGGGCGCCGCGTTAACCGCTTTTAAAGTCGTGATGGCCAATTGTTCAGGGCTGAACCTGAACTCCGAATTCAAAAAGTGACTCATGAGTCGGCCGGATTACATCCCGAGTCTCGATGGCCTGCGCGGTGTCGCTGCGCTTCTGGTCGTTGGAGCCCATATTGGCCTTATCTTTCCGATCACAGCTCCGCATCTCGTGACGATGGGCGACGAAGCCGTCGGTTTGTTTTTTGCTCTCAGCGGCTTCCTGATGGCTCATCTCTACGGCGCACGGCCGGTCACGAGAGAAAACGTGCTGGATTTTCTTGTGAGCCGCTTTGCCCGCATCTATCCAGTTTACCTGGCGGCCGTCGTTCTCGTGGCGATACTGTCGAGCATGCAAAATCTGGATTTTGTTCAGCCGATCGTTAACGGCACGGATTTTGTGCGTCATATCTTTCTCCTCGGCTCGAGTGGTGTTTTCTGGTCGATACCACCCGAGATCCAATTCTATCTGCTCTTTCCTGTCCTGTGGCTTTGCTTGGCCCAGCCGCACCGCTATAGCGGCATGATTGTGGGCCTCACCGTGGCCGTCGTCGTGGATGGCCTGGTCGAATTGCCAGGCCCGGGAATCCTGCTCGTCTCCAAGCTCCCTTACTTTCTGTTCGGGGCACTGGCCGGAATGATGCATTCTTACTGGAACAGCTGGATTCCATCTGCCCTCACAGGCATTTTAACGCTCATCGTTCTGGCGGTGTTTTTCACTTATCGGCATATCTTGCCCGGCTTTTCCCCGGTATTTTGGAGCCTGCAAAGTGCGGTGGCCGCGGCCGTCATTGTCGGGCTCGTCGCTCGACAACCTCCCATCGCAGCCCGTGTCCTGGCAGCTGGGCCAGTACGGTTTTTCGGAAAGATCAGTTTTTCACTTTACCTTTTCCATGTCCCCATCATGTTCCTGGCGCGTCTGACTTTTGATGCATTGATGCCAGAACCTGCGCTCATCATGGTGACAATTTTCGTTGCGGCAGTCGGGGCATGGTTCATCCACGAGACGATCGAGGTTCCAGGCCGACGGTGGCTGGTCCAGCTATGGCAGGATAATCGCTCGCGTCTGGTTTGGCGCGAAACTCCAGTTGGCCAAATGAACCGCGCGATCCTTGACCTGCAGGAGATCGAAAAACGCCTGCTGAGCGGGGCAACGTCAACCATGGCCGATCAACGACAAATCTCGACGACGCCCACCCCACCGGATGGAGCCGACGGCACCGTCATTCAAGATAATCGTAACGAGAAGCTTCGCGCATAACGCTTAGCTGAGTTCTTGGGCCAGTCCGATGAGAAGCCCTTCAGGCCCGCGGATGTAGCAGAGCCGATACGTGTCTTGATAGTCCACGACTTCGCCTACGAGCTGCGCGCCGCGCTTGCGCAGCCTGTCAAGCGTCTCATTGATGTCATCAACGGTGAACATGACGCGGAGGTAGCCGAGCGCGTTGACCGGGGCGTTGCGGTGATCTGCAACCACAGGCGGCGTGAGGAAGCGGGAGAGCTCGAGCCGGCTATGGCCATCCGGTGTGCGCATCATGGCAATCTCGACATGCTGATTGCCCAGTCCAGTGACACGCCCGGCCCATTCTCCTTCGATCGTGGCCCGCCCTTCGAGCTCGAGGCCGAGCTCGCGAAAGAAATCAATCGTCTCTTCGAGGTCATCGACGACGATTCCTACGTTGGCCATCCGTTTGAGCGCCATCTGTCCAATCTCCCAATCTCGCAAGGTGTCGTCTAATCTAAGAACGGACAGGTTGCTCAACCTTGCCTGGCCCTCATCCGGGGAGCCTGCATCAACGAAGGAGTTCAACTTGCCGGGCGCTGTCCATGCCGGCCTTCATCAGTCCTGTTACATCGACTTCCGTAGGACATTGGGAGCCGGTGCAGACTGTCAAGACAAGGCAACCATTTCTTCCGCCGCATAGCCCTCGTGACCCCAGCGCTTACGCTCAGGTCGCGATCCAGTCTTTTCCTACGCATTGTCCAATGGGTTCCACGCCGATATCGGCATAACCCCGAAAATCGGATTCGATTTTTGGTAAGGATTATGCGCAAGCTCAAGGTGCTAGAACGTCCTCGCGTGTCCTATGGGAGTCGCGGCGCTCTATCTGCAGTCCGAATGTCGCACCGGCTCCATGCGATGTCGGTGCGCCGCACGGATTCGAAACCGGCCTCGCTTAAGCTTGTATCCTCATCTTCAGAAGGCGCACCCATGTTTCTCTCGGTATTCGATGTCTTCAAGATCGGTGTCGGGCCGTCGAGCTCGCACACGATGGGTCCGATGTCGGCGGCCAACCGGTTTCTCGAGCTGATCCTGTCGAACGAATGGCCGCGCCCGTCATCCGGCGCACAGGTCACGGCCATCAAAGTCAGCCTGCACGGCTCGCTCGCCCATACCGGTATCGGCCACGGCACGGGCAGGGCTGTCATTCTCGGGCTGATGGGTGAGGCCCCCGACAGCGTCGATCCCGACAAAATGGACGGTATCGTGGACACGGTGGAGCGCACCGGCCGCATCACGCCGGATGGGCATCCCGCCTATCAGTTCCAGCCGAAAACCGACTTGGTCTTCGACAAGAAACAGCCATTGCCCGGCCATGCAAACGGCATGGTTTTTTCCGCCTATGACAGAGACGGCCGGCTGCTCGTCAAGCGCGTCTATTATTCGGTCGGCGGCGGCTTCGTCGTCACCGACACCGAGCTGGAACAGATGCGGGCGAAGAAGAACGCGGCCGGCGGCACGCGCGTACCCTATCCCTTCTCCACCGCCAAGCAGATGCTCGAAATGGCGGAGCGCTCCGGGCTGTCGATCGCGCAGATGAAGCGGGCGAACGAGGAGAGCCAGCGCTCACGCGAGGAGCTCGATCAGGGGCTCGACCGCATCTGGGAGGCGATGCGGTCCTGCATCGAGCGCGGCCTCAAGGTCGAGGGCATCATGCCCGGCGGCCTCAACGTCAAGCGCCGCGCCCGCAGGATTCACGACAAGCTGGAGGAGGAGTGGCGCAGCAACCGCGTCAATCCGCTGCTCGCCAACGATTGGCTGAGCGTCTATGCGATGGCCGTCAACGAGGAGAATGCAGCCGGCGGGCGCGTCGTCACGGCGCCGACCAACGGGGCGGCCGGCGTCATTCCGGCGACGATCCGCTACTATGAGCACTTCCACGAGGACTGGGATCAGAACGGCATCCGCGACTACCTGCTGACGGCTGCTGCCATCGGCGGCATCATCAAGCACAATGCCTCGATCTCGGGCGCCGAGGTCGGCTGTCAGGGCGAGGTCGGCTCGGCTGCGGCGATGGCCGCCGCGGGCCTTGCCGCCGTCATGGGCGGCACGCCGGAGCAGATCGAAAACGCTGCCGAGATTGCGCTCGAACATCATCTCGGCATGACCTGCGATCCGGTCGCGGGCCTGGTGCAGGTTCCGTGCATCGAGCGCAACGCGCTCGGCGCGGTCAAGGCGGTCACCGCGGCATCACTTGCCGTCAAGGGCGACGGCCAGCATTTCGTGCCGCTCGATGCCTGTATCGAGACGATGCGCCAGACCGGCCACGACATGAGCGAGAAATACAAGGAGACCTCGACTGGAGGACTTGCGGTCAACGTCGTTGAATGCTGAGTTTGTGGACGCCTGACGTTACGGCACCATGCGTCCTTTCAGACGCGCAAAGGACGCTCGTAACACTTTGAACTGCTGCATAATTTCATCCTTAGATCGATTCTGGTCTAAGAATAAAATTATGCTGGAGGTGCTTGACGCTCGCTGCCAAAAGGATTTCAACGGCGGCATGGCATTGCATCTCATCAAACTCTGCGTCGGCGCCGACTCGATCGACGATCTGCGCGAATGGGTGGCGGAACGCTCTCTGCGCGCCATTGCCGCCGGCCTCGAGCCGCATTCGGTGCATACGACGCGCATGGCGCCGAAACGCATGGAGGAGTTGCTTGACGGCGGCTCGCTCTACTGGGTGATCAAGGGGCAGGTGCAGGCCAGGCAGAAGCTGCTCGACATCGAGACCTTCACGGACGGCGAGGGCATCTCGCGCTGCCGCCTGATGCTCGGCCCGGAGGTCATCGAGACGGCCGTGCAACCGAAACGTCCCTTCCAGGGCTGGCGTTATTACACTGAGGACGACGTGCCGCGCGACCTGACAAGCCTTGGCGCCGGCATTGCCGAAATGCCCGCTGATCTTCGCCGCGAACTCACGGACCTTGGTCTGCTCTAAACCCCGAAAATCGAAGCTGACTTCCGGAAAGGTTTATGCATGGATTGAAGGTGACGGCGTGCCCCATTCGGGCACGCGGCACTCCGCAGTTCAGCGCAGGCGCAGCTGCACCGGCGCGCTGCCGTCGGGGGATGTCACATGCAGATGGATGCGGGCTTCGGGTTGGGAATAGCGCCAGGCGCGCGCACCGTGGCACAGCAGCAGATTGATGAGATCCCGGGTCTTCGGAGACTTCGCCTTCGGTCGTTGCAGGCCAATCTCGGCAAGGCGCAAAGCCGCCTCGTGCAGCGGATGCAGAGATGAGCGCCCCTTGGCCGCCATGCGGCGGTCTGAAGGCATTCCTGGAAAGTTCTCATTAATCGCCATTGTTTTCCCCGTACGCAATACTGATCGAGTTCAAGAATGGTGGCCGGAAACGCAAACACCGATTCCGGCCGTCACCAATGCCGCCGGCCATCTTGCAGGCAGCATCGAATAGCTCATTGGGCAGCCGCCCAGCACTTGATGCCGGCCTTCTTCAAGGCCTTGCAGGCGTTGACGGCATCGCGCTGATCGTCGAATCCGCCAAAGCGGGCGCGGTAAAGCTGATCACCACCAGCGGCGTAGGCGACCGCGAAGGGCCTCGCCGAGGCCAGCGCTCTACCGCCCTTGCTCTTGGCGCTCTCCAGGAGATCCATGGCCATCTGCCGGTTCGGCGAGACGCCGACCTGCACGACCCAGCCGCTGGGAGCATTGCTGGTTGAAACGGCGCCAGTCGAAATGGGTGAAGTGGGAGTGGTCGAGGCGGTGGTGACCTCATCGACCGAGGTATCGCCCTGTTCCGGCGGCATATAGGCGGGCGCCGGAGTCGGCACGGCGACCGATGCCTGCTGCTTGAAGGTCATGGTCTTGACTTTGGTCGGTGCCGGCATCGGCTGGGCTACCAGCGGATTGTCGGATTTCGACTGAGCGGTCTCGGCATAGGCAACCTCGGTCTCGGCGACCTGATAACGCGCATCCGGCAGCGGGCCTTTGTGCGGCAGGCTGAGATCGGCAGCTGCGGCCGGAACCGGCGGCTGCGCTGCGGTGATCGTCTTTGCGACCTGCTGTTGGGCAATTTGCGGCTGAGCTTTCTGCTGGACCTTCTGCGGCTGGACCGGAGCGGGTGTCTCTATCATCGCCGGGGCAGGGGCTGCCTGTGCAATCAGCGCCGACGACCCGCCGCGGCTCGATGCCTTCGGCAGATAGGTGGCGATCAGATTGCGCATCTGGGCATCGCGGGCGGGCGTCGAGGCGCCGCCGAGCACGACGCCGACGATCGACTTGCCGTCGACCTGCACCGAACTCACCAGATTGAAACCGGCAGCGCGCGTGTAACCAGTCTTGATGCCGTCGACGCCGCGCACCGAACCGACCAGGCGGTTGTGGCTGCGGATCGTGCGGCTGCCGAACTTGAAGGCGCGGGTGGAGAAATAGCCGTAATATTGCGGGAAATGCTGGCGAAGGGCGATGCCGAGGCGAGCCTGATCGCGCGCCGTCGTCATCTGCGCCGTATTCGGCAGGCCGTTGGCGTTGCGATAGGTGGTGCGCGTCATGCCAAGCGCATGCGCCTTGGCGGTCATCAGCTGGGCGAAACGATCCTCGCTGCCGCCGCCCAGCATTTCGCCGAGTGCGGTTGCGGCATCATTGGCCGACAGGGTGACGAGACCGAGAATGCCCTGCTCGACGGTGATCGTGCCGCCGGCGCGGACGCCGAGCTTGGTCGGAGCCTGGGCTGCCGCATGAGCGGAGAAGGGGACCGGCGTATCGAGGCGGATGCGGCCCTGCTCCAATGCCTCGAAGGTCATGTAGATGGTCATCATCTTGGTCAGGGAGGCGGGGTATTGCAACCGGTCGGCATTCTCGCTGTAGAGAACGTTGCCGGTCTTGGCGTCGACGACGATGCCTGCATATTTCGAATTCGCCGCTTCTGCGTCGGCATTTACCGAATCGACCAGGACGATCGTGACGGCCACCGAAAGGATCGCCAGCAGCTTTGCCAGAAAATTGCCGGATCGGGACGATGATACGGAGGAGACTGACCTTGACACTATTCCACTCTTCTCTTGCATTTCAGATATTTGGCATTTCAGATTTTGGCAGGAACCGCACACCTCCCGCCGCACAGCTCGTCTTCTAAAATTACCGGCTGGGCGTTACCAATCCGTTTATGATGAATCGTTTATTTCGCTGTCCGGGGAGCATTTTAGGGTGTTGTCGCAGAACGGTTCACAAGACGCGTTTCCACAAAGGTGCGGATAGCGGCATCAATATGTTCCCAGTCGTCGAGATGGCTGCTCGAAAAGCGGTAGAGAACGCTGAGATCCCTGCCGACCTTGATATCGCGCTGACAATCTCCGCTCGCCGCCTTGTCCGGGGCTGAAGGCAAAACGCAGCGCACGACGTAATCCGGCCCGCCCTCGACGGGCGCCGTCAGCAGTACCTCGTCGCCATAACCCGCATCGGCGCGAAGACGATGCAGCGTCAGGCCGTTGCGGAAGGGCTCGGCCGGTCCTTCGAGCAGATGCGAATAGATCGGTTCCAGCCGCCCGGACATGTCGCGCGACATGGTGCTCTGGGTAACCTGCAGGAAGATCAGCCCGGAGGATTGGGCGACATCGTCGAATCGAAGGCGGTTTTCCTTGCCGTAACCCTGCATCTCAGGCCAGGCGAGGTAGAGATCGACGCGTTCGGCGGCGCCTTCATGCCTCTGACTCGGAAAGCGGATGGCGTTCTCGGGGATTTTCACGTTGTCGCGGCCGATGGCCAGCATGATTTCAACCGTGCTGTCGGTGTTGCCGGCAAGCGAGATGTGCTGGCCGAACCAACGGCCGCCGATGCTGATGACAACTGTCAGGACCGCCAGGACAGCGATCGCCGCCATCGTGCGGAGGAGAAACCCCATGGAAAAAAGCGGCTGCTCGTCGGGTGCGCTGTGCGCGGCATGGCTCATGGCGGTTCTTCGCGTTTCGGTCCGCCGCAGGAAGGACATGAGCCGCCGGTGCCGATGATGAATCTCATCGTCATGATCGAGCCGGCAAGGTTAATAATTCGCTAAGATGCTGGTGAGGTAAGGCTTTAAAAGAGGGCGAGCCGTTCCCGGGACAGCGGGAACGGCTCTTGGGCACCGGTCGGGGACGGGATGCGGGGACTGACCGGGCCGCAGGCTGCAGCCGGCTAGAACAGGATGATTTTAGGCCGGTCAGCCGAAAAATCTGAATCCTGTTCTAATTAGATAGTTAGAGCATGATGTCGTCCGAAAACCGCTCACACTTTTCGGCATCATGCTCTACCGGCAGGCTGTTCTTACTTGACGCTACCGACCGCGATAGCGCGGCCGTCCTGAAGCTTGGACCAGCGGGCCGGATCTTCGGCGGACTGGCGCTTCAAATAGGTGTATTCGGTATCCGACCACAGCAGCACCTTGTTGCGCATGTTGTCGAGGATGAAGTCGCCGTGATCGGTGCGAACCGTCAGTACGGCATGGCCTTCGCCATTCGGCTGCAGCACGACGGTGATCAGCGTGTCGGACGGCGAGAAACCGTCGTCGATCAGCATCTTGCGCTTCAGCAGGGCGTAATCCTCGCAATCGCCGACGGTGCGCGGATAGGCCCAGTGCTCCTCGACACCGTAAATCTGCTCGTCCGTCATCGGCTGGATCGTCGAATTGACGGTGTAGTTGACCTTGAGAATTTCCTTCCAGCGATCCTCGGTGAGGATGGCCGGTCCGGCATCGCCGCCGACTTCGACGCATTCCGTCGGATTCGCCTTGCAGAATTCGTAATGTCCGATCGGCGGGCTGGCATTGCCTGCCAGGGCCATGCTGGCGGGCATCGCCTGTCCCGAACCCGCCATGGCCATCATGATGGCTCCGGCCAGAAGGCCGCCTTTCACGATATTCGCAGTTGTCATTGCCGTCTCCCCGTAAGTTGAGGTGACAATGGCACAGACGTTTTTATCTCACGGAAAATTACGTAATAGAATTAAAGGCTTAGTTGATTCAAATGCCGATAAAACTTGGCTAAAAACAAACTTGAATGCGACTAAAATTCGATGCGGATTTGTCTCGAATTCGATTAAAATTGTAATCCACGCAACAAGGCTTTCGCCCGTGAAAAGGTTGCGTTGCCGTCCTCATGTTAAGGATTTTCGTTGAGCCGGGTAAATTCCGGCGGCCGGCCGGCGACGTGTGGTCGACCGTCGACGCCGCCGGAATCGACCGATGCGGCCGGTTCAGAAGCGGAATATCGCTCGGATCGCCGATCCTGGCGAAGAAATTATTTTTGAGGAAAATCGCGAAATCGATCGGTGGCGGCGACAATCGCCGCGCTCATATTGGGATTTGCGATGGAATGGGTAGCGTGCGCAAGGATGCTGAGCTCGCTTTGCGGCCAGGCGCGGGCGAGTTCCCAGGCAGTGACGAGCGGCGCCTCGATGTCGAACCTTCCCTGCAACAGGATGCCGGGGATGCCGGTGAGCCGCGTGGCATTCTTCAAAAGTTGGGCGTCCTCCAGCCAGGCGCCGTTGCTGAAGTAGTGGGTGATGATGCGGGCGCGCGTCAGCAAATAGGACGGATCGCCCCAGCGGCGCGGCCGGCCTTGGGGATCGGCGAGCAGAATCGAGGCCGCCTCCCAATCATGCCAGTCGCGCGCCGCCTTGAGGCGCGTCTCCGGGTCCGGATCGTTGAGGAGGCGATGATAGGCGGCAACCATGTCGTCATCTCGTCCCTGCGTGCCTACGGGAATCGCCTGGCGGAATCGGTGCCACTCTTCCGGAAAGAGCGGTGCCATGCCGCGATAGAGCCAGTCGATTTCCGAACGCCGGGTGGTGGTCACGCCTGACAGGACGATCGCCGCGACGCGGTCCGGATGGGTTTCGGCATAGGCCAGCGCCAGCGTCGAACCCCAGGAATTGCCGAAGAGGAGCCAGGTGTCGATGTCGAGCCAGTACCGCAGCCGTTCGATATCGGCGACGAGATACCAGGTGGTGTTGAGGGAGAGATCGGTTTCGGGATCCGCAGCGCTCGGCAGGCTGCGGCCGCAATGGCGCTGATCGAACAGAATGATTCGGTAGGCATCGGGATCGAAATAGCGCCGCGCCGTGGTCGAACAGCCGGAGCCAGGGCCGCCATGCAGCACCAGTGCCGGGCGGCCCGCCGGATTGCCGCAGGCCTCCCAATAGATCAGATTGCCGTCGCCCGTATCGAGCAGGCCGTGATCATAGGGTTCGATTTCGGGATAGAGAGCTGACATCCGTGCGCCTGCGGTCGAAGTGGACCTTATCCATCATATCGCTGACCAAGGGACGACCGGCAAGCGCGGGGCACTCCCCGACGCAAAATCACCGCACATTTTGCGCAACCCTATTGGGTGCAGATCGGTGTCGCAGCTTGTTCCACTCATAATGTTATCTGCCGACTGGGTGGAACGACTTGCGACAGGATTTCGTGCCTGCTTTCCAAAGCCAGATTCGTTGCCGCTTGCAATTCTCTTGCCGTGAGGTGCAGGCTTTTCAACACGACCTGACCGGGTGTGCATCGGACCTGGCAATCGCGTTCGGTGGAGGTCGGTCGAAAATTGAGCCCCGCCGCGGAATCCCCGGCAAGGCAGCGCTATTTTCAGCAGCCGTTAAAGGAATTCGCGCAGCGTCTCGCGGGACTGGATCGACAGGAATTCGATTGCCACACCTTCGACGAAGTGGCGCACGACGCGACCGCGCATGTTGCCGAGGCGCACCGCCGTTCCGATCGAAGGGCGCATCTCGACGTCGACGGCAGCGCCCGACAGCGAAAGGTCCATGATGCGGCAGGAATAACGCGTGCCGTCCTCGAGCGTCAGGTCGGTCTTCGTGTCGCGTGGCGTCAGACGGTCATGGCGGCGATCTTCCGGCAGGCCGAGTTCGTGCTTGTTGGCAAGCCAGGTGAGCTGGGCTGCGAGCTTCTCGCGTTTCCGGTCGGTGGCGTTGATCGACATGGTGAAGCCGCGGCCATCGATCGTCTGGACATAACCTTCGACGCGGCCGAGATGGTCGATATAGGCGACGACGCGTTCGTTGGCGCGCGGCCGGCCGGGGCAGGTGACGTACATGTCGCCAGGCGACATGTCGATCACCATGCATTCGAATTCCTCGTAGTTCGCAAGCATCAGCCGGCCCTGCATGTTGATGGGCACGCGCTGAAAAACGCCCTGTTCAGGGCGCGGCGCAGGTCGTTGCGTCTGAGCTGGCTGGAACGAGTGCATCAAAGAGCTTCTTCATGAAAATCGCAGAGACCGATCTTTACCCACAATCCATTAACAGAAGGTTGTTTCGCCCAGTCCCGACATAGCGGAAAACGAGTATATCAGATGTCCTAAAATGGGACCGTCAGCGAGCCTCCACGCTCAGCAGCTGCGACACCATGCGGCGCATGACCTGGCCGAAATGGATGCTTTTGCCAGCGACGATCTTGTTGATGGGGCGCAGTTCGGCCGGTGCTGCCTTGGCGAACTTTCCGGGCAGCAGGCGGCTGCGGTCGAGCGCCAGGAATTCGAGCGGTACGATCTCCAGCCAGCTCGCGGCCGCTGCCGGCGCGATCGCGCCGAGCAGCCGGTCGCAGGCGCCGTCCGGCGAACGCAGTGGCATCATGATAATCTCGAAGGAGGCCTGATGACCGACCGTGCTATAGCCGGTGGCGTTGAACAGGGCCGGCATAGCATGGTCCATGACGCCCATCGCCGTGCGTTCGATGTCCGTGTGCTGACCATTTGCCCAGAGAGACGAAAAACGTTCGCTGCGCAGATCACGCCCGAAGAGATCGCAGATGCGGGTGCCGGCGAGCCGGAAACCGATGTCTCCGCCGTCGCGCCTCTCAAGAATGAACAGATTCTGGAGCAGGTGGGGGACGGCGGAGGGTTCGACCTGTGATTTCAGCGGCGCATCGGCAGCGCCGCGGATACGGTTCCAGTAGTCAAAAATTTCGATGGTCGTTTGCACACGCATTTCACACCAACCTGTCCCATTCCGGAGCATTTTCGGGCAGTCATTGCCCGTACAGACTCTACCTTGCGGATTTCATGCCAAATCACGGCGGTTAAGGTTAAGAGATGGTTTCGGTTGAGATGCAGTGCCTGTCGTGACACTGTCCCGCATCGCTTCGACTTTCGAAGTTCAGCACAACCTGCCCGGGCCCAAGGTCTTTCCTGGAGCTCCCGGTCCGCCGCCCGGCACTTCGGGCGGCTTTTTTTTTGACAGGCGCTCCTGTATGGCTGTGGCCTCAACGAGGCGAAACACAGATGAATGAGCAGACGGCCGAGCCGCATAAGGCGTCAGAACCTCCCGAGGTCCAGCCGCCGGCACGGCTACCGCGCGAACCGGTCTTCAACCTTCCACCGGCACTGCTGTTCAGTCTTTGCCTGCTGGCCGTGATTTATGCGGTGCAGGAACTCGTGCTGTCCGATGATGCGCTGTACTGGCTGTTCAACACCTTCGGCTTTAATCCCCACAGCTACGTGACTCCGCTGTCGCAGCAGGGACCGGAGCTGTTCTGGACGCCGGTCACCTATTCGCTGCTGCACGGCAGCGTCCAGCATATCCTCTTCAACGCCTTCTGGCTGATGGCCTTCGGCGCGCCGGTCGTGCGCCGCATCGGGACACTACGCTTCGTGCTCTTCTGGGTTTTTTCCGCCATTGCATCAGCCGCCCTGCACGCGGTCCTGAACTGGGGGGACGTGTCGCTGCTGATCGGGGCGTCAGGCGTCATCTCCGGGTTGATGGGCGCCGCCTGCCGATTCGCCTTTCCGGCCGAGCGGCGGCCGATGGCGCCGGCGCATCTCAATGCCCGGCTTTCTATCGTCGAGGCGCTAAAGAGCCGCACCGTCATCATCTTCATGCTGCTCTGGCTGGTCGGCAATGCATTAATTGCAGTCGGCATCCCGCTCGTCGGCGATAGCGACCAGCCGATTGCCTGGGACGCACATATCGGCGGCTTCGTCTTCGGCTTCCTGCTGTTTTCGCTGTTCGATCGGGCGCCGCGCCCGCCTGTGATGGAACCTGCCGGAACGGAGAAGGATGTGTTGCAATCCTGAGCCGGGCAGTGCACGATCTATCGATCCGCGATGGGGGGAGAAACCGCCGCGGATGCCTGTGACAAGTGTTTCACGGACATAGGAGGTTCGAATGACCAGTTCAGTCAAAGCAATCCTCGACCTGAAGGGCAGGGACGTCGTCACCGCCGGGCCGAACACCACCGTCGCCGAGGCGGCCGCCATCCTCAGCAGGAAGAAGATCGGCGCCATCGTCGTCGTCGGCATGGAGAACCGGATTTCGGGGATGTTCACCGAGCGCGACCTCGTGCATGCGATCGCCAAACACGGCAAGGACTGCTTGGACCAGGCACTGGCCCAGGTCATGACCGCGAAGGTCTACCGCTGCCATGAGGAGACGACCGTCAACGAGCTGATGGAGCTGATGACCAGCCGCCGTTTCCGTCACGTGCCGGTGGAAAGCAATGGCAAGCTTGCCGGAATCATTTCGATCGGCGACGTGGTGAAATCGCGCATTGCCGAAGTCGAGCGTGAGGCCGAGGAAATCAAGGCCTATATTGCCGGCTGAGGTTTTCGCCGGCCATGCTCGACCGATGTCGTTGTCGCAAAACCTCTGCAGGCTTTTGGACGCCATGCATCAGGGGTGGCTGGCGTAGACTTCCTGCATGCGCTTGATCTCGGGGAGCCTGGCTCTGGCTTCCTCGTAGCCGCGTTCGATCGCCTCGCCAGCCCGGTGGAATTCGGAAAGGCCGATATAGCTGAGACGCGGCTGCAGCGAGATATCAGGCGGGTCGCCGGCAAGGCGGGCGCGGGCAATCCTGTCCTGGATGATGTTGAAGGCCTGCACCATGACGCCGGTCATGCCGAGGCGCGCATAGGGCGCTTCTTCCTGTTTCTGCACTTCCTGGGCCGACAGGCTGGCATTGTGCCGGACGACGGCCGAGCGGCCGTAGAGATCGTAATTGAGATTGACGGCGACGACGAGCGGCTGCTCGTAGGCGCGGCAGACGGAGACGGGGACGGGATTGACCAGCGCGCCATCGACCAGCGTGCGGTGATTGCTGCGCACCGGCTCGAAAATGCCGGGCAGGGCATAGGAGGCGCGCAGCGCCGTGATCAGCGAACCATTGGCAATCCAGACCTCATGACCGGTATTGACCTCGGCCGCGACCGCGACGAACGGCCGGTCGAGATCCTCGACGTTCAGGCCTTCGAGATGTTCCTGCATGCGCTTGGTCAGCCGCATGCCGCCGAACAGGCCGCTGCCGCCAATGGTGAGATCGAGGAGACTTGCGATGCGGCGCATCGTCAGCGAGCGCGCGAAGCTTTCGAGTTCATCGAGTTTGCCGGCGAGATAACAGCCACCGACCAGCGCGCCGATCGAGGTGCCGGCAATCATGCCGATCTCGACCTTTGCCTCGTCGAGGGCGCGCAGCACACCGATATGGGCCCAGCCGCGAGCAGCGCCGCCGCCGAGTGCCAGCGCGATCTTGATTTTCTTTTGAGGCGCAGGAGGCGGGAGCATATCGAGCGTGGTCGACATGCCGGAACCGGAACCCTCGCCTTCAGAGCTTTGACGATGCAGACTCCAGCTCAACATGGCGCTCTCCCCTCCCAGCAGAACACTTGATTTCCGATAGTGTGCCCGATCAGTTTCCAAATGGTATATAGAAGCGGTTTCTGGCGCAATAAGGAGCAAATGCCGGGAAATTCGGGCTATTTTCCGTAGACATCCTGCGGATCGAAATGAAGCTCGTCGTCAACGATATCAAGCATCGGCTTTCCGTCTCGAAGCGTGATCGTCCGGTAGAAGCAGGAGCGGCGACCCGTGTGACAGGTGGCGTCGTGACCGGCGACCTCGACCTTCAGCCAGATGGCGTCCTGATCGCAATCGGTGCGGATTTCCTTCACCGTCTGGAGATTGCCCGAGGTCTCGCCCTTCTTCCAGAGTTTGCCGCGCGAACGGCTGAAATAGTGGGCCGTGCCGGTCTGGATGGTCAGCGCCAGTGCCTGGGCATTCATGTGCGCCACCATCAGCAACTCGCCGTCGCCGGCGTCGGTGACGATCGCGGTGATCAGGCCGCGGTCGTCGAAATGCGGCGTGAAATCGCCGGCGTCTTCCAACGCCGACTTGTCCTCGGATGGTTGATTGAAGATTAGTTGACTCATCGCGGCCCTCCTGAGGGAGCCGGTATCAGCGGCTCCGCACCATGGTCATGAAACGGGCCTGATCGGCCGGCTCGGTCTTGAACGTTCCCGTAAACGTGGTCGTCAACGTGGTCGAGCCCTGCTTCTGAACACCGCGCATCGCCATGCACATATGTTCGGCCTCGATCAATACGGCGACACCGCGCGGATTAAGCGTATCGTCGATTGCCCGGGCGATCTGCGCGGTCATCGTTTCCTGCGTCTGCAGGCGGCGGCCATAGATCTCGACGACACGGGCAATCTTCGACAGGCCGAGCACACGCCCGTCCGGCATGTAGGCGACGTGGGCCTTGCCGATAATCGGCACCATGTGGTGTTCGCAATGCGAGTAGAACGGAATGTCCTTGACGAGGACCATATCGTCGTAACCGGCGACCTCCTCGAAGGTGCGGCCGAGCACGTCTTCCGCCGCCATATCGTAGCCGGAAAAAAGCTCGCGGTACGATTTGACGACGCGGGCCGGCGTTTCGAGCAGGCCTTCACGCGTCGGGTCGTCACCGGCCCAGCGCAGCAGAACGCGAACGGCTTCCTCCGCCTCCTGCTGGGAGGGGCGATCCGAATCTCGATTCGTCTGCGGAAAGTTCTTTACGATGGCGTCCATGAACAATGGTCTCCTGGTCCGCACCGCGGACCCATCTGTCGGAATCGCCACTGGTCAATCCCATGCGGGAATTCATGCACCTTTGGCAGGCTCCGGGGCTTTCAGGGCAAGTTCAGCCCGTCCGGCACGGTTTCCCAATCAAACTTACACCAGGCCATTGCATTTTAATGGCCTTCGAACGACATACATATAGGAAGACGGCCATCGTATGTAAGTATCCTCGGACGACACGGTGTGTTTTTTGTTTTGATGACAATCACGCCCGCATAGAGGCCGATCCGCAGTGATTTTGGAGCGGAAATCCAGCATGGACGATATCTACAACAGCAAAATCCTCGAATTCGCCGGCAATATTCCGTTGACCGGCACATTGGCAGATGCCGATGCGACCGCCCAGGCCTATTCCAAGCTCTGCGGCTCGAAGGTGCGGATCTGGCTGAAGATGGATGGCGATACCGTGACCGGCTTTGCCCATGACGTGAAGGCCTGCGCGCTCGGCCAGGCCTCGTCCTCGATCATGGCCCGCCATGTCGTCGGCGCCACATCGGAAGAATTGCGGCAGGCCCGCCAGGACATGCTCGCCATGTTGAAGGCGGATGGCGCGGGCCCCCAGGGACGGTTCGAAGACATGCGTTATCTGCTGCCGGTGCGGGACTACAGGGCTCGCCATGCCTCGACGATGCTGACCTTCGATGCCGTCGTCGATGCGATCGGGCAGATCGAAGCGAAACGGGCGGAAGTTGTCGAGGCATAACGGAGATGTGCGAGTTCTGCGCCCCGCAGGCTGACGATGAGGATGACGGCGGCGCCGCCGGACCCGAAAAGCCGCGCGAAAAGGCCGCACTCTACTCCCGCAACTATGCCGGTCCGTACCGCAAGACCCCCGACCGTCTGCTCGGCATGGGGCTCATCCGCCTCTACCAGCTGACGCTGTCCGGCTTCATCGGAAATTCCTGCCGCCATATCCCGACCTGCTCCGAATATGGCTACGAGTCGATCGCCCGCCACGGCCTTTGGGCCGGCGGCTGGATGACGCTGTTTCGCGTCGGCCGTTGCGGCCCGGGCGGCACCAGCGGCCTCGACCAGGTGCCGGAGATGCTCGGCGACAGCTTCCGCTGGTGGACGCCGTGGCGTTATCTCGCCCTTGGACGCAAGAGAGGCTGACCGCCATGACGATGCCCGGCGAATACAGGCGTGCATCGAAAGACTTCGACCATTTTATCGATGATATCAAAGCCGATACGCTGATCGACAGCCGAAATGTGGTCTACACCATGACCCAAGGGGTCTTCCAGACGTTCCGCCGCCGCCTCGATGTGGCAGACGCGCTCCGGTTCGCCGATGTGCTACCGCCGGTGCTGCGTGCGTTCTTCGTCGCCGACTGGAATCTCGACGAGGCCAAACGGTCCTTCGAGGATCGCGCGGCGATGACGCGGGAGGTGCAGTCACTGCGCGGTGACCATAACTTTTCCCCTGACACCGCCATCCGAGACGTGGCGATGGCTGTGCGAAAACATGTCGACGCCGCCGCATTCGACAGTGTGCTGAAGACCTTGCCCGATGGCGCAGAGGAGTTCTGGCGGCCATGAGCACCTTCATAGCCCTTCTGCACAGCATTGTCCTGACGCCCGACCGCCGCGTCATCATGCAGGATTTGCGCGCACTTGCCGAAGAGCTCGGTTATCGCGAGCCGCGCACGCTGGTTTCCACAGGCAATCTTATCTTCGAGGCCGACGAGATGCGTCCGCACGAACTCGAAGTAGCCCTCGAGGAGGGGTTTGAAGAAAAGTTCGGCAAACATGTCGATATCATCGTGCGCAGCGACTGCACCTGGATGGCGCTTGCCAGCACCAATCCCTTCAAGGACGGCAACGGCGACCAGGTGATCGTCCGGGTGATGCGGCTGCCGGTCGACCCGAAGAAGGTGGAGGCGCTGAAACCGCTGATGACGGAGGGGCAGCGCATCGCCGTCGTCGGCGGCGATCTCTGGATCGATTTCGCCGGCAAGCCGAGCCAGTCCAAGCTGCTTTCGGCACTGACGACCAAGCGGCTCGGCGTCGGCACGATGCGCAACTGGAACACCGTGTGCGGGCTGACTGAAATGATCATGTAGCCCGGCTTCGTCTTTACTCACGCAGGAAATCTGGCTATCAGGCGGCGGCGCATTCAGCTCCGTGAAGGCGCTTTCGTTTCAACCACCCGCATTCGTTGGCGGGACTGGACAAGGAGAATTTCGATGTCCCAAGCTATTTCCCTGACATTTCCCGATGGTTCCGTGCGCAGCTACGATGCTGGCGCAACCGGCCGGGATGTCGCTGAATCCATTTCCAAGTCGCTCGCCAAGAAGGCAGTGGCCGTTGCTATCGACGGCACCGTGCGTGACCTTTCCGATCCTGTGACGACGGGCAGAATCGAGATCGTCACCCGCAATGACGACCGCGCGCTCGAACTCATCCGCCACGACGCGGCGCATGTCATGGCCGAAGCGGTTCAGGAACTGTGGCCCGGCACCCAGGTGACGATCGGCCCGGTCATCGAAAACGGTTTCTATTACGACTTCGCCAAGAACGAGCCCTTCACACTCGACGATCTGCCGAAGATCGAAAAGAAGATGAAGGAGATCATCGCCCGCAACGCCGCCTTCACCAAGCAGGTCTGGTCGCGCGAGAAGGCGAAACAGGTCTTCGCCGACAAGGGCGAGCAGTACAAGGTCGAACTCGTCGACGCGATCCCGGAAGGGCAGGATCTCAAGATCTACTACCAGGGCGACTGGTTCGACCTCTGCCGCGGCCCGCACATGGCCTCGACCGGCCAGATCGGCAACGCCTTCAAGCTCTTGAAGGTGGCCGGCGCCTACTGGCGCGGCGACAGCAACAATCCGATGCTGAGTCGCATCTACGGCACGGCCTTCGCCGAGCAGTCGGAACTCGATAACTACCTGCATATGCTTGCCGAAGCCGAAAAGCGCGATCACCGCCGCCTCGGCCGCGAGATGGATCTCTTCCATTTCCAGGAAGAGGGCCCGGGCGTCGTCTTCTGGCATGGCAAGGGCTGGCGCGTCTTCCAGACGCTGGTCGCCTATATGCGCCGCCGGCTGGCGGGTGATTATCAGGAAGTCAATGCGCCGCAGGTGCTCGACAAGTCGCTGTGGGAGACCTCCGGTCACTGGGGCTGGTACCGCGACAACATGTTCAAGGTGACGGTCGCCGGCGACGACACCGACGACGACCGCGTCTTCGCACTGAAGCCGATGAACTGCCCCGGCCATATCCAGATCTTCAAGCACGGGCTGAAATCCTATCGCGAACTGCCGATCCGGCTGGCCGAATTCGGCAATGTCCACCGCTACGAACCGTCGGGCGCCCTGCACGGGCTGATGCGCGTGCGCGGCTTCACGCAGGACGATGCGCATATCTTCTGCACCGACGAGCAGATGGCCGCCGAATGCCTGAAGATCAACGATCTGATTCTTTCGGTCTACAAGGATTTCGGCTTTGACGAAGTCACCATCAAGCTCTCGACCCGGCCGGACAAGCGCGTCGGTTCGGACGAACTCTGGGATCGCGCCGAGAGCGTGATGATGGGCGTGCTGGAGACGATCCAGCAACAGTCCAACGATATCAAGACCGGCATCCTGCCGGGCGAGGGCGCCTTCTACGGTCCGAAGTTCGAATATACGCTGAAGGATGCAATCGGCCGCGAATGGCAGTGCGGGACGACGCAGGTCGACTTCAACCTGCCGGAACGCTTCGGCGCCTTCTACATCGACAGCAACTCCGAAAAGACGCAGCCGGTGATGATCCACCGCGCCATCTGCGGCTCGATGGAACGCTTCCTCGGCATCCTGATCGAGAACTTCGCCGGCCACATGCCGCTCTGGGTATCACCGCTTCAGGTGGTGGTCGCAACGATCACCTCGGAAGCCGACGCCTACGGGCTTGAAGTGGCCGAGGCGCTGCGCGAGGCCGGTCTCAACGTCGAGACCGACTTCCGTAACGAGAAGATCAACTACAAGGTTCGCGAGCATTCGGTCACCAAGGTTCCTGTCATCATCGTCTGCGGCAGGAAGGAAGCCGAGGAGCGCACGGTCAACATCCGTCGCCTCGGCAGCCAGGAACAGGTTTCGATGGGGCTTGACGTCGCCGTTGAGAGCCTTGCCCTCGAAGCGACACCGCCCGACATTCGTCGCAAGGCCGAAGCAAAAAAAGCCAAGGCCGCCTGAAATAACCGGAATCCGACAGCGCTAGGCTTTGGCGCTGTCGGAAGTCTGATCTAGAGCCGCAATGTTGCCGCCATGATCGAGAACGGATCACCCCGAGCTGCAATGCTCCAGAAAATTCCCGATGCCAATGATTGAACGCGCATCTGAAGCGCTCTCGATCCGTGCGCCTTCCCCAAACATCTCGGCTGAGTAGAAACCGCTCGCAGCAAAATCAATCGAGGCTGGTGTCGTCACCGCCCTGCTGTGGCACGAGCTGTTCGTAGGAGGGTAGCGGCGCCACCGGAGCCGGCTGGACGCCTGGCGGCGGCGGCGTGCCGACTGGCACTTGTTGCACCGTGCGGGCAGCATCCACCGGCGGCTGCGGCTGCTGGTCCTTCATCAGAACCTCGACATCGGTGTTCCTGCCGGCGACGACGGTGAAATCGCGCTGGTAGATCTTGTCCTTGTTGCGGGCGACGGCGGAATATCCGCCTTCGGCGAGGACCATGGTCGGGAAGGCACTGACGCTTTCGCCGACGCTGTCGCCGGCCGCCGTCAGAATCGACCATGCCGTATCGGCGATCGCCTCGCCGCCGGCATCGGAGACCAGCTTGAAGGTGATCTGCGCGGCGCGATGCTGGATCGTCGCCTCGGTCAGCTTGCCGGCCTCGACCTGGATGTCGGCGCGGATCACGGCGTTGATGCTGCCATATTCGGAGACGATGTGATAGGTGCCGGCATTGAGGCGGACAATGGTATTCGGCGAGACATCGGCCATGACGAGGCCGCGCTCGCCATCGTCGCGCACTTCCGAAGAATAGATCGAGAAGCTCAACTGGTCGGGGCGGATGCGGGCGTCGGTGCCGGAGACGGCATTGAGCAGCAGGCCGCCGGCATCGAGCACCATCACCTGCTTGTCGACCTCGCCTTCAGCAGGCACGGTCAATTTCTTGGTGACACCGGCGCGGCCGAAAGAGACGTTGACGAAATAATCGCCGGGTGCGAGCTGGAAGGCGGCAGGTCCGCCCTTGGCGCTGGCGATCAGCGGCAGCTTGCCGTCGGATCCGGCGATCGGGCTGAAGACGTACCAGGAGAGGCCTTCCTCAACCGGCGCGCCATCCGCCGTCAGCTTGGCCTCCATCGGGACGTCGCGCAGCTTGACCCCTTCGGGCACCGTGCCGGGCGCGATGAAGGCATCGAGCTTCGGCATTTTCGGCGTCGATTCAAGCTGTTTGAATCCCTTGAAGGCATCCTGAGCGCCGACGCCAAGGGGCATCAGTATCGTCAGGGCAATGGCAAGGCCGATCCGTGCAAAAGGCAAAATGCCAAACATCTCTTTCGTGAACCGATTGACTTCTGAAATCGCAAAGGTCACTTCAAGACCAACGCGATGGCAAATTCAAGACCCACCGTTTGCAGCAGCATAAATAATGAGAGCCTCTCCCGCATGAAATCCGATATCAAGCTGATCGACTACCTCGCCGTGCGCCGCTCCATCCCCGCTTTCCAGATGTGCGGACCAGGCCCCGAGAAGGCCGAGATCGAGGAAATCCTGCGTCTTGCCTCGCGTGTTCCCGATCACGGCAAGATCGCGCCCTGGCGCTTCATCGTCTATCGCGGAGAGCAGCGCGCCCGTCTCGGCGAGGAGCTTCTGACGCTGGCACTTCATTCAAAACCCGATCTTTCCGAGGAGATGATCCAGGTCGAGCGCAGCCGTTTCACCCGCGCGCCCGTGGTCGTCGCCGTCGTCAGCAAGGCGGGGCCGCATATGAAGATCCCGGAATGGGAGCAGCTGATGTCGGCAGGCGCGCTTTGCTTCAATGTCATTCTCGCCGCCAACGCCAACGGCTATGTCGCCAACTGGCTGACGGAATGGTTCGCCTATGACGAGCGCGCCTATCCGTTGCTCGGCGTCGGGCCGGATGAAAAGGTGGCAGGCTTCATCCATATCGGCTCGACCACATTTCCGGCAATCGAGCGGCCGCGGCCGGAGCTTGCCGATACCGTGACCTGGGTCGGCGGAGACGATTGATGTTCTACACCACCGACAGCAACCGGCACGGGCTCGCGCATGATCCTTTCAAGGCGATCGTGTCTCCGCGCCCGATCGGCTGGATCGGTAGCAAGGGCAGGGACGGCTCGATCAATCTCGCGCCTTATTCTTTTTTCAATGCCGTTGCCGACCGGCCGAAGCTGGTGATGTTTTCTTCCGCCGGACGCAAGCACAGCCAGCGCAATGCGGCCGAGACCGGCGTCTTCACCTGCAATTTCGTCAGTCGCGATCTCGCCGAGAAGATGAACCTTTCCTCGGCGGCGCTGCCCTACGGCGACAGCGAATTCGATTTCGCCGGCTTGACGCCGAAGCAGGCCGAATTGATCGACGCGCCCTATGTCGGCGAGGCTTTCGCGGTGCTCGAATGCAAGGTCACCGAGCTCATCGAGCCGAAGACGCTGTCGGGCGAACCGTCCGAAAACGTCCTGGTCTTCGGCGAGGTGCTCGGCATCCGCATCGACGAAGCGATCGTCAGGGACGGCCGCCTCGACATGTCGATCGCCCGACCTTTGGCCAGGATGGGCTACATGGATTACAGCGAAGGCAGCGATGTTTTCGAGATGATCCGGCCGAAGCCACAGCAAGGATGAGTCGAGCCGGCAAGGCGTACAAAGGCTTAAGAAACATGGTGAACCAATCTTAAACCTTTTGCCGCTACGGTCTCAGCATTGAATGGAGCGCGATGGAATCGCGTTCAAGTGCTGGGGCGTCGCGTGATCATAGAAGCTTTCCTTCGTTGGATCGAAACGGCCAAGACCGGTGACCGGGCCCGGGCTGCAAACGCCCTCGGGCGCGCCTATCTGCAGTCCGAAATGTCCGCCGACGAGCGGGCGGCGGCCGAAATGGCGATGACCTTTCTTCTCGACGATCCGTCGCCGCGCGTGCGGCTTGCGCTTGCCGAGGCGATCGCCTGGTCGCCCGATGCGCCACGCGGCCTGATCCTTTCGCTTGCCGAGGACCAGCCCGAGGTCGCCTGCCACGCGGTGACCTGTTCGCCGCTTTTGAGCGATGCCGATCTGGTCGACCTTGCCGCACGCGGCAACGGCGCCACCCGCATGCTGATCGCGGCGAGGGCGCATGTGACGCGCCCGGTTTCCGCGGCCCTTGCCGAGGTCGGCGACGAAGAAGAACTGCTCTGCCTACTCGAGAACGACGGCGCGGTGATCTCCAGCCTGTCGCTGAAACGCGTCGCCGAACGGCTCGGCGACTGCTGCGATATCCGCAACCTGCTTCTTGACCGCAGCGACCTTCCGGCCGATGCCCGCCAGTTGCTGGCCGAGCATGTCAGCAATGCGCTGGTCGGCCTGCCGCTGGCACAGGCGGCGATCGGCCTGCAGCGGCTCCAGCGCATCAGCCGCGAGGCAACCGAGGCTGCCATCGTTTCGATCGCCGGCGACATTGCCCCACGCGAAATACCCGACCTCGTCCAGCATCTGCGCCTTAAAGGCCGACTGACGCCGTCCTTCCTGATGCATGCGCTTTGTGCCGGCAAGGTGGACTTCTTCGCCGGTGCGATCGTCGATCTGACCGCATGTAGCGAGCGCCGCGTGCGTTCGATCCTGGCAACCGGGCGCATGCATGCCGTGCGTGCGCTTTACGAGTCCGCCGGCCTGCCCAGGGATATCAGCGTCATCTTCGTCGAGGCGACGATGCTGTGGCGCGACGCCGTCAGAAAAGCGCCGGTGAGCGTGCTCGGCAATGTCTGCGGCCGTCTTCTCGAAAAATTCCGTCATCACGACGCGCATGGCGCGATCGGCGAACTGCTCGACATGGTGGAAAAGCTCAGTGTCACCGAGCAGCGACAATCGGCCCGCGTCTATGCGTCGCTTGCGGCGGCCTAGCCTGAAATTTGTTGTCGCCCGATTCGTGAATCCCATCGGGTTGATCGGTGGCGAACGTTTGCGCACGTTACACCCGATCGCGCTGGAACTCGTCATTCAATTGCATTACATTGCATCGTGTTCAAGGAGGCCGATATGGCGCCAAACGCACTCGTTCAAACTCGCATAGATGCTGCGGTCAAGGATCGCGCCACGGCTGTTCTGGAAAACATGGGCCTGACCGTCTCGGATGTGGTCCGTATTCTGTTGACTCGCACCGCGAATGAGGGGGCTCTTCCGCTGGAGCTTATCAGCAACAGTGACGCTTACGATGCGTGGTTTCGCGGGAAAGTTCTGGAAGCTCTCCATGACACGCGACCGGATGTTGACGATACCGAGGTCGAGGCCGGTTTTGAGAAGAGGCGTGCGGCGGCACTTCGGAAGAGTCAGGCGACTCGATCGTGAGGCTTGTCTGGGCGAGGTACGCCTTATCCGACCGAGAGAATATTTTCACATATATTGAGACCGATAATCCAAGGGCGGCTGTCCATGTTGACCAGAAAATCGTCGTTGCTGTTCGTCGCCTTGTCGAATTCCCGGAAAGCGGAAGGCCAGGAAGAATCGCGGGCACACGGGAGCTGGTGATCCCAAGCACGCCTTATATCGCCGCGTATGCTGTGCATGAAGATCGAGTCCGTATTCTTCGCGTCCTCCACGGCGCTCAGATTTGGCCTGACGCCATATCAACGGACTGAATTTTCCATCACATTAGAAGAAGCAGGGCGCTCTTTGTGCGTCGAGTGCGCGGCCGCCTAATCAGCTAGCCGCGTCACCACCCAGGAATAGCTGGCGGAGACGAAATGCACCGGCTTGGTGAGTGTGTCTCTGACGCTTCTGCCCGAGGGCAGATGGGCGCGGACCTGTCCGGCGATGCCTTCAGCAAAACCGGCGATCCTTCCTGCGGGTTCCTCGGGCGCGGCGATAGCAACCTCGGGCGTAGCGACAGGCACGGGCGCCGGTTTCGGCGGCTCGGCGACGGCTTTCGGCGCCTCGCACACCGCGATCACCGAGGGAAAATTGACATTCATATAGGTCTTCAGCCGTCGTTCGGCTTCGGCATCGCAGGCGGAAACGGTTTCCCAGCGTTTATCGACCGTCGCGACATAATTGCATTGGCTGATGGAATCGTCGCAGCCGAGAATGGTCATCGCGATCAGCACCGCTTGCATATTCTGCTTCCTTGATTATTGAGCACTTCATCGTGTTAGAGGGCGCAATTCCAACCGAATGAAGGCAACGACATTAACTCTTCGCCATATCGGGGAAATTGTGCGCCCCGCGCCAGCAGAGGGAGCCAGCATGTCCATCACCATTGCCCTGGAGCCGCCGCGCCAGGAGGGCGTCATCCGCCTTCTCGATCTTTCCGATGCCTATGCGCAATCGCTCTATCCGGCGGAGAGCAATCATCTGGTCGACCTCTCCGTGCTGGAGAAACCTTCGGTGAGCTTCCTGGTCGCGCGCAACGGCGATGCGATCGTCGGCTGCTGTGCGCTGGTGGAGGCCGGCGACGGCACGGCGGAGATCAAGCGCATGTTCGTCGATCCCGAGGCGAGGGGGCTGAGGATCGCCAGCGGCCTGATGAATGCGCTCGAAGCAATCGCCGGGGAAAAGGGGCTGACGGCGATCCGGCTCGAAACCGGCATCTACCAGCCGGAGGCAATCGCGCTCTACCGCAAATACGGATATCGGCAAATTGAGCCTTTCGGCAGCTATCTGCCGGATCCGCTCAGTCTGTTTATGGAAAAGCGGCTGGGGTAGCCCATCTGCGAAGCTATGTTCAGCCTTCGGCGACGCGCGGCATGGCTTTCGGCGAACCGGGGACCGGCGGCGGGGCCTGTTCGTCGATGATGATCTGCGGTCCGCTTTCGCTCTTGTCGGCGTTGCGGGCCTCGTGGATCCATTCGCGCCAGATGGCGACGATCAGCGCCATTAGCACCGGACCGATGAAGAGGCCGAGAAAACCCATCGTCTTGACGCCGCCGACGAGGCCGAAGAAGGTCGGCAGGAAGGGCAGCTTGATCGGACCACCGACGAGTTTCGGCCGCAGCGTCTTGTCGACGATGAAGAGTTCGACCGTACCCCAGACGAAGAGACCGATGCCGGCGACATGCGAGCCGCTCGCCAGCAGATAGATGGAGACCAGCGAGAAAGAGAGCGGCGCACCGCCCGGTATCAGCGCCATCACGCCCGTCAGCACACCGAGCGTCACCGGCGAGGGCACGCCGGCAATCCAGTAGGCAAGGCCGAGCACGATGCCTTCGCCGATCGCGATCAACGTCATGCCCATGACGGTGGAGCTGATCGTCGCCGGCACGACTCGGGAAATGCGCTCCCAGCGGTTTGGCAGGATGCGCTCGCCGAGCATGTCGATCTGCTT
The DNA here is from genome assembly GCF_001652265.1 of Rhizobium leguminosarum. Lineage (GTDB taxonomy): Bacteria > Pseudomonadota > Alphaproteobacteria > Rhizobiales > Rhizobiaceae > Rhizobium > Rhizobium leguminosarum_D. The sequence continues at coordinate 71,072 of NZ_LWBS01000143.1, forward strand.
GGAGAAGGAGAAGCCGTCGCGATAGACGAAAAACAGTGCGATCAGCATGAAGAGCAGCGTCAGCAGCAGATGGAAGGCGCCGCCGCCGGCCGCCAGCACAGCGCGATAGATGTTGCCGATATTGGCGCCGCTGACCGCCTGGATGACTTCGCCCAGGGCGCCGGGACTGCCGATATATTTTGTCCAGACTTCATCGAGATAGGCGCCAGCCCAAGGCAGCGCGACGATCCAGTCAGGCGTCGGGGCACCGACACGGTTGGCATGGATCGCCCAGGTGACCCAGGTGCGAACTTCGCCCGTCGTATAGGTGACCGCAAGCCCGATCGGGATGACCAGGAAGGTGATGATCATGATGATGGCGATGGTCGCGGCGATGGTCGTATTGCCGCCGACGCGGGCAAGAAGCTTGCGGTAGAGCGGCCAGCTGGCAAAGCCGATGACGAGGGCTGCGAGCACCGGCACGAGGAAGCCGTAGAAGAAATAGACGCCGGCAGCGACGACTAGGACCAGCAGCCAGCGCGCCGCCGAAATGGAGGGAATCAGCGGCGTGCGCGTCTGCGCCGACGATCCGAGCCATCGCGGTTCATGATTGCTTTTCTGACGATCGAACACACCCACGCGCGCCTCTTCTTTTTCTTGTACTCTGGTTATGGGCCATCAACCCGGCGGTTTCAAGGTCCGCACCATGAAAGCGTATACAAAGCGTCGCTATTCGACCCTCAGACCCGGGCGTCTTACTGCTACGGGCGGCTGAGAATCTTGAAGGCGTAGAATTGCGTCTTCTGGCTGGTTGAAAAACTATTATCGGAGCCGAGAATGAGAATATCGGTGCCATCCTTGGAAAGCGGCGGCCGCGAGAAAACGCTTGGTCATGACAAATATCCGGCAAGGGGTTTGAAAACGGTTCGAACCGGCGCTGCCGCTCCCCGAGGAGAAGGTGCGCCGACCGCTTCATGCGCCGGTTGTTTGACGGAGTTGTTACGGTTCTTCGTCAGTTCCGTGAAATCGTGAATACTAAAATGCGGCGCGCCGAACCCGTGTCTATCCGACTGTTCGGCGCGCTCGATGGCATACCCTAGATATCGAGGTTTTCGGCGAAGGCCGCGCGATCCTGGATGAAGCGGAAACGGGCTTCCGGCTTGGTGCCCATCAGATCGTCGACGGCAGCGCGGGTGCCTTCGAAATCCACCTCGTCGATCAGCACCTTGAGCAGGGTGCGCTTGGACGGATCCATCGTGGTTTCCTTGAGCTGGGCGGGCATCATCTCGCCGAGACCTTTGAAGCGGCTGATCTCGACCTTGGCCTTGCCCTTGAACTCCGTCTGCATCAGCTCGGCGCGATGATTGTCGTCGCGGGCATAGGCGGATTTCGAGCCTTGAGTGATCTTGTAAAGCGGCGGCACGGCGAGGAAGAGATGGCCGCCGCGCACCAGCTCCGGCATCTCCTGGTAGAAGAAGGTGATGAGCAGCGAGGCGATATGGGCGCCGTCGACGTCGGCATCGGTCATGACGATGATGCGCTCGTAGCGCAGGTCTTCGTCGCGGTATTTCGACCGCGTGCCGCAGCCGAGAGCCTGGACGAGATCAGCGAGCTGCTGGTTGGCGCCAAGTTTTTCGCGGCCGGCGCTGGCAACGTTGAGGATCTTGCCGCGCAGCGGCAGAATTGCCTGGTTGGCGCGGTTGCGCGCCTGCTTGGCCGAACCGCCTGCCGAATCGCCCTCGACGATGAAGAGTTCGGCGCCTTCGGCGGTGTTCTGCGAGCAGTCGGCGAGCTTGCCGGGCAGGCGCAATTTGCGCACCGCCGTCTTGCGGTTGACTTCCTTTTCCTTGCGGCGGCGCAGGCGCTCTTCGGCGCGCTCGATCACCCAGTCGAGCAGCTTGGCCGACTCGTTCGGATTGTCCGCAAGGTAATGGTCGAAGGGATCGCGCAGCGCGTTCTCGACGATGCGCTGGGCCTCGACGGTCGCGAGCTTGTCCTTGGTCTGACCGACGAATTCCGGCTCGCGAATAAAGACCGACAGCATGCCGACGGCCGAAATCATCACGTCGTCGGTGGTGATCTGCGCGGCGCGCTTGTTCTGCGTCAGCTCGGCATAGGCCTTCAGGCCCTTGGTCAGCGCGATGCGCAGGCCGGCCTCATGCGTGCCGCCTTCGGGCGTCGGGATGGTATTGCAATAGGAATGCACCTGCGGATCGCCGCCATACCAAGTGATCGCCCATTCCATCGAGCCGTGGCCGCTAGTCTTCTCGGTCTTGCCGGCAAAGATCTCGCGGGTGACGGTGAACTCCTTGCCCATCGTCGCCTGGAGATAGTCCTTCAGGCCGCCGGGGAAGTGGAAGACGGCCTTGTCAGGCACCTCGGAACCTTCGGGCAGCACGCCCGCCTCGCAGCTCCAGCGGATCTCGACGCCGCCGAAGAGATAGGCCTTCGAGCGCGCCATGCGGAAGACGCGGGCGGCATCGAACTTCATGTGATCCCCAAATATCTGGGGATCGGGATGGAAGCGCACGCGGGTGCCGCGGCGATTGTGGACGTCGCCCAACTCTTCGAGGCCGCCCTGCGGCAGGCCGCGAGAGAAGCGCTGGCGGTAGAGCTTGCGGTTTCGCGCCACCTCGACCTCAAGGTCGTCGGAGAGCGCGTTGACGACTGAGACGCCGACGCCGTGCAGGCCGCCTGAAGTCTCATAAGCCTTGCCGTCGAATTTGCCGCCGGCATGCAGCTTGGTCATGATGACTTCGAGCGTCGACTTGCCGGGCACCTGCGGATGGTTCTCGACCGGGATGCCGCGGCCGTTGTCGGAGACTGTCAGATAACCCTCGAGGTCGAGATAGACCTCGATGAAATTGGCGTGCCCGGCGACCGCCTCGTCCATCGCATTGTCGATGACTTCGGCAAAGAGGTGGTGCAGCGCCTTTTCGTCGGTGCCGCCGATATACATGCCGGGGCGCATGCGCACCGGCTCAAGGCCTTCAAGGACGCGGATCGACGAGGCGCCGTAATCATCGGAGTTCGATGCGGCGGGCGCCGGGCGCGCCGAGGCTCCGGCAGCAGGGGGTGCTGCGGCGGCGGCGGGCGCAGCCGTCACCGGCGGCCGTTCGGCGGGCGCCGCAGGCTTATGCGCCTCCTCGCGTTTTTCAGAGAGGGGCATTCCGGAAAAGAGGTCGTTGCTATCGTCCATGGAGCCGTTCAGATCTTCATCCTGTCTTAGGTCTGGCTCGGGCGGGCATCCGCCGCCGACCCAAAATCACCGCATTTCATGCCACGTTTGCGAATCAGGCAGATTTTGCCAGAAAGCACATCTATACGCGACACCGCCTGTTTTGGCGGGCTTTTCCCAAATGATTTGCGTTGCCGGGTGCAGAATGGCAAGCGGCGGCGGGCTTCAGGAACCATCCGAATGCGAATGTCCACAAGTCATTGCACCATCTTCACCGCAATTGCGGCGTTTTTCTTGTCTGCGGCCATCCTGTCCGCTGTTGGCCCGGCGCAGGCAGCCGATGCTTTGCCGCCTTTCAAGGACGACCTGTTTTCGAAGCAGGCCGTGCTGCAGACGGGCGATGACGGCGCCTTCGAGGTCATCGACTATGACGAGATGCGAGATATCAACGGCCGCGACCAGATCCCGCAAAAGCGGGTGCAGCAGAAATATGTGGCACTCGCCATCCGCAAGACTCAAGCGGACGAGACGCTGTCTGTCGACGGCATCAAGCTCGATGTCACCAGGGTGGGACCGGCCGGGAATGCCGCCTTCACGGTGATTTTCATCCATGGGCGCGACGGTGACCGGCGGCTCGGCGCCAACGACTATAGCTTCGGCGGCAATTTCAACCGGCTGAAGAACCTCGTCGCCGGCAATGGCGGCGTTTATTATTCGCCGACGGTCAAAAGCTTCGACAGCAGCGGCGTTGCGGCGATCGCCGGCCTGATCCGCTATGCCAGTGCGCAATCACCCGGTCGGCCGATCATCCTTTCTTGCGCCTCGATGGGCAGCCAGGTCTGCTGGGGCATTGCGCGCGACAGCGACAGCGTCAAGCGGCTGAGGGGCATGCTGATCATGAGCGGCGTGACCGATCCCGATTTCACCAGCAGCGCCCTCTACAAGGCGAAGCTGCCGCTCTGGTTCGCCCATGGTAGCCGCGATCCGGTCTATGCCGCCGCCGACCAGCAGGCGCTGTTCGAAAGCCTGCACAAGGCAAAATATCCGGCGCGTTTCACGCTGTTTCAGACCGGCAATCACGGGACGCCGATCCGGATGATCGACTGGCGCAGGGTGTTGAACTGGATTCTCGCCGGCTAGACTGCATCGGGCCGATGCGTGGATTCAAAATGCTACCCTGACATGTCTGAAAAGACGCGCGGCGCTGTAGCGGACGATTTTCGGCAGAAATTTGCGCGGGATCGCAGAGATTCCCCTTACGTCAAGGGCATGATGCTTTTCTTTGCTGCAAGCTTTTGATATTGCCCAAGGCATAAGCAGATTGTGGAAGGCCAGCATGACACCTGATGTGCGCCCGCTTGTGGCGGGAAACTGGAAAATGAATGGCATGCGTGCCTCCCTGGATCAGATCAAAGCGATCGCCGAGGGTGTTCGCCCGCCGCTGGCCGACAAGGTCGAAGCGCTGATCTGCCCGCCGACGACGCTGCTGTATGTGGCGACGGCGCTGTGCACCGACAGCCCGCTGGCGATCGGCGCTCAGGACTGCCATCAGAACCCGTCCGGTGCGCATACCGGCGACATTTCGGCCGAGATGATTGCCGATTGTTTCGGCACCTATGTCATCGTCGGCCATTCCGAGCGGCGCACCGACCATGCCGAAACCGACCATCTGGTCCGCGCCAAGGCGGAGGCTGCTTTTGCTGCCGGGCTGACGGCGATCATCTGCATCGGCGAAACGGCGGATGAGCGCCGGGTAGGCCAGGCACTCGACGTCATAAAACGCCAGCTTTCCGCCTCCGTTCCCGATGGCGCGACTGCCGAAAATACGGTCATCGCCTACGAGCCGATCTGGGCGATCGGTACCGGTGTGACGCCGACATCAGGTGATGTCGAGAAGGCGCATGCCTTCATGCGGGCAGAGCTCGCGGCCCGCTTCGGCGACGAAGGCCGCAAGATGCGTCTTCTCTATGGCGGATCGGTCAAGCCGGCCAATGCCCATGAGCTGATGGGCATTGCCAATGTCGACGGCGCGCTGATCGGCGGAGCGAGCTTGAAAGCGGCCGACTTCCTCGCCATCTACCGGGCCTATGAGGCGCTGCTCGCCTGAGGCATTGCTTATTCCTAGTTTTATTCCGGGCCGAAGGGCTTGGAATAGATGAAAGCCTCATGTAAAGAGCCGCCAGAATTCTTACTTATGTCCGTCTCCAGGCGGGCAGGACTGGACCCATGCAGACCGTATTGATTGTCATCCATCTCATGATCGTGCTCGCCCTTGTCGGCGTCGTGCTCATTCAGCGCTCGGAAGGCGGCGGCCTCGGCATCGGCGGCGGTTCCGGCTTCATGTCGGCCCGCGGCACGGCCAATGCGCTGACGCGCACCACCGCGATCCTTGCGACCCTGTTTTTCCTGACCTCGCTCGGCCTCGGCATCCTGACGCGTTACGAGGGCCGTCCAAGCGACATTCTCGATCGCATTCCGGCAACAGGCGGCCAGGGCAACGGCATTCTCGATTCGCTCGGCGGTGGCGCACAGGCTCCGGCAACCCAGCCGGCCGGCAACGGCGTTCCGAGCAGCGGGGCGGCGACGCCCGCACCGCAGGCTCCCGCCGCTCAAGCTCCAGCAACTGGGGCGCCGGCAACTGGCACTCCGGCAACTCAGGCCCCGGCGGCCACCGCGCCTTCAACGACTGCTCCGGCAACGACTGCCCCGGCAACGCCCGCAGCTCCGGCCGCGCCGGCACCGGCTCAGCCCTCCGGCGTTCCGACGGGACAGTAAGCCGGTCTTCGACATAAACCGCCGGCAGGCCCTCGGGTCTGCCGGTTTTCTTTTGTTCAGATTCCTGCGCCACGCATCGAAAGTTCTGGAAAAGAATTTTTGGGCTGGTGGAATCGTTTTTGAAAAGGTATCCGGTGACTCCCATGGCGCGATACGTATTCATCACTGGCGGCGTGGTTTCCTCTCTCGGAAAAGGAATTGCGGCCGCGGCTCTCGGAGCGTTGCTGCAGGCCCGTGGATATCGGGTCCGGCTTCGCAAGCTCGACCCCTATCTGAACGTGGACCCGGGCACGATGAGCCCGACCCAGCACGGCGAGGTCTTCGTCACCGACGACGGCGCGGAAACCGATCTCGATCTCGGTCATTACGAACGTTTCACGGGGCGTTCGGCGACCAAGACCGACAACATCACCACCGGCCGCATCTACAAGAACATCATCGACAAGGAACGGCGCGGCGATTATCTCGGCGCGACGGTGCAGGTCATCCCGCACGTTACCAACGAGATCAAGGATTTCGTCACCGAGGGTAATGGCGATTACGACTTCGTCATCTGCGAGATCGGCGGCACGGTCGGCGACATCGAGGCGATGCCGTTCATGGAGGCGATCCGCCAGCTCGGCAACGACCTGCCGCGCGGCACCGCCGTCTACGTCCACCTGACGCTGATGCCCTACATTCCGGCGGCCGGCGAACTCAAGACCAAGCCGACGCAGCATTCGGTCAAGGAACTGCAGGCGCTCGGCATTCATCCCGATATCCTGCTGGTGCGCGCCGACCGCGAAATTCCGGAAGCCGAACGCCGCAAGCTCTCGCTATTCTGCAACGTTCGCCCGTCCGCCGTCATCCAGGCGCTCGACGTCGCCAACATCTATGACGTGCCGATCGCCTACCACAAGGAAGGCCTCGACGACGAAGTGCTCGCGGCCTTCGGTATCGAACCGGCGCCGAAGCCGCGGCTCGACCCGTGGGAAGAGGTCTGCAACCGCATCCGGACGCCGGAGGGCGAGGTGACCATCGCGATCGTCGGCAAATATACCGGCCTCAAGGATGCCTATAAGTCGTTGATCGAGGCGCTGCATCACGGCGGCATCGCCAATCGCGTCAAGGTCAACCTCGAATGGATCGAATCCGAGGTCTTCGAAAAGGAAGATCCGGCGCCCTATCTCGAAAAGGTGCACGGTATCCTCGTGCCCGGCGGCTTCGGCGAACGCGGTTCGGAAGGCAAGATCCACGCTGCCCGCTTTGCCCGGGAGCGCAAGGTGCCGTATTTCGGCATCTGCTTCGGCATGCAGATGGCGGTCATCGAGGCCGCGCGCAATCTCGCCGACGTGTCCGGTGCTTCCTCGAGCGAATTTGGCGCGACGAAAGAACCGGTGGTCGGCCTGATGACCGAATGGGTCAAGGGCAACGAGTTGCAGAAGCGCACGGCAGCCGGGGATCTCGGCGGCACGATGCGCCTCGGCGCCTATAAGGCGGCGCTGAAGAAGGGCACGAAGATCTCGGATATCTACGGTTCCACCGATATTTCCGAGCGTCACCGCCACCGCTACGAGGTGAATATCGACTACAAGGACCGGCTCGAGAACTGCGGCCTCGTCTTCTCCGGCATGTCCCCGGACGGCGTGCTGCCGGAGACGATCGAATATCCGGATCATCCGTGGTTCATCGGCGTGCAGTACCACCCGGAACTGAAGAGCCGACCGCTCGACCCGCATCCGCTGTTTGCCAGCTTCATCGAAGCGGCAACGGAACAGAGCCGCCTCGTCTGATGCATGCTAACACCAGATCGCGCGGATAGAGCATTTCCGTTTTCTTGGAATCACGGAAATGCTCTATCTCTTTGTTTTCACGCAATTCCGGACGCAAAACCGCTGCACACTTTTGCTGGAATTGCTCTGGGCGCGATCTGGATAACATCTGTGCTCGCGCTATCTCGCCGGCATGACCCCTTCACGCAGCACGACCGTCTCACGCTTCATCGCGGCACCACGCGAGCACATCTACCGTGCCTTCCTCGATGCAGAGGCGGTCGCCACCTGGCTTCCGCCTGATACGATGAAGGGCATCGTCCATGCCTTCGAGGGCAGGGAAGGCGGCGCCTTCAGCATGTCGCTCGTCTATCCCGATGACGAGGCGTCGCAGCCGGGCAAGACCTCTGACAAGATCGACAAGTTCCAGGGCCGTTTTGCACGGCTCGTGCCTGACGAGAACATCGTCTGGGCGACGGTCTTCGATTCCGAGGATGAAGATTTTTCCGGCGAGATGACGGTCGTCACGACATTGTCGCCCGCCGATGGAGGCACCGATGTGACGATGGTCTGCGACAACATCCCCTCCGGCATTCGCCTGGAAGACAATGAAGAAGGCTGCCGCTCGACGCTCGACAACCTCGCCGCCTTCGTCGGCGGTTGACGGTCGCCGGCAAGGCCATGCCCCTGCCGGCGTTCAACTTTCAGGCAGCGGCCGGCAGCGGCCCGATATACACCGAGCGCGGGCGGATCAGCCTGCCTTCGAGCGCCTGTTCGCGCGCATGCGCCAGCCATCCGACAGTGCGGCCGATCGCGAAGACGCCAGTGAAGGCCTCGCGGGGAAAGCCGAGCGCTTCCAGCAGCAGCGCGGTATAAAACTCGACATTGACGTCGAGCGGCCGGTTCGGCTTGCGCGCCTTCAGGATCGCCAATGCAGCGGTCTCCACGGCTTCCGCCAGAGCGCCGCGGGCGCTGTTCACCTGTCCGGTAGAAATCAGCGGCTTTAGCGCTCCCTTCAGTGCATCGGCGCGCGGATCGCGGACGCGATAGATGCGGTGGCCGAAGCCCATCAGCCTTTCGCCGCGGTCGAGTGCTTCGCCGAGCCACGAGTAAGCATTCTCCACCGTTCCGATCGCATCCAGCATGTCGAGCACGGGACCGGGCGCGCCGCCATGCAGCGGCCCTTTCAGTGCGCTCACCGCCGCGAGCACGGAAGAGGTGAGACCGGCCTGCGTCGAGGCAATGACGCGCGATGCGAAGGTCGAGGCATTGAGGCCATGGTCCGATATCGTCACGAGATAGGTGTCGAGTGCCGCTGTCTGCTCCCTGGTCGGCAATTTTCCAGTCAGCATGCGCAGGATATCGGCCGCCTGCGGCAGCGAGGCGTCGGGCGCGATCGGTCTTTTGCCGCGTTGCTTGCGAAGGATCGCCGGCAGGAAAACTGCGGGCGCAGCCAGAAGGCTGAGAGCGGTATCGAAATCCTCGCCGTCGGGCAGGCGGGCGATCAGCGCCCGCATCGCATCGACCGGAGGCAAAGCGAGCAGGGCGGCATCGGCGGCCTTGATATGGCCGAAAATCCTCGTTCGCGCCTGCGCCAACCAGTCGCGCAATTCCGCTTCGTCGAAGCTTTTTTCCATCAGCCCATCGAGCAATAGGGCGGCGACGCCTTCATAGGTGCCATTTGCAACCAGGTGATCCAGCGATACGCCGCGGATGATCAGTCGTCCCGCTTCGCCATCGACATCCGAAAGCTGCGTTTCGGCAGCAATGACATCTTCCAAGCCGTTTTTCATGTTGTTTCTCCTTTACGGTCCGGATGATCCGACCTAGTGTCGTTGACGTCAATCTTGACGCAATTGATCAATGTGAGGCTCCGATGTTGTGGCTGACCGCCGAGGAGGCGCTGCAGGCGCTGAAGACCAAGCCGCAGACGCTGTATGCCAATGTCAGCCGCGGACGCATCCGCGCCAAGCCCGATCCCGCCGACCCGCGCCGCAGCCTCTATCAAGCTACCGACGTGCAGCGGCTTGCCGAACGCCATGCCGGCCGCCGCAAGACCGAAACGGTCGCCGCCGAGGCGATCCGGTGGGGCGATCCGGTTCTGTCGTCGGCAATCTCCACCATCATCGGCGGACGGCTCTTCTATCGCGGAAAGGATGCTGCCGGTTTCGCGGAAGCCGCGACGCTCGAGCAGACGGCGACGCTGCTCTGGAACGGCGCGGAAACCCTCTCTGGTGGCATCGAGACCCGCCATGCCTCTCCGTCGCTTCAGGCTGCCTTCCTGGCGCTGGCGGGGCGGGTGACATCGGATCTGACGTCGCTCGGCCGCTCGCAGGCAGCACTTCGCCGCGAAGCAAGCGGCGTTCTCCGCACCATCGCCGATGCACTGGCGCCGGGGCCTTTCGACCAGCCGCTGCATCTCAGGCTTGCGACAAGCTGGCAGCGGCCGGATGCCGCAGATTGTCTGCGCCGCGCGCTGGTGCTGCTTGCCGATCACGAACTCAACGCCTCGACCTTTGCGGCGCGGGTCACGGCATCGGCGGGTGCGGCCCTTTCGGCCGCCGTGCTGTCCGGTCTGGCGACCCTGACAGGGCCGCTGCATGGTGCCGCCTGGCAAGGCGTCGACGCCTTGACAGAGACCGCTTCCACCCTTGGGGCGGAGCAGGCGATACGCCGTACGCTTGCCCAGGGCAATCGCCTTTCGGCCTTCGGCCATCCGCTCTATCCAGATGGCGATGTCAGGGCCTTAGCGCTGCTGCCGCACTTCCCCCTGCCGCCGCAATTTGCCGAGGTCCGTGAAGTGGGCGAGGAGATAGTCGGCGAGAAGGTAAACGTCGATTTTGCGCTTGCCGCAATGGCCGCCGCCTTCGACCTCCCGAGGGAGGCGCCGATTATCATCTTTTCGCTCGCCCGTTCCGCGGGTTGGCTGGCGCATGCAATGGAGCAGATCGACAGCGGCGAATTGATCCGGCCGCGGGCGCGTTATGCAGGACCGGCGCCTGAAACGGGCACCAGAACTTAAGAATTCCGCCTCCGATTGCGCCGGTTAGCTTTTTTTGCCTAGGGAAATATCCGAATTCGGCTATCATGCTTCACATGGAAGAAGACGGTTGGCGGACGCTTTCGAAAAGAGCCGTCCGCACGGTCAAGGGGACTTTCCATGAATATGACGTTTCGCAGCCAGCTTGCCGCCATACTCGTTGTCGGCCTCATTCCGCATGGGTCGGCTTTTGCGCAGTCTGCCGGCTGCACGGTCTCGCGTGATGCCGGCGCCCGCCAGGTGCTCAGTTGTCCAGGCGGCGTCACTGTGACGGCAGAGGCCGGCGCTGCCTACAGCCTCGTCGACCGCAACCGTGACGGCAGCCCCGATTCGGCATCGCTGCGCCGCAAGGCCATCCTCGTCGATGTCGATAACACCCAGCACGCCGGTGGTTTCCAGGTCGTGACGCCGCAGGCGATCGCGGCTGTGCGCGGCACCCAATGGGCTGTCGATGTCGCAGGCGGCAAGACCTCTGTGCTGGTCGTCAGGGGCAGCGTCGCGGTCCGCCGGCCGGCCGGCGAGGCAGTGGTGCTGTCGCCCGGCGAGGGCGTCGACGTCAGCGGCGGGACCGAACCTCTCGTCGTGCGTCGCTGGCCGGCGCCGCGAGCCGCAGCCCTTCTTGCCCGGCTCGGCCAATAAATCCCATGAACCATCGCCTGCTGACCGTGATCGCGCTGCTGCTCGCCGGTCTTTGGGGAGCTGCGCTCGGCTATACCAATCTCAATGCCGGAAGCGGCCTTCTCGACCGGATGGAGGCCTCGCTTGCCGATATCCGCAGCGCCATCGTCGGGGCGAAGACACCGCCTCCAGTCGTCTCGATCGTTGCGATCGACGACCGCACCGCTCGGGCGCACGGCTATCCGCTCGATCGGGCGACACTTGCGCGCCTCGCCGGCGCGATCACCGCGTTGAGGCCGAAGGCTTTGGCGATCGATATTCTGCTGGTCGATCCGGGGCCGGAGGCGGGTGATGCTGCACTGACTGCTGCCCTTCGCCAGGGGCCGAGCGTGATTGCGGCTGCGGCCACTTTCGCGCAAAGCAGCCAGCGGGTCACGGATGCGGCCGGCGATCCGCTTGCCGCCATCCCTGAGGCAAACCAGCTTCTCTTGCCGCTTCCCCGCTTTGCCGAGGCAGCTGCGGTCGGCATCGTCAATGTCGCAACCGACCAGACCGGCACGCCGCGCTTCATTCCGCTGATCTCGCGTTCCGCAGACCGGCTGGATCCGGCCTTTCCACTGCGTGTCGCGTCGGTGGCGCTCGGCGTCGATCCCACGATCGAGCCCGATGCCATCATGCTCGGAAAGCTGCGTATTCCCACGGATATCGGCCAGCGCCTGCCGGTGACCTTTTATGGCGGGCATGGCAGCATCGCCACCTTCAGCGCCGCCGATGCGCTGGATGGCAAGCTTTCGGCGCATGCGGTCACTGGTCGCATCGTCGTCATCGGTTCGACGGTGACTGGCGGCGGCGACGTCTTCCCGACGCCGTTCGATCCTGTCATGCCCGGCGTCGAGGTAATGTCGACGGCGATCACCCATCTCGTCACCGGCGACGGAATGGTGCGCGACCACGGGATAAGGCTGATCGATGCCGGCATTGCCGTCGGTCTGACGCTCGTGCTCGTTTCGCTGGTCGCCTGGCGCCGCAGTACGGCAGGCTACATCATCATCGTGCTGACGCTGATCGTCTGGGCGATGATCAACCTCTCGGCCTTTGCACATGGCTACTGGCTGAGTGCGGCGCTGCCGATCGCCGCAGCGCTGCCGCCGGCGCTGATCTTCGGGGCGGCCGAGCTCTGGCTTGACCGCGGCCGCGCCCGCCATTTCGCCGCGCAGAGCGCGCTCCTGCAGCGCATCGAGGCGCCCGGGCTCGGCGAATGGCTGGCGCGCGATCCGAATTTCCTTGCCGCGCCGGTGCGCCAGAACGCCGCCGTCATCTTCATCGATCTCTCGGGTTTCACCGGCCTCAGCGAAAATGTCGGGCCGGTGGCGGTCAGCGAGATGCTGAGCGGCTTCTTCGAACTGGTCGACGAGGAGGCGCGGGGCCATGGCGGCGCCATCACCAGCTTCATGGGCGACGGGGCGATGATCCTGTTCGGCCTGCCGGAGCCGGCCGATGACGACGCCGCCCGCGCTGCTGCCTGCGCGGTCAGCCTCTGCGAGCGCACAAGGGCCTGGCTTCAAGCGCATGCGGGCTTTGCCCAGAAGAAGATCGGCTTCAAGGTCGGCGCTCATTGCGGCCCGATCGTCGCCTCGCGGTTGGGAACCGGCGACCGGCAGCAGATCACGGCGGCCGGCGATACCATCAATGTCGGCAGCCGGCTGATGGAGGTGGCCGCCCGCCACGGCGTCGAGCTGGCGCTGAGCGCCGAAATCGTCCGCGCCGCCGGTCCCGATAGCGTACTCACGCAGTCCGGCCGCATGGAGGGACCGTTGGAAACGGCGCTGCGCGGCCGGGCAAGCCGCATCGACGCCTGGCTGTGGCGTAGCCGCACACTTTGACAATCGCCGCGGGAGGGGCTAGGAACGGCGCAAATACCCCGCCGGCTGGCTCCGGCCATGGCGCATCAACGCGCCTGACAGCTCCGAAAGATCGAACTCATGACAGAATTTAACGGCGTCGTTCCGGCGATCGCCAAGGCGTTGCAGAAGCGCGGTTACGCCGAACTCACCCCGGTGCAAAAGGCGATGCTCGATCCGGCGCTTGCCGCTTCCGACGCATTGGTCTCGGCCCAGACCGGTTCCGGCAAGACCGTCGCCTTCGGCCTGGCGCTGGCGCCGACGTTGCTTGAGGGCAGGGAGCGCTTCGGCAATGCCGGCGCGCCGCTCGCCCTGGTTATCGCCCCGACGCGCGAGCTTGCCCTGCAGGTGAAGCGCGAGCTCGACTGGCTCTTTGAGATGACCGGCGCGGTAATCGCCAGCTGCGTCGGCGGCATGGACATCCGCAGCGAGCGCCGCTCGCTCGAACGCGGCGCCCATATCGTCGTCGGCACGCCCGGCCGACTTTGCGACCATATCCGCCGCAGGGCGCTCGACATGTCGGAACTGAAAGCCGCCGTGCTCGACGAGGCCGACGAGATGCTCGATCTCGGCTTCCGCGAGGATCTCGAATTCATTCTCGATGCGGCACCGGACGAACGCCGGACGCTGATGTTTTCGGCAACGGTGCCGGCGGCGATCGCCAAGCTTGCCAAGAGCTATCAGCGCGATGCCGTGCGGATCAGCACTGCGGCCGAGGAAAAGCAGCATATCGACATCGAATATCGCGCGCTGATGGTCGCCCCGAGCGACCGCGAGAACGCGATCATCAACGTGCTGCGCTATTACGAGGCGACCAATGCCATCGTGTTCTGCTCGACGCGCGCCGCCGTCAACCATCTGACGGCGCGGTTCAACAACCGCAATTTCGCCGTGGTGGCGCTGTCCGGCGAGCTGACGCAGAACGAGCGCACCCACGCGCTGCAGGCGATGCGCGACGGGCGCGCCCGTGTCTGCATCGCGACCGACGTTGCCGCCCGCGGCATCGACCTGCCTGGGCTCGATCTCGTCATCCATGCCGACCTGCCGACCAATCCGGACACGCTGCTGCACCGCAGCGGCCGAACCGGCCGGGCCGGACGCAAGGGCATCAGCGCCATGATCGTGCCGCTGAATGCACGGCGCAAGGCAGAGCGCCTGCTCGAGAATGCCGGTATTTCGGCTGCCTGGGCGCGCCCGCCTTCGGCCGAGGAAGTAAGCGAGCGCGACGACGAGCGGCTGCTCGCCGATCCGATCTTCAACGAAACGCCGCAGGAGGAAGAGCAGGGGCTGGTGCAGCAGCTTCTCGCCAGCCACGGCGCCGAAAAGCTCGCCGCCGCCTTCCTGCGTCTTTACCGCACCAATCATTCGGCGCCGGAGGACCTCATCGAGGTTACCGTGCAGGACGACCGCAGCCGCAAGCGCCGCGACAATGCCGAGCCGTACGAGCCGGCGCAGAAGGGACCGCGCGAAGATTTCGGCGCCAGCGTCTGGTTTTCCGTCTCGGTCGGGCGCAAGCAGAATGCCGAGCCGCGCTGGCTGATCCCGATGCTTTGCCGCAACGGCAATGTAACGAAGCGCGAAATCGGCGCGATCAAGATGCAGCCTGAGGAAACCTTCGTGGAGATCGCCGCGGCGAGTGCGGAGAGCTTCCTGGCGGCGATCGGACCGAACAAGGCGCTCGAACGCGGCATCCGCGTGACCAGGCTTCCCGGCACGCCGGATTTCAGCCGGGCGCCTGCGCCAAAACCCTATGCCGGCAAGCCATCCCGCGACGAGCGGCCCGACGACTCATTTCGCGGCGAGCGGCCGAAGAACAAGTTCGGCAAGGGTCCGGGCGGCGGATATGCCGCCGCCGACAATAGCGGCGGGGAAAGACGGGAAAGCAAGCCCTGGAGCAAGAAGCCGGGCAGGCCCGCCTTCGATGGCCCGAAGTCCGACAAGCCGAAATTCGAAGGCGCCAGGTCCGAAGGCCCCAAATATGAGGGCAAGGGCGGCGCCGGACCGAAGAATAAGTTTTCAAAGAAGAAGCCCGGCTGATTTTGCCAGCAGCCCTTCGCCGGTCCGGCGGAGGGCTTTGGGCCGTATCCCTGAGGGAGGCGAGGATGACGATGGAAACGGCGATTCTCAGCGTTCCGGTTTTCAGTGCGCTCTGCAATGAGGCCTTCCGGCTGCGGCGCGCTATTTTCGTGCATGAGCAGAAGGTTCCCGAAGCCGAGGAATTCGATGCCAATGATCTCAACGCTCATCATCTTGTCGCCGTCACGGCGGGCGAAGTCTCCGGCACGCTGCGAGTCATTTACGCCGAGGAACATGTGAAGATCGGCCGGGTTGCGGTTGCAAGCCAATGGCGCGGCCAAGGCATTGCAGCCGCAATGATCGGACGGGCGATGGAACT
This sequence comes from Rhizobium leguminosarum, assembly GCF_001652265.1. Lineage (GTDB taxonomy): Bacteria > Pseudomonadota > Alphaproteobacteria > Rhizobiales > Rhizobiaceae > Rhizobium > Rhizobium leguminosarum_D. The sequence continues at coordinate 86,709 of NZ_LWBS01000143.1, forward strand.
GCACCGCGCTGCCCGCGACAACCGCTTCTATCTGACGGCGCAGGCGGACAAGCTGCCGCTCTACGAGCGTTTCGGCTTCGTTGCCTATGGCGCGGAATTTCTTGACGGTGGCATGCCGCATCTTGCCATGAAGAACTACTGAGCTTCGTCGGCAGGAGCAGACGTCGATGAAACGCCCGGGCATGTCGCAACCCGATCCGGCCGCCTTCATCCGTGCCAACCTGCCTATATCACCCGTTCCCTCGATCCCCGAGATCCGCCTTCATACGGCAGGGCCTGCAAGTGGGCTCTGGCGGCTTGCAGGTCGTGGAGAGGCCGATCCGCCGCCTTACTGGGCTTATCCCTGGGCCGGCGGCGCCGTGCTTGCACGCCATCTGCTCGACCAGCCGGAAACGGTCGCGGGCCGCCGTGTCCTCGATCTCGGCGCCGGCTCCGGGCTCGTCGCCATCGCCGCGGCAAAGGCTGGAGCAGCCACAGTGACCGCGATCGACATCGATGCCAATGCCATTGCCGCGATCAGGCTCAACGCAGCGATCAACGGCGTGAGCGTCATTGCCGTCGCCGCCGAGATCATCGAGGGGCCGCTGCCAGAGACAGATCTCCTCGTGGTCGGTGACCTGTTCTACGATCCCTCGCTTGCCCCGCGGGTAATGGCCTTCCTGCGGCGTTGCGAGGCAGCCGGTATCGAGGTGTTGATCGGCGATCCCGAGCGGGCCTACCTTCCTCAAGGCGAACTCAGCCGAATCGCCACTCACTCCGTTGCGGATTTTGGCGCGGGCACCGGCGGCAAGACTGCGCAGGCGGGCGTCTTTACGCTTTCCGGCGACCGCTGAAATGACGACCTATGCCAGAAGGTCCGGCCGCAACAGCATGACCGGGCAGGGCGCTCCTGCCGGCAGCTCCGGCGCATGCGGCGGGCGGATGACAAGGCAATCGGCGACAGCGAAGACCTTCATCATCGAAGAATCCTGCTTGCCGAAGGGTTCGGCGAGCCAGCCGCCGGTGGCCGATTTTACCAGCCTGGCGCGGATATAATCCTGGCGATGGTCATTGGCTCGCAGCTGCACGGCTGTCTCGGCGGTCATCTCGCGCCGGATCGGCGGCAGGGAGGCGAGGCGGCGGATCAGCGGTTCCAGGAAGAGCAGCGAACAGACGAGGCTGGAGACCGGATTGCCGGGCAGGCCGAGCACATGCGTCTCGCCGAAGCTGCCGACCATCAGCGGTTTGCCGGGGCGCATGGCGATCCGCCAGAAATCGAGTTGCATGCCGGCCTCGATCAGCGTGGCCTGTACCAGATCATGGTCGCCGACCGAAGCGCCGCCGAGCGTGACGATCACATCGACGTTGGCGTGCCGCGCCGTGTCGATCGCCGCGGTGATCTTGGCCTTGTCGTCAGGCACGATGCCAAGATCGAGCACATCGGCGCCAGCTTTGCGGGCAAGGGCTGCAATGCCAAACGTATTGGATGCGATGATCTGCGAAGGGCCGGGCGTGCTTCCGGGCGGCAGCAGTTCGTCGCCGGTTGCAAGGATGGCGATCAGCGGGCGCCGCAGGACCTCGACATCGGGCCGGTTCATGCCGGCAGCGACCGTTAGCCGGGTGAAATCGAGCACGGTGCCGGCCGACAGCACGGCTTCGCCTTCGGCGAAATCCTGACCGCGGGGACGCACATGCTGGCCCTGCCGCACAGGGAAATTGGTTCTGATCCCGCCTTCGATCTTCTCGGCATCCTCCTGCAGCAGGACGCTATCGGCGCCCGGCGGAACAGGCGCGCCGGTGAAGATGCGGACGGCTTCACCCTGGCTGACGCTTCCCTCGAAGCCATGGCCGGCGGAAGAAATGCCGATGACCTTCAGCTCGGCGCCCGGCTCCGGCGCGTCTTCGCGGCGTAGCGCATAGCCGTCCATGGCGGAGGCATTGAAGGGCGGCTGGGTCAGGCCGGCCGTCAGATCGACGGCCAGGACGCGGCCCTCAGCCTCGGCAAGCGGCAGCGTCTCGGACGCAGCAATGGGCGTTGCGCTGGAGAGCAAGCGGTTCAGGGCCTCGGCAACCGGGAGAAGGTTCATCTTGCCTCCGGATGACGGAAATCGCCGGATTTTCCGCCAGACTTTTCAAGAAGTCTGATGCCGCCGATCTCCATTGCCTTATCGGCCGCCTTGGCCATGTCGTAGATCGTCAGACAAGCGACCGAGACGGCTGTCAGCGCCTCCATCTCCACACCGGTCTTGCCGGTCAGCTTGGCGGTTGCCGTAACGCGCAGACCGGGCAGGGCGGCATCTTCCGCGATCTCGACCGTGACCTTCGTCAGCATCAGCGGATGGCAGAGCGGGATGAGGTCGGCGGTGCGTTTTGCCGCCATGATGCCGGCAAGGCGCGCCGTGCCGATCACATCGCCCTTCTTGGCATTGCCTTGGCGGATGAGCGCGAGCGTTTCCGGCGCCATCTTCACATAGCCCTCGGCAGTGGCGATGCGCACCGTCTCGGCCTTATCGGAGACATCGACCATATGCGCCTCGCCCGAGGCGTCGATATGAGTCAGTCCGGGCTCTGCGCCGCTCATATCATTCGGCCGCGATGGCGGCTTCGCCAAAGAGCAGCGCGCGGGTGGCGGCGGCGACGTCCTCCTTGCGCATCAGGCTTTCGCCGACAAGGAAGGTATTGATGTCGACGGCCTGCAGGCGCTTGCAATCGGCATGGGTGAAGATGCCGCTTTCGCCGACCAGGAGCCGGTCTGCCGCCACCATGGGGGCAAGCGCCTCGCTGACGGTGAGGCTAACCTCGAAGGTACGCAGATTGCGGTTGTTGATGCCGATGAGCGGTGAGGAGAGTTTCAGCGCCCGCTCCATCTCCTCGGCGTCGTGGACCTCGACCAGCACGTCCATGCCGAGGCCGAAAGCCTCGTCCTGCAGACGTTCAGCTTCATCGTCTGACAGCGAGGCCATGATCAGCAGGATGCAGTCGGCGCCCCAGGCGCGGGCTTCGTGCACCTGATAGGTCTCGAACATGAAATCCTTGCGCAGCGCCGGCAGCGTGCAGGCCGCGCGGGCGGCTGTCAGAAATTCCGGCGCGCCCTGGAAGCTTGGCGTATCGGTCAACACCGAAAGGCAGGCGGCACCGCCGGCCTCATAGGCGCTCGCCAGCGACGGCGGATCGAAATCCGGGCGAATGAGACCCTTCGACGGGCTCGCCTTCTTGATCTCGGCGATCAGGCCGAATCCGCCGGCATCACGCTTGGCAACGAGCGCCCTGTGGAAGCCGCGCGGCGCGGACTGGCCGGCCTGCATCGCCTTGAGATCGGCAAGCGACACTGTCGCCTTGGCAGCGGCGATCTCCTCGCGCTTGTAGAGTTCGATCTTCTTCAGGATATCGGTCATCGGGCAATCCTAGTCGATATCGTTGGAAACGGCGATGAGTTTGTCGAGGGCGAGCGCAGTGGCACCGCTATCCAGCGAATGCGTGGCCAGCGTCATGCCGTCGCGGATCGTTTCGACCTTACCCGCGATGACGAGCGAGGCGGCGGCATTGGCGAGCGAGATATCGCGATAGGCATTCCTGGCGCCGCCGAGCACTTCGCGAAGAGCTGCGGCATTGGCGACACCGTCACCGCCCTTGATATCGGCGAGTACGCAAGGGCTGACGCCGAAATCGGCGGGTGAGAGTTCGAAGGTGCGGATCTTGCCGTCTTCGAGTGCCGCGACTTTTGTAATGCCGGTCGTGGTGATCTCGTCGAGGCCGTCGCCATGGACCACCCAGACGCATTCGGAGCCGAGATCGCGCATGACTTCGGCAAGCGGCACCAGCCATTGCGGCGAGAAGACGCCGAGCAGCTGGCGGCGCACGCCGGCCGGACTGGAGAGCGGCCCAAGCAGGTTGAAGATCGTCCGTGTGCCGAGCTCGACCCGCGAGGGGCCGACATGGCGCATGGCGGAATGATGCAGCTGCGCGAACATGAAGCCGACGCCGGCTTCGGCGATACAACGGGAGATGATCTCGGGACCGACGTCGAGCTTGACGCCGAGTGCTGCCAGATTGTCGGCTGCGCCCGATTTCGAACTCAGCGCCCGGTTGCCGTGTTTGGCGACGGGAACACCGGCGCCGGCGACGATCAGCGCTGCCAGCGTCGAGATGTTGTAGGTGCCGCTGGCATCGCCGCCGGTGCCGACAATGTCGATCGCATCGGCCGGCGCCTCGACGGTCAGCATCTTCGAGCGCATCGCGGTGACGGCGCCTACGATCTCGTCGACGGTTTCGCCGCGCACACGCAGCGCCATCAGGAAGCCGCCGATTTGAGAGGGGGTCGCCTGGCCCGACATCAGGATGTCGAAGGCGGCACGGGCCTCATCACGCGTCAGCGGCTCGCGGCTTGCGGCCTTGGCCAGGAACGGCTTCAGATCGGTCATAAAGCCTCCTAGCGGACCGTCGCCTGTTCGGCGAGCGTCTGGTTGATCTGCGCCCCGTACTGTGTCTGCAGCAGGTTGACCATCTGATCGAGAATATCGTCGCCGGCGGCATTGGCCATGGCGGTGATCTGGGCATCGCGGTTGTTCAGCACATCGCCGGTCGGCTGGGTGTTGACCTCGGTGACCTTCAGCAGGATCTGCGTCGAGGGATCGGCGCCGACAGCACTTGCGACCGTATCGACCGGGCCGGAAAAGGCGGCGGTGGCGCCGGCGCGGCCGAGGACCGCATCATCGGTGGAGCGGGTGATGCCACTCTTGCTTTCGACGGCAATACCGAGCGGCGTTGCGATATCGGCAAGTGCCTTGCCCTTTTGCGCCTCGGCCTTCAATTCAGCGGCCTTTTTGGCGAGTTCGGCCTTCTGCTGCTCCGCCGTCCAGTCCTCGAGGGCCTTTTCGCGCACCTCGGCCACCGGGCGCTCGCGGTCCGGCGTGATTTCGCGGACGTTGAACCAGACATAGCCATCATTGCCGATCGGGAGCGGCGGCGCATCGACGCCGACCTCGGTCTTGAAGACTTCGCCGAGCAGTTGCTGCTTGGCGGGGAGATCCTTGACCTCCTTGCCGTCCTTGTCGGCGCCGGTCATATCGACGGCGTCGACGGCCACGGCGGTGAGCTTCAGCTGGCCGGCAATATCCTCGAGCGTGGAACCGCCCGCGCGCAGATCTTCGATGCGGTCATGAACGTTGATCACTTCCTGAGAGGCGTTGGAGAGCGCCAGCTGCTTGCGGATATCCTCCTTGACCTCATCGAAACTCTTCACCGTTTCCGGCTTGATGCTGGAGATGCGCAGGATGACGGGGCCGAAGGAGCCGTCGACGACAGGCGTCGTACCGCCGTCGCGCGAAACCGCGAAGGCGGCATCGGCAACGGCCTGGTCGGGAACCTTGTCCTTGGTGAATTCGCCGAGCAGCACGTCGCTTGCCGTCTTGCCCTGGTCGGAGACCAGTTGGTCGAAGCTAGTCCCGCTCTTCAGTGCCGTTTCAGCGGCAGTGGCGAGATCCTTGCTGGTGAAGGTCAGCTGTTCGATGGTGCGGCTTTCCGGCGTGCGATAAGTGTCCTTGCTCTTGTCGAAGGCTTCGTGGATCTGGTCGTCGGTGACGGTCGCCGCATCGGCGATATCGGCGGGCTGCAGCCTGAGGTAGACGAGCTTGCGGTGTTCCGGCGCACGGTAGCGCTGCTTGACACCCTCGAACCACGTCGCCAGTGCGTCGTCGGCGGGCGCCTTGATCGGCTCGATATTGGCGTTGGTGAGCAGCAGGTAATCGATACTGCGGCTTTCATCGCCATAGAGCTTCAGCGCGTCGACCAGCGTCTTCGGCGCCGTGAAGCCGTTGGAGATGGCATCGACCACCTGGCTACGGACTGCGACCTTGCTGCGCTCCTTGATGTAATCGTCCTGGCGGATGCCGGCATTGCGAAGACGCGAGACGAAGAGTTCGCGGTCGAACTGGCCGTTGACGGCCTTGAAAGCCGGATCGTCGGCGATCAGCTGGGCGAGGCGATCCTGCGACAGGCCGAGGTTCATGTCTTCGGCGAGTTGGTCGAGCGAGGCGCCGGCGACGAGCTGGGCGAGCACCTGCTGCTCTATGCCGAAGGCGCGGGCCTGCTCGGGGGTGAGGCGCGTGCCGAACTGCTGGCTGACACTTGCCACCTGGCGCTGATAGGCGAGGTGGAATTCGTTGACGTCCACATGTTGATCGCCGACGGTCACGACCGTGGTGCTGTTGCTGCCCGTGATCAGCGACCGGGAGACGCCCCAGATGCCGAAGGACGCGACCAGCAGAAGCATCAGCAGCTTGGCGACCCAGGTCTGAGCGGCTCTTCTCAGGATGTGGAACATAGAAACGCAAACCTCGCAGTATCATTAACCCGCGCGCGGGCGGACATTCGACGTTCCTTAAAACAAACCCGACAGGAAATGAAGGGTTTGTCGCGCGAAAAGCTGCACAAGGCGGCCGCTCAGCCGCGGCGGCTTTGCGGCGAACAAAAGATCGGTTGCGTCGGAACCTTTCGGGCCGCCATTTCGTTGAAGCGGCATCCCATGAAACAGGAGCAGACCATGGCAGAATTGAAAACCGCTTCCGCCGAATCCACCGCCGCGCGCGTCAAGGCTGACATAGCAGCAGACGATCTGTCGGCACAGGTCGCAGCCCTTCGCAACGATCTCGCCCGGCTGACGGAAAGCGTGGTGGCGCTGGGGCAGGGGGCGAAGTCGGCCGTGACCGACGAGGCTTCGCTGATGACGGAACGGCTGCGCGATAAGGTGCGCGAAGAACCGCTCATGGCACTCGCGGTGACGGCAGGCATTGCCTACGTGTTCGGCATGCTCAGCCGCCGCTGAACGGGAAATTCAGGATGAAAAAAAGCCGGACGTCATGAACGCCCGGCTTTTGGTGTTTGCATCAGTCACTGAAAGGAAATGTCAGCGAGGCCGACCGGTCAGCACTCGCAACCGGTCAGCTGTCGCAACCGGGGTCAGCGGCGGACGACGCGCCCGATCGCGATCAGGATGCAGGCTCCGACGAAACCGGTGATCAGATAACCCAGCCAACCGGCGAGCGGCTGGATGTGCAATAGACCCAGGATCCAGTTAGCGACGATAGCGCCGACGATGCCGAGCAATATGTTCATGAGCAAACCCATGCTGCTGCTCATGGCCTTTTCCGCCAGCCATCCAGCGACACCGCCGATAATGATAGCTGCAATCCAACCCACGCCTGCGTTTTCCATGGTTATCTCCCTCCTGGCAAAACGAGTCACAGAATGCACGAATCGAAAGGAAGTTCCACTCCCAGTTACGGGGATCGCGTGCGGGTTCAGCATCTTATGTGACTCACGGCTGCAGCAGGGTGACCGGAGAGTACAGCGCGTGGGCGGCAATCTGGAACAGCAGGCCGGCAATGGCCAGCATTGCGAAGCTGAACGGCATAATCAAGCTTTTGCTAAACATCTTTCCTCTCCCCTTTTGCGTAAAGCATAAGCGGAAGCTGACGGAGGGCAACAATATTGTTAACAGATAGTTAAGGATGGCAATTAGTTAAAACTAAATACATTCACTGTTTCCGTAATACTTTCGGGTGACGAAACGTTTCTTTTACAGCCTTGCCCTGTCAGCTGACGATTACCTGCGATCTTTACGATCCAGGCCTTCCGGTCTGCGACGCCTCGTCGACATTGGCTGCAGAAGCAGCGGCACCCGAAGATGCAATCTCTGCGGATCGCAGACAAGCGGGCCGGAAATGGCCGGCGCTAGTCCAGTGATCACGCGGCTGGCGGGCAATCAGGTTCGGTGAACGATCAGCATGAAGAAGAGGAAAGACGCCGTTGCGGCCGTTGCGGCGAAGGCAATCTGGTAATCCCTGTCGTTAACCCCCGGTTTGATAGCTCCCATTAACGCCTGCGGCGTCGCGGGGTTCCATGCCGCCAGTTCGCGCCTGTTACCTGCGGATTGATTTTGCCGAAGAATGCGTCATCTTTCCTAGAACAGGATGATTTTAGGCCCAGTCAGCCTAAAATCCTGTTCTAAATTAAGAGTTAGAGCATGATGTCGTCCGAAACGGCTCACACTTTTGGCGTCATGCTCTGAAACGCCATCCAATCCGGGGAAAACACTTCATGTCAAAAGCTGCAATCGCCATCGCCTGCATCTGCCTGCTGACACTTTCGGGCTGCGGCAATACCGCATACGGGCTGAAGAAGGATGGACAGGAAGCGAGCCACGCAATGGACAACGCGACACATCGGGTGCTTTCCGCCGGCGCCAAGAAGTGATGCAGGCGACGGAATAAAAAAGCCCGCCTGGGGTGAGGCGGGCTTAGGATAACAGGGAGAATGGACGGATAGACTCCGCCTCCACTAATAAAGCACTTCCTTAATCGTGTGGCTTTACGTCATTCGACGTAACTGCGACCGGCAACGATCCGATGCGACCATGATTCGGAATCGAATCAGAGATACCGGGATCGAATCAATGGTATTGGATCGGGTCAGAAGTTGCCCCAGTTTTGAGCGCGGGCACGGGCGCGAATAATCCGGTATTCGCGACCGCCATAGAGCGAGCCGATTGTCAGCAGAAGCGTCAGAACGTCCCAGATGATATGCATGTTATCCTCTTATAGGTTGGACGGCCCCGCCGCCGATCGGTGAAGATACAATAGCAATCTTTCGAACGTGCTTATATGACAAGAAATCGGGATGAGCGGAGAAGCGGGCAGGGCGCTTCCGCAGAGGAGAGGCGGCATCGCCGCCTTGGAGCAGCAAAGTGAACAGATTACCGGACGGCGGCCTATGACGATTTTCTCCGTCCGCCACATCACGTCCTATCGTTACGTCAGGGAGGTCGAATTCGGCGAGCATCGCTTGATGTTCCGACCGCGCGACAGTTTCGATCAGCGGCTGATCGAAGCGTCGTTGACGATCTATCCTGAGGAAAATCATGTGCGCTGGATCCACGATGTTTTCGGCAATTGCGTGGCGCTCGTCGATATTTCGAGGCCGGCGTCCGAGCTTCGTTTCGAAACCTGGATCACGCTCGATCATACGCCCCAGGTCGCTCTGGATCTTAAGGTGGACGAGGAGGCCCTGACCTATCCATTCTCCTACGACAAGGATGAGATTGCCGATCTGACGCCGGCGATGCAGCGCCATTATCCAGATCCGAACGACGAGGTCGGACGCTGGGCGCGCCAGTTCGTGCGCCTTGGGCGTCCGACCGAAACCGGGCACCTGCTGATGACGCTCTGTTACGCCATTCGGGAAAGCTTCGTCTATGCGCGGCGCCAGGAACATGGGACGCAGACGCCGGTCCAGACCTTGCAGCTTCGTTCCGGCACCTGCCGGGATTTCGCGCTTCTGATGATGGAGGCGGCGCGCGTCCTCGGCCTCGCGGCACGGTTCGTCACGGGTTATGTCTATGTTCCCGACCGGGACGGCTCCACCGTGCTCGGCGGCGGCTCCACGCATGCATGGTGCCAGATTTATCTTCCGGGCGCCGGCTGGACGGAGTTCGATCCGACCAACGGGATCGTCGGCAACCGCGATCTCATTCGTGTCGCCGTTGCCCGCGATCCGCGCCAGGCAGTCCCGTTGAGCGGCAGTTATGACGGGGATGGGAAGGATTTCGACAGCATGACAGTGCAGGTGAACGTCACCACAAGGCCATATGGCTAGCCATGCGGTGACGGTCCCGGGCTTACGGGAACCGGGTCGCGCGATCAGCGTTCCCTACTCACCTCTGCCAAAGCAGAGACGCGACAAGGAAGCCACAATGAAGATACGCGCCGGGTTTCATCTGGGCTACGAATGCATGCAGCCAACGCCGATGCTGCTCGTCCTCAATATTCACCCCTCCCGTCGTGCCGATCTTCTCAGCGACCAAATCCTGACATTCGACCGGCCGATCGAGGCCTGGGGCTATACCGATGTATTCGGCAATGCCTGTAGCCGGATCGTTGCCCCGCCGGGACTGACGACGATCTCCACGGAATTCGAGATCTACGACAGCGGCCAACCCGACATCGTTCCCGACGATGCTCTCCAGCACGCAATCAATGACCTGCCCGACGATGTGCTGGTCTTCCTGCTCGGCAGTCGCTATTGCGACACCGACAGGCTTGCGGATTTCGCCTGGGCCAGGTTCTCGTCGACGCCGCTCGGCTGGGCGCGCGTCCAGGCGATCTGCGATTTCGTTCATGACCACATCACCTTTGATTACCTGAAGGCCGACGTCCTCAGGACCGCGCATGGCGGCTTCACTGACAAGGCGGGCGTCTGCCGCGACTTTGCCCATCTCGCCATCGCGCTTTGTCGGTGCATGAATATCCCGGCCAGATATTGCACGGGCTATCTCGGCGATATCGGCGTTCCGATCGATCCCAATCCGATGGATTTCAGCGCATGGTTCGAGGTGTTTCTCGGCGGTCACTGGCATACGGTCGATGCCCGCCACAACACGCCGCGGATCGGCCGGATCCTGATGGCGACCGGCCGCGACGCCACCGACGTCGCCATGTCGACGGCCTTCGGTCCGGCAACGCTCTCCCGTTTCGAGGTGATCACCGAGGAAGTACCGCAGGAGGCGGTGAAAGCCGACTGATCGCGGGATCGCGGGCGAGGGAAATTTTATGCCTTCTTCAAAAATTCGGTTTTCAGCACGAGGCCTTTGACCTGCTTGGTGCTACACTCGATCTCGCCCGGATTGACCGTCAGGCGAATCCCTTGACCAGCGTTCCACGCTTCAGCGTCTCGGAGGTTCCCTTGACCTTGAGGTCCTTGATGAGCGTTACGGAATCGCCGTCGTGAAGCTGGCTTCCGTTGCTGTCCTTTACAATGATGTCGGTCATAATGTCCCCGCTTGGTGATCCCGACGGGAAATCATGGCGACGCGGGATAGTCAACCACACGAACGGATCAATCGACCTGACCTCAGATCCTGCGCGAGCCTTTAATCAACCCCCGCGCAGGCGTCCCGAACGCAGCCGCGCAGCCAGCGATGCGCCGGATCGGCACCCATCCTGGGGTGCCAGAGCAATGAGACCGCGATGTCAGGCGTCGGGACGGGGAGGGGAAAACTATGCATTCCCTGGCGTAAGGTTCCGGTGTGCCGTTCAGGCACGCTGGCGATCAGATCGGAGGTCCGGGCAAGCGCCAGCGCCGTGGAAAAACCGCTGACGATGGTGACGATCTGCCGTTCCAGCCCGAGCGCGTTCAGGGCGTCATCGATCGGTCCCTTGTCGAGCCCCCGACGCGAGACATAGATGTGCTGGCCGGCGGCATAAAGGGAGGGCGTCATTTCGCGCTCGCAAAGCGGATGCCCCAAGCGCACGACGCCGATGAAACGATCGCGAAACAGGGCCTGCGCCCGCACCTCCGGACCGGTCGTCGAGCCGACGACGCCGGTTTCCAGATCGACGGTCCCGTCGCGAAGCGGGGTGCTGTCCTTGTCCGGCTTCTGCACGAAACGCAGCCGCACGCCGGGCGCTTGCCGGCCGAGGAGAGCGATCAGATCAGGCCCGAAGCTCTCGGCAAAGCCTTCGCTGGTGCGCAGCGTGAACGTCCGGACCAAGCGTTGAAGATCAAGCGCCTCGGCAGGGCGCAAAACCGCCTGCGCATCCTCAACGAGCCGGGCGACCCGCTCGCGCAGTTCGAGCGCGCGGGGCGTGGGGACGAGGCCGCGGCCGGCGCGCACCAGCAGCGGATCGCCGGTCGTTTCGCGCAATCGCGCTAAGGCCCGGCTCATCGCCGACGGGCTGAGCCGCAGCCTTTGCGCCGCACGCGCAACGCTGCCTTCGGCAAGCAGCACATCAAGGGTAACAAGCAGGTTGAGATCGGCTGTCGACATGCATCAGGTATAACACGGTTTCATCCTGATGTGGCGCCAAACGCATGAATGAAGTGCAAATCGTGCGCCTTCCGCCATATCAAGCAGAGGACTAGGTTTTCATCAGTTCCATTCGGGGAGCTGAGGGAAAACGGAGTTCACGGGTGAAATCGATCGTTGCAGCGCAAGGCGAGACAGTCGCCGAACAGGCACCCTCTGTCCGCCGGGCCCTTGCCAGCCTTTCCCTATCGATGTTGCTGCCGTCGCTCGGCACCAGCATCGCCAATGTCGGCCTGCCGAGCCTGGCGCAGGCGTTCAGTGCCGCCTTTCGGGACGTCCAGTGGATCGTGCTCGCCTATCTCCTTGCCATCACCACTCTGATCGTCGGCGTCGGGCGGCTCGGTGACATCACCGGCCGCCGCCGGCTGCTGCTCATGGGCATCCTGCTCTTCACGCTGGCCTCGGTCCTTTGCGGCCTCGCGCCGACACTATGGCTGATGATTGCCGCGCGCGCTGTGCAGGGCCTGGGTGCGGCCATCATGATGGCTCTGACCATGGCCTTTGTCGGCGAAACGGTGCCGAAGGCGAAGGCAGGGAGCGCCATGGGGCTGCTCGGAACGATGTCGGCGATCGGTACCGCTCTTGGGCCCTCGCTCGGCGGCCTCCTGATCGCCGGGCTCGGCTGGCCGGCAATCTTCTTCGTCAACGTGCCGGTCGGCATTCTGACCTTCGTTCTTGCCTATCGCCATCTACCCGCCGATACCGGCAGGGTGAGGACGGATCGAGCCGGCTTCGACATGGCGGGCACGCTGCTGCTTGCGCTGACGCTTTCGGCCTATGCGCTGGCGATGACAATCGGGCACGGCCGCTTTGGGCTGCTGAATATCGCTCTGGTCTCGGCCGCCGTCTTCGGCACCGGTTTGTTCGTCTTCGCCGAGGCGAGAGCGGCATCGCCGTTGATCCAGGTGACGGTGTTCCGTAATCGCGTGCTCACCGCCCGCCTGGCCATGAACATGCTGGTTTCGACTGTGATGATGGCGACGCTGGTGGTGGCGCCATTCTACCTCTCCCATGCGCTCGGGCTCAATCAGGCTCTCGTCGGCATCGTCATGTCGATCGGCCCTGTCATCTCCATCGTGAGCGGTGTCCCGGCCGGCCGCCTGGTCGATCGTCTGGACGCGTCCTTCGTGGTTGTCGCAGGGCTCGTCGCCATGGCAGCAGGCTCCATCGCCATGGCCGTGCTCCCCGGGATATCAGGCTACATCGCCGCAATTGCCATGCTGACACCCGGCTATCAACTGTTCCAGGCGGCCAACAACACCGCCGTGATGGCGGATGTCCACGCCGACCAGCGGGGCGTCATCTCCGGCATGCTCAATCTGTCGCGAAATCTCGGGCTGATCACCGGCGCATCCGTGATGGGCGCCGTCTTCGCGTTTGCCTCGGGCACATCCGATGTCGCTGCGGGGCATCCCGAAGCCGTTGCCTCAGGCATGCGGATCACCTTCGCTGTCGCAGCAGTGTTGATCGCTGCGGCACTCGCCATCGCGGCCGGGACTTACCGCCGCCGAACCAATTGCGAAGGCGCATAATTAGCGCCCGTATGAATATGCGAGCATAGTCCAGCGGGAATTCAACTGGACTCGAGCTTGCCGGTCCAGCGGTTTCGCCCCTTCCAATATGAGCACTCCGGGCAGGCCTCGCCGACAGGATAGTCGATTCCCTCCTCGTGGGGGCACCCGATGATTCCTTCCGCCATCACCACCGATTTCACCTCATTTTCGCGCAGGAATGCGGCGATTTCGGCGATAACGGTCTCGTCCGTCCTGAGATCGCCGGTTTCGGCAAACCATCGGCGCAGATCGAGGGGATCCGCATGCAGCGCCGGCATGATGCTGACAGCGGCCTTGCTGGCCCGGCTGTTGTCAGGCCCATAATAGGCAATCGTACCCATGGGGTAGCCGCGGTTACCGCGCTTGCTCTTTTTCTCGAGCCATTTCCGTGGTTGCCAGCCTAATTTCATCGTCGCTGCCCGCTTTTTCAGTGGTTTGCTATTCTATTATCCAGCCTAATTCGCAGGGTAAAGTTCGGTAGCAATGAATATGGGCTGAGGATATTGCGGGCAAGAGACAATGGATCAGCATGTCGCCGAGCGAGGCCCGCAGCTTCTCCGCCGTGGCCCCCGCAGCCAAACCGGACGCCGCCCCGCCCACGGTCGCGGAACTGCAAACCCATGCCGGCGAGATTCGCCATATCCGCATATCCGCGAGCGCAAGGAAAACGAGCGGCTGGCGGCAGAACGAAAAAAGCAGGAGGCAGAAGAGGCCCGCGCCCGCCGCGCGCGGCTCAATGCGATCATCCAGCGGGGCGATGCTGTCTGGCGCGAGATCGAGACCGAGATCGAGCGCCGCAACGCTTCCGGCTATGACAAGGCCGCCAGCCTGCTCGCCGACCTGAAGACGATCGCCGAACAAAATGGCGGCACTGCAGATTTCATCCGCCGCCTGCATTCGATCCATGAACGCCACGCTCAGAAGGGGCGCTTCATCGACCGGCTGAACGCTTTCGGTTAGCCCGCGCGAGCGAAGCTCGGACCAAGGTCCGATCCATCCCGGACTTCATGCCCATAGCGACTCTCGGTTAATGCGATAGCTTCCTGCGCCATGTGTGGAGGTGTTCGGAGTTTTTGCTATGACTAAAATGATCGTTGCGGGGATGATACTGACGCCGCTTATCTTCTGGGGTTCTATTGGCGTCCTGATATACGCGTACTTCTAGTGAGGGCTGCCCGGCGAATCATCAACTGAGGTCGGCCGCGTTCCGCTTATCTGCCGATATGAGCGATGGTCGTGATTTCGACCAGGGCATCCGGCTTCACGAGGCCGCATTGGCATCATGGAATGAGAATAATTGAACCGTGCGTTCGGCGCCCTTCCATACCTTCGTGCACTTTGGCCGCATCGCTGGCCCGTATTTCGAACATTCTACGCTTTGACGATGCCGGCCTCGATGGCGCGCCGAAGAGAATCCGGGCTGCCGCCTGGCCTCCGACATATCGGGATCAAATCGAGTGGCCACGGAAGATCGCAACGGCCGCAGTGACCAGCGCAGCATTGTCGCTCGCAATCGTCCCATCCGGGAGGTGCTTGCCATCTTCCAGTCCGACACGGGTGGAGTAGCGCCGCTCGCGCGCCAACCTGACGAAGGGCCAGACGGTGCCGTTGAAACCGTGCAGAAGAATGGGTCGATTGATCCGGCTATCCCTGAGCGCCTTGATGATGCCGTCCGCGATATCGCTTGCGCGCTGCAGATCCTGTTCGTCATCGAGCTCGATGAGCACGCGAAAGACCCGGTCATGATCTTCGCGGCTGATGTAGCGTTGCGCATCGGCGACCGATGCCAGCCCGACTTCAATGCCGACGCCCTTCTGCCGGAGCAGCTGGATCACGCCAGGCGCATCGTCCTCCGACAGGTTCACCGACGCATAATCCGGCAGGACAGACCAGCGGCGGATGGCTTCCCGCGTTTTCTCCCGATCACCTTCGATCCAGGCGCCGGTGGAGACGCCGATCAGCGTTCCCGGACAGACGCGGCGAATCGCAACGACCGTGTCGTCGACGGCGGCAAGGCTCTCCTTGCCATCGGCTCCGCGCGCATGAACGTGGAGCTCCGCGGCGCCGGCAGCGACCGAAGCCGCGGCATCGCGCACCATGGCATCGATCGTTAGGGGAAGGAGCGGATGGAAATCGCTCGGACGTGCGCCGTTGATGCAAGCTTGAACGATCATAAAAAGAGCCTCGCGCTTGTTGGGCCGCTTAAGACACCGGGCATCTCAAATTTGGAAACTTGAAGACTTGAGGTGCTGCTGTGACAGTCGTTCCCCTTGTCGCGATGTCATGTCTGGACGTCTTCGCGACGCCGACCAGAGGACGGCCACGTGATCTCGTGGCAGCGACGTGACGTCAATCTGCCGCCCGACCCCATTCTTAAGTTAATGGCGGTCGCGTCCTGCTGCAGCCTGTATATCATCTCATTGTCAACGGAAAGGAGCAGACGTGAGGTGCGGAGCCGGTTCGCAATACTCAATCAGCAATTCGGTGAGGACCCGTATCTTTCGTGCGGGATGCTGACCTGGCGGGCGGATGACATATGCAGCCGCCGGGGGTGGTGGATAATGCGTCATGACCGGCACAAGCGCGCCGGAGGTTATAAATTCATGGGTAAGGCAATCGGGCAGGTAAGCGATCCCGAGCCCTGCTGCCGCGGCGGCGACTAGAGCAGGGCCGTTGTCGGCCTTAAAGCGCCCCTGCGGACGAACCGTGATGATCTTGTCGCCATCCATGAGTTGCCAGGCTTCGTTGCCCTGCATGAGGGCCTCATGAGCGACGAGTTCCTCCGGCGTCTCGGGCGACCCATGCGCCTTGATGTAGTCCGGGCTGGCGACGAGCTTCCCATAGAGTGGTCCGACGCGTCTTGCGATCAAGTTGGAGTCCTGAAGATAGCCAACCCGTATCGCACAATCATAACCCTCTGTGATGAGATCGACGAAGCGGTCACTGTAGCACGTGTGGATGTGGAGCTGTGGGTGGCGGCGCGCCATTTCGGCGAGGATGGGAGCGAAATGAGTTTGGCCGAAGGAAAGCGGCACGGCAACTCGCAAGCGGCCGCGAAGGTCACCGGCGGGGAGGATTGTTTCCCTCGCCACGTCGATCTCGGCGCAGACTCTCGCCGCATAATCTCGGAACGTGGCCCCAGCTTCGGTGAGAGCGGCGCCCCGGGTGGTCCGTGCAAGAAGCTGGACACCAAGTTCCGCTTCAAGCCGGAAGAGCCGCCGACTGACGATTGACTTGGAGACGCCGAGCCGGAGCGCAGCCGGCGAAACTCCCCCGGCATCAGCCACTTCCACGAAGGTCTGCAGTTCTTCGATGTCCATTAGCGTTCCCCTTTTCGCGACACAGCTTGCCATAAAAGGGTGCTACCGCATCTCGAGTAGGAACGGCAATACTGCTTCCAGGCAACGTCGCCCCTGGCGCATGTCTCCCGCAAAACCAATGCCGCTCATGGGCGGCAGCAAAGGAAGTAATAATGACCTTTCGTAATGGCCTTGCTTCGCTTCTTCGTCCCGAAGATTCGGTACTCGTTCTGATCGACCACCAGCCCTACCAGCTCGCGAACCTGAACAGCCACGATCCGCATGCAGTGGTCAACAATTCGACCGCCTTGGCAAAGGCCGCCAAGGCTTTTGGTGTTCCTACCATCCTGACGAGCGTGATCGCCGATCGGGGCGGGCTCCTCTTTCCGCAAATCACCGACGTGTTCCCGGGCCAGGAGGTGATCGACCGGACGTTCATCAACACCTGGGAGGATCGGAAGGTTGTGGACGCGGTCAAGGCGACGGGCCGCAAGCAGCTGATCATCGCCGGCCTGTGGACCGAAATCTGCGTCGCGATGCCGGTGATCCAGGCGCTCGGCGAAGGCTGGGATGTGACTGTCATCACCGACGCGTCGGGCGGCACGTCGGTCGAAGCCCACGGGGTTGCCATCCAGCGCATGATCGCGGCTGGCGCGAACATGATGACCTGGCTGGCGCTGGCGTCCGAATGGCAGCGCGACTGGGCCCGGACCGAGCACGCCGCAGAGTTGACGGAGGTGCTCAAGCAGCATGCCGCTGGTAGCGGCATCGCGTACCTGTGGGAGCAGCAGCTGCTCAACACGCCTGTACCGAGCAACGCAGGCTGATCTGGGCGGGGGTGCAGAGGTTTTCGAGTGACGCGTTGCGAAGGCTCATTGCTATCGAGCCTCTTCATCCCCTCTCAATCGGAAGGCCGTCCATGCCTGGATGCTCGCGGTCGGCATGTTGATCGCGTTGCAGGCACCGGGTCAGCCCTACCAGGATGGCACGGCTTACGCTGGGGACTACGTTAGTGGTGCCCTGAGTTCGACACTGGCGGAAGCATAGACTCCCTGCACCTCAACGAGCTTGGCGTCTCCATCATCGCGGGCTTCATCGGGGATCGCCTCATCGCGGACGGATGGTAGTCAACGCGACCATTCCACCCACCCACACAAGCGCCGGCGCGATCACCACCCGCGACCAAACCAGCGGCGCGCCGGCTGGTGTTATTCTGGAAGCGCGCAGCCGTTCATCGGAGGTTAATGCTTATTAACCCAGAATCGCAGCCTGAAAGGATGCGCCGATGAAGATGCTTTTTTCCTCACTTGCAGCCATTGTCTTGTCTGCATCTTTCGCCCTGCCGCTAAACGCCGCGCCGATCGTCGTGCCGAACGCAGTACATATGCACACCCCCGACGTCGAGCAGATCAAACACCGTCGCCACGGTAATGGACACGCGTATGGCCACTGGAAGAGAGACCGGTACGCTTACCGCGACTGCCGGTATTACGGCTCGTGCTATCGTCCGCGGTACTACGGCAGTCGCAACTATTACAGCAGCCGCGACTATTACGGCTATCGCGACTATTACCCCTACCGTCGTCGGTCAGGTGTGACCGTGTATTTCGATTTTTAGTCGGCAGTGCCACGGACACCAACATTGGCGCCCCACAGTGCGCCTTCGGCCTCACGAGCTGCGCTGCCAGGAGATTGAGGGCAGGGATGGGGACTATCGGCAGTAGCCACAGAATGGTCTTGGATAAAAAGAAAGGGCCGGGCGAATGCTCGCGCCGACCCTTCTTTGATTGCGTCAGCACGGTGCCAGTACATCCGTGGTCACCAGCAAAAGCCATCTGATAGATTGAATTTATGCGCCTCGTGAATTTTCGCAAGGATTAGAGGGTGCTGATTTAGGGCTAGGTGAGGGAGGCGCAATAGCCACGGTACGACGAGAAGTACGACACGCGCTCTGAGGGCGCTCGTCGTTTTGCGCCGCTTTGCACATTTTCTTCGTAAGCGGCAAGGAGACCCCATCTGGCGCTGCTGATGCTGGGCAGGGTATTTCGGACATACGACTTCTCTGAATGTGAGGATCTATGTCTAGGCCTGCGGCTAGCCTTGGATTGATGCGGATGATCG
>NZ_LWBS01000144.1 GCF_001652265.1 Rhizobium leguminosarum
TGGCAGGTGATGCAGGACGAAGTGTCGGCGAATCCGGCCTCCGTTACCGAATTGCCAAGATGCGTCGGCAAGCCGGTCGCCGAGACGAAGTTGGTCTGGCTGCCCTTCAGGCAGTAATGTTCCCACACGGGTGGAAGGCCTGCAGATCTCATCATGGCTTTCAGTGCATCGTTCTTTGCGCAGTCGCTGTAGGTCTGATCAAGGGCGTCATTCGCGTCCACGTCGGCGACAACCGCACCATAGGCATCATGGCATCCGGTATAATCGCAACGGCCTGGATTGTTCTGGTGCTCGAACGTCGTCCAGGTCCAGTTTGGCAGCACCTTACTGCTGATATGCATGGCGATTAGCGCGTATTTCTTCCCGTCAGGTGCCTCGCTAACATAATAATCGGCGCTATCGACCTCATCGGCTGGTACCCAATTTGCCTTGACTTCCATGGCGCCGACAGGAGCTGAGATCGGCCGGCCGGCATTATAGAAGGATCGCAGACCGGCCTTGGTAAAGAGCTGGTTGCAAACGATGTAATCGAAAGTCGCCTGGTTGCGGCGAACTTCTTCGCTCCCGTCGGGCGACCCATGCGGGACGAGGCCCATCGGAGCCAACTGCTGGAGGGCTGGAAGACTCAGTATTTTTGGGCTGGCCACGGGAGTGGGGATTTCCGCCGCTGCAGCGACCGCACCCGACTGTCCACAGGACGGGTCACCTTTGGCGCCCGGGAAAACCGGGTGCGGGGTGAATGTATCTTCGTTCGAAGCCCATGTTTCGAACAAAACCTTGCCAGGCGTCGCCGCGACGGGAGCAGCGACATAAGCGAGGAAACGCCAGGACGCCTCGTCCGGCCTGTTGATTGCCAGGTTGGCATCGACCGACTGGGCGAAGCCGTCGAGGGCTATGGACGCCAACGCCAAAACGGCACCCGTTGCAAATAATCTGGAAATCCAGTGCATCTTGTCCTCCAAGCTGGTTCATCAGTCTCCGAGCTTTTCGGAGGTTATTTTGTATTTTCGTTGCCTATTCGGGACATCCCGCCATGGCGCTGAATGCGTTCCGACGTCGTC
>NZ_LWBS01000145.1 GCF_001652265.1 Rhizobium leguminosarum
CGTGCCCACGCCGGACCGCGGAGCGGATCGCTGAGGAAATTGTCTCGCTGCGCCTTCACTAAGAGAAAATTCAATGAGGCACGGCCTTCCGATGGAGCCGGTAAGTTTGTTGGCGCGGCAGCTTATTAACTGTTGACGGGTCTGGATAACGATCATATAGCGTCATGACGGTTTAAAAGCCAAATGCATATATAAACACGTCATTAGGCAATTATGGCACATTTTGAGAATCCGCGCATGGTCAAGGGGTCCGACCTCCTTGCTCGGCGATTGAGAACGAGGGGGTCGAGGACATCTTCGGCGTCTCCGGCGAGTAAACCCTCGACGTCGTCGCTCCTGCTCCATCTGCATCAAGTGGGCGTCGTCCTGTCACGACGGGGACATCGGCGCTCTCCCAAAAGAAGGATACTGTCGGCCCGCACCCGCAGAAGCCATTTCAGAAGACGAGATCACCGGCGTCTATTGTCCAACAGATGGAACGCGCGCCGCGTTGTGAACTCGAAGCAACTCGACTTGATCCTTAACACGCTCATTCCTGGCGCACGAAGCGGGGGAAAACACTGTGGAGAAGAAGAACATGACCTCTAGTTTGAATAGCGGCTCTCCAGCCCCGTTGATCGACGTGCAGCACTGGCTGCGCGGCGATCCGCTTTCCAACTTCCAGCCCGGCAAGATATACATCCTTGAGTTCTTTTCGACTACCTGCGGACCTTGCGGGCCGGCGCTGTCCGACGCGGCGCAGCTGCAGGAGGAATACAGCGACATGGGAGTTGAGGTCATCGGGGTCGCAGCAAATAAGGAAGCTGCAACGGCTGACGAGGCCCGAGCTCAGGTGGACGCATGGGTAACCAAATGGCTCCCGAATACGAACATACGGATCGCGTTCGACCACTCAGGCGAAATGGCTAAGCATTGGCTGGAAGCTAGCCTGACTTTCCATCTGCCACAGGCGTTCATTGTCGACCGAGACGGTAGCATCGCCTTTATCGAAGATTCGAACTCACTCGAGGACGTTCTGCCAAAAGTGATTGACGGCAGTTGGCGCGCCAG
>NZ_LWBS01000146.1 GCF_001652265.1 Rhizobium leguminosarum
TAGAGCGCGTCCGTTGAACGCGGAATCGGAATTGAGATGACAGTCGCTGTTTGCCGTGATTCGCTGCCTTCGAATCAGGGAGATAGGGATGTCACGTGCATTAAGCGATGATCTTCGCAGCCGTGTTCTGGCGGCTTCTGCAGACGGGATGTCTGCACGCTCGGCGGCGGCGCGGTTTGGGATTGGGATTTCGACGGCCATTGCCTGGATCGCCAATGCGCGACAGGGTCAATTGACCGCAGGCAAACAAGGCCGACGTTCTGGCTCCAGGCTGGATGCGCATGAGGCATTTATCATCGGCTTGATCGATGTGGAGAAGGACATCACGCTCAACGAGATGGTCCTGCGCCTGAGCACGGATAAATCCGTATCGATCGGCCGTAGTGCTCTTGACGTGTGGCTCCGCAAGCGGGGCTGGACCTTTAAAAAAAGACCGCACATGCACTGGAGCAGGAGCGAGACGACCTTTTGAGCCGGCGTCAGGAATGGTTTGATGGCCAGCTCGATCTCGATCCCGCCAAACTGGTTTTTATCGATGAGACCGGTCTTTCCACGAAGATGGCTCGACTGCGCGGGCGATCCCTATGCGGACAACGCTGCCGGTCGGCCGTTCCCCACGGACACTGGAAAACCACGACCTTTACAGGCGCGCTCAGGCTTTCCGGCATGACGGCACCGATGGTTCTCGACGGCCCGATGAACGGTGCGGCATTCTTGGCCTACGTCGAACAGGTTCTCGTGCCGACGCTCAGTTCGGGTGATACTGTCATCATGGATAACCTGCCGGCTCACAAAGCCGATGGTATCCGCCAGGCCATCGAAGCTGCTGGCGGCAGGCTGCTCTATCTCCCGCCCTACAGTCCCGACTTTAACCCCATTGAAATGGCCTTTTCCAAACTTAAAGCGCTTCTGCGCGCAAGAGCCGAGCGCTCCGTTGACGCCTTGTGGGATACCGTCGGCAAAATCGTCACGCTCTTCAAACCGCAGGAATGTGCAAACTACTTCGCAGCAGCCGGATATGACCCCGATTAAAATGGACGTGCTCTAG
>NZ_LWBS01000147.1 GCF_001652265.1 Rhizobium leguminosarum
GCGTTGCGGCCCTGCGGGTGCAGGCAGCACTTGCAGCCCGGCTTTCGGACCGCCGTAGCAGGTCGCGATGGCCGCGACCTCGAAACGGAGGTTCAGACATGAGCAGGCAGCAATCCAATCAACGATCCGATATCTACAGCCGCATCACCGCCAGGGTCATCGCCGATCTCGAACAGGGCGTGCGGCCATGGACCAAACCCTGGACGACGGGACATGCGGCAAGTGAGGTCAGCCGGCCACTGCGCCACAACGGTCAACCCTACACCGGGATCAACGTCCTGCTCCTCTGGTCCGAGGCCATCTCCCGTGGCTTTGTCTCATCAAGATGGATGACGTTTCGCCAGGCAATCGAACTCGGCGGCGCCGTTCGCAAGGGCGAAACCGGCACAACCGTCGTCTTCGCCAGTTCGTTCATCCGCACCGAGACGACCGAGATGGGCACCGAGGTCGAACAGGATATTCCGTTCCTGAAAACCTACACGGTATTCAACACCGATCAGGTCGCCGGTCTTAATGGCCGCTTTGACGACGTCGCACCTGTCCAAGATCCGCTGAGCCGCATCGGCGATGCCGGCCGCTTCTTTGCCAATACCGGCGCCCTGATCCGGCACGGAGGATCGGCTGCCTATTATGCCCCTCAGCGTGACTACATCCAGATGCCATGCCTGGATGCCTTCCGGGACGACGCCGCCTATGTCGCCGTCCTCAGCCACGAGATGACGCATTGGACCGGCGCGCCGCAAAGGCTTGATCGCGATCTCAGCCGCTACTCGAAAGACCGGAGCGATCGCGCCCGTGAGGAGCTCATTGCCGAACTCGGCAGCTCGTTTCTCTGCGCCGATCTCGGCATCGTCCCAGAGCTCGAACCACGCCCCGACCACGCACGCTATCTCGATGGCTGGCTGAAGGTTCTGGGCAACGACAAACGCGCCATCTTTTCCGCAGCAGCACATGCTCAGCGCGCCGTCGACTACCTGCATTCCTTGCAGCCGGAACTCGACGAGGAGGAGGCGGCGTGACCCGTCTCTTCCTTGGCT
>NZ_LWBS01000148.1 GCF_001652265.1 Rhizobium leguminosarum
GTCATTTCCTACGGCTCGCACGCCGACGCCATTCTCATCACCTCGCGTGCCCACGCGCAGGCGGCTTCCTCCGATCAGGTACTGACGGCCTTCCTCAAGGACCAGTACACGCTCGAGAAAACGCATGTCTGGAATACGCTCGGCATGCGCGGCACCTGCTCCGACGGTTTCCTGTTCAAGGGCGAAGCGCCGGCTTGCCAGATCCTGCCGAAACCTTTCGCGGAGATCGCGGCGCAATCCATGCTTGCTTCCTCGCACCTCTTGTGGAGCGGCGTCTGGTACGGCATCGCCGTCGACGCCGTTGTGCGCGCCCAGGCTTTCGTGCGCGCCGCTGCCCGCAAGGCGCCGGATGCCCAGCCGCCGGGCGCGCTGCGCCTCGCCGAGGTTTCGAACCTGCTGCAGATGGTGAAATCCAACGTGGTTGCCGGCCTCAAGGCCTATGAGGATGCCAAGGCCGATGCCGACAGGTTGTCTTCGATGGGATTTGCGGTGGCGATGAACAACGTCAAGATCGCCTCGTCCGAGACCATCCTGGAGATCGTCAACCATGCGATGCTGATCTGCGGCATCATGGGCTACAAGAACGGTACGCCCTTCAGCCTTGGACGCCATCTGCGCGACGCGCATTCCGCACAACTCATGATCTCGAACGATCGCATCCTCGGCAACACGTCGAGCATGCTTCTTGTCCATAAGCAGGACACTAGCCTACTGGGGTGACAGTCATGGATATGCAGACCTCGTTTCTGGACCGGCTTTTCGAATCCGGTCTGCTGATCGATACCGGCATCGACGGGCTCTACGGCCGCAGCGGCCAGTTCGAAGACGTGATCGCCGCCTTCGAGCGCTTGATCGACACGTTCGGCGGCGCCGATGGTGCCGAAGCCATGCGCTTTCCGCCCGGCATGAACCGCGCCTTCTTCGAAAAGAGCGGCTACATGAAGAGCTTTCCGCAGCTCGCCGGCACGGTGCACAGCTTCTGCGGCAGCGAGCTCGATCATGTCAGCCTGCTGCAATGCATGGAAGTCGG
>NZ_LWBS01000149.1 GCF_001652265.1 Rhizobium leguminosarum
ATGGTGCTGCAAGACGGGAGGTGATGCCCGCCGTCGAACATCGATCGCACAAGGGCCTGAACAATCGGGCCGAGAATTCTCACGTGCCGCTTCGAAAACGGGAGCGGATGATGCAGGGATTTCGATCCGTCGGCGGCTTGCAACGGTTCATATCGATCTTTTCGGCACTCCGAAATCTCTTCGTCCCCCCGCACCAGAAAAGCGCAGCTCTCGCCATCCACATCCATCGGATCCGCGCATGGCGCAGTGGAAAGCCGTGACCGGCGCAACCGCCTGACGTCTCAGACAAGCGCCCTGTTCCGACCTTGATCAAACAACGTGACATCGCCCGCTGCGCAATGATCTCAGCGGGAAAGCGGTGGCGACGATAAAGCGGATCACGAGCAACTTCTGACATGGCCCATGTACGCACATCTTCATCAGCCGTCGGTTAACTTTAAGGTGCCCTGCGATCACCACAGCCGCAACGCGCATTGCAAAATCGGATACTTCGCCGCCATCTCGATACCTAAAAGCTTCAATCGCTTAAGCGTTGTTCAGGGCCGACTAAAGACAGCGCCTCATCCTTCACTCAGATGGTCAAATCACCAAGTTGACGCAGGCTTTCATTATATGCCGGCCAATTCGTCACTTGATATTTCTGCTTGGCAATCTTGTCCCGCCGAGCGGCATTGAACGTGTGCAGCATTCGAAATCCCGATCAGGAGACTGAAAACTTGAGACTGAAAACAACCGCTCAATATCAGTCGACGGGTGATCCACGCAACAACGCCGGTTGCTCTCGTGTCCGTGAAGTCCGAATAATGCTCTATGTTCAGAACACCTTCTTTTTTGGTGTCATGGCCCGATGATGCACGACGGCAGTGGTTCGCGATCTGATGCCGGCCTAACCCGCATCTCTCAGTGCGCCCCGACGGCGCGTAACACCAGTGGAGGAAGGTTCCACCCAGATAATTGTCGATAGGTCTGGTAGCTGACGAGCGGCTTGGCAGGGTAACCGGCCGGGCCGAAGCCTCG
>NZ_LWBS01000150.1 GCF_001652265.1 Rhizobium leguminosarum
ACGACGAGTGGCGCATCGAATGATTTGGCCAACGATTCCAAGCGTTGGGCGACGTTAACCGCATCACCGATCACCGTGAACTCGCTATGACATCCGCTGTCTAGGACGCCGCCGACGACCGTGCCGTAGTGCAAGCCAATACCTGCGTTCAGGGCAGGGTAGCCGTTCTGTACATTGTAGTTCTTCCAATCCGTGAGCGCATCGACGAGGTCTAGAGCACATGCCAAGGCGCGGTCTGCATCGTCTACTGTGGGGGAGGGTTGGCCGAAGACTGCCATTACGCCGTCGCCAATAAACTTATCGACGGTCCCGCCGTGTTCAAAAATGATGCCGGAAACAAGCTGCCGGTATTCCCGCAGCACCCAAGCCAGCTCGCGTGCTGGCGCAGTTTCGGCAAAGCTCGTGAAATCCCGCAAGTCAACGAACATTATCGCCGCGTTGCGACGTTCGAGATCAAGTGCCGAGGTGCCTTCCTCAAGGTCCACGACCACGAGCGGCGAGAAGAAGCGTGAAAGATTGAGACGTCGCTCATCCGCTCGCAACGCCTCCTTGCGCGTCCGGTCGTGGTCCTTCGCAAGAAGATAGATTGCAAAGGCGGTGAAGCCGAAGCTGACCGTCAGACCCAGGTCCTGATTGAAGAACGATCCGATCAACGACACCGTGTCAGCCGTATGATGTCTGGCGGCCGTGGCCGCCAGCATGGCCACCCACGAAACAAGGACGATGCTAGAGAAGATGAGGACGAGGCGACGATCCAGCTTGAGACCCACATGATTGAGCAGGATAAATGCCACCACCAAGCTGGTGGTCGTCAAATTGTGGTTTTCGGTCACCGGTCCGCCAAGGATATGCCCATATAAAATTGAGACGACCAACAGGGCATCGAGTACGACAAAGAGGATTTTCAGCCAGGAGCGATCAGGAAGGAATCGTGCTGTCACGACAGAAGTGACGCTGATGACGA
>NZ_LWBS01000151.1 GCF_001652265.1 Rhizobium leguminosarum
GTTGCGGGCAAGGCCAAAGACATAGTCGACGTTGCTGGTCTCGCACCAGTCCATCAGTTCGTCGCGGGCAAAGCCAGAATCGGCGCGCAGAACGATGCGCACGCCAGGCCAGCGCGTGCGGATTTGCGTGACGATCCGTCCGACCTCCTCGACCGCGCCGGCGCTGGCGTCGATGTTGGAGCGCCGCAGCTTGGCCGAAAGCAGATGTCGGCCGCAAAAGATATAGAGCGGCAGATAGCAATAGCTGTCATAATAGCCGTGGAAGAACCGTCCTTCCTGATGGCCATGCAGCGGATCATCGGTGGCGTCGAGGTCGAGCACGATCTCCTCTGGCGGCCTGTCGTGTGCATCCAGGAACAGCTCCACGAACAGCGCTTCCAGAGCCCCGGCGTCATAGGCGATCTTGTGATAGCGCGTTGGCGCGCCGGGGCGGCCGTGCTCCAGCCGGTTCAACGTGGATTTGCCGGCAAGCACCGCACAGTCTTGCCGCTTCGGCGTCAGCCGCTCCGACAGCAGCGCAAGCACCGGGTCGTGGCGCAGCGTGTCGTGATCATCGACATCCTCGTAGCCCAGCGCGATCGCCGCAATGCGCTGCCCGACCAGCGTGCGGGTGCTGTGGACCGTGCACTTGCGATCGCGGCCATCAACGAAGCAGGCGGCCACCCGGTCGAACAGCCCGATGGCCGCATCGACGTGACGAAGCAGCAGCGCACCGGCATCCGAGGTGATCGCGCCGCCGTCGAAACCAGCGACGACTTTGTGGCCGTCGAAGCCTTTAAATTCCAACTGCGCGGAGATACAGTCTGTTTGCATCGGGGCCTCCTTAGCGAATCTGGTAAGCCTTTGTAGCAAAAGCAGTTTCTCAGATTCGCAGCCCCGATGCACCCCTTACTTTGAGAGATTCGGGCTAGCCGC
>NZ_LWBS01000152.1 GCF_001652265.1 Rhizobium leguminosarum
GAGAGAGTGAAGTTTCCCCGAGGATGAGCAAGGCCATGCGTCAGATGCCGGAAGTGTCCGGGAGATCAGAGAGGCAAGCGGGTGAAGCCCGTTTGAACTGCGATCTCGACGAAGCCGCGCCCCCGCCGA
The DNA here is from genome assembly GCF_001652265.1 of Rhizobium leguminosarum. Lineage (GTDB taxonomy): Bacteria > Pseudomonadota > Alphaproteobacteria > Rhizobiales > Rhizobiaceae > Rhizobium > Rhizobium leguminosarum_D. Next base: position 130 of record NZ_LWBS01000152.1, read on the forward strand.
GGATCGGGAACGACACAGGCGCAGGGCTGCTTGATGCGGCCCTGAGGCGAGAGAACCTTCTAAAGGCCTGGAAGCAGGTGCGGGCCAACAAAGGCGCGGCTGGCGCGGACGGACTGGACATCGACCAGACGGCCGCGATGCTGTGCACCGCCTGGCCTGCCATCCGCGACAGCCTGCGGGAGGGGACGTACCGGCCGCAGCCGGTACGTCGGGTGATGATCCCGAAGCCTGGGGGCGGCGAGCGTGAGCTTGGTATCCCCACGGTGCTGGATCGCCTGATCCAACAGGCGCTCCTGCAAGTCCTGCAGCCGATCCTTGATCCGACCTTCAGCCAGCACAGCTACGGCTTCCGTCCGGGAAAGAGTGCGCATGATGCCGTCTTGGCGGCGCAATCGTTCGTGCAGTCCGGGCGGCGGGTCGTTGTGGACGTTGACCTGGAGAAGTTCTTCGACCGGGTTGACCACGACATCCTGATCGACCGTCTGCGCAAGAAAATCCCTGATCCCGGCGTGATCCGCCTGGTACGGGCCTATCTGAACGCCGGCATTGTTGATGGGGGTGTGGTCATCAAGCGGACCAAAGGCACGCCACAGGGCGGGCCGCTGTCGCCGCTTCTGGCCAATGTGTTGCTGGATGAGGTGGACAAGGAACTTGAACGGCGGAGCCATGCCTTCTGCCGCTATGCCGACGACTGCAACGTCTATGTGCGGTCGCGGCGGGCGGGCGAGCGGGTGATGGCCCTGCTGCGGCGCCTCTATGGCCGACTTCACCTGACGGTGAACGA
>NZ_LWBS01000153.1 GCF_001652265.1 Rhizobium leguminosarum
GTGTGGGTGAGTGATGAGGCCCTTGCTTTATGGACGGCGCCGAGGCGGAGATCGCGGGGCGGTCAGCCGAAATACTCGGATCTGGCGATCACATTGTGCTTGACCCTACGCGTCGTCTACGGGCTGGCGCTACGCCAGACCCAAGGTCTGATGCGCAGCGTTGCGGCGCTGATGGAGTTCGATATTGCCGTGCCTGACTTCTCCACCCTGTCGCGCCGGAGCAAAGGGCTGGCGTTGCCGTCGACAAAGTCCGGAGCCAGAGCGTCCGGTCCTGTTTATCTGGTGGTCGATAGCACGGGGTTAAAAGTCTTCGGTGAGGGCGAGTGGCTGGAAAACAAGCACACAATCAAGGTGAAACGTAAAAGATGGCGCAAGCTTCACATTGGTCTTGATCTTGCTAGCGGTGAGATTGTCTGCGTGGATCTAACCACGGATGATGTTGGCGATCCGACCGCTTTGCCAGGTCTTCTGGATCAGATTGATGGCCCAGTTGCCAAGTTTATCGCTGATGGCGCCTATGACGGAGCGCCGACCCGTGATCTTCTGGAGACACGCTTCGGCGAGATCGTGGAGATCATTATCCCGCCTCCCAAGACAGCAGTTGAAAGTCCGCAATCGGCGTTCAATCCAACGGTACGGGACCGCCATATCGCCGAAATCGAAAACAAGGGCCGGATGGCTTGGCAGAAATCCACCGGCTATAACCAGCGCAGCCGGGTGGAGACCCAGATGGGTAGATGGAAGACGGTCATTGGGCCAAAACTCAAAGCGAGGAACTTCGACAATCAGAAAACAGAAGCCAAGATCGGCGTCCACGTTCTCAACCGGATGACTGAACTTGGCCGTCCAGAATTGCGGCGTGTTGTATGAAAAATCCCAAGGGTGGGGTTATCTCG
>NZ_LWBS01000154.1 GCF_001652265.1 Rhizobium leguminosarum
TCGAGGAGACTTTTGCCGAATGGCGGCGCAAGGGCTCCGCCTGCAACGGCGCGCTCGTCTGGACGCTGCAAGACTTGCTGCCCGGCCCCGGCTGGGGGGTGATCGATTCCACCGGAGAGCCGAAGCCCGTCTGGTATGCGATGCGCCGTGCATTCCGGCCGGTTCAGGTGGTCTTCACCGACGAGGGAACGAACGGTCTCGACGTGCATGTCGTCAACGAGACGGATGCCGCGCTCGATGTCGAGCTCGAGGTTGTCTGCCTGCGCGGCGGAAAACAGCAGGTCGTCAGCGGCAGCAGGGCCTTCAAGCTGGCGGCAAGAGACACGGAGCGCCTTGCCTGCACCGCGCTGTTCGGCGCCTTCTTCGATACGACCTATGCCTTCCGTTTCGGGCCGCCGGCGCATGATGCCAGTGTGGCGCGCCTGCGCTCGCTGGCGGACGCCACCATTCTCGCCGAGAGCTTCCACTTCCCATGCGGACGGGGGAAAGCGCTGCATGATGCAGGGATCGAAGCATCATTCACCAGAGACGGCAACGACTGGTTCGTTGACCTCAGGACCGATCGGCTGGCGCAATCTGTGCATATCGACGTCGAAAGCTATCGGGCCGACGACGACTGGTTCCACCTTGCCCCCGGCGCGATGCGGCGTGTGAAGCTCCACGCGCTGTCCGGCGTGGAAAGCGACATTCCGCCTGCGGGCGAGATCAGAAGTCTAGGCAGTTCGCATCGCGTCGCAATCGAGGGCTAACGCCGCTGCGAAGGATGATGCCGATCCATTGGGAAAGACCGTGATTTGAGAACGATATACCGCCTTCTGCGCGCCCACGTCCTGCAGCGGCTGATCCCACGGTCGCGTCTTGCCTTCAATCCGCGCAGGCCGGTGGAAATCGTCGGCTATCTCTCGATGGCGGTCGGCGTCGGCGAATCGGCAAGGCTCTGCGCCGTCGCATTGTCGGGGGCGGGGCGGGCGATTTCGCTTTCCGACGTCAGCACGCATCCTGACGAGAATTCCTTCGCCGGATGGATGCCGTCGCATCTCTCCAGCGAACCCGCGGGATGCCGGATCTGGCATCTCAATCCGCCGATGCTGCCGCGCGCCATCCTGAAGAAGGGCGTTGCGAATTTCACCCGCGCCTTCAACATCGGCTATTTCGCCTGGGAGCTCGAAGTCGTGCCGGCCGAGTGGCGGAATGCCATGCATTACATGAATGCCGTCTTCGTGCCGTCGGAATTCACCAGGCGGGCGATTGCGCCCCTCACGGCGGCACCCGTCATCGTCGTTCCGCATCCCGTCACCGAGAAGCCGGCAACGGAAGGCATGCGCCAGAAATTCGGCATTGAGGAAGACGCCTTTCTCGTCAGCTTCATCTTCAGCGCCGGCTCCTCGATCAACCGGAAGAATCCGCAGGCCGTCATCGAGGCTTTCAGGATATTTGCCGCCGAATGCCCCAGCGCCTTCCTGTTGATGAAGGCCAGCGGCGATATCAACAAGGATGAGGGCCTGCGCGAACTGATCAGTTCGGTCGCGGGCAATACCCGGATCAGGATCGTCACCGACAGGATGTCGGACTCCGATATCAATGGCCTGATCCGCTGTTCAGACGCCTATCTTTCACTGCATCGTTCCGAGGGTTTCGGGCTGACGGTTGCCGAGGCGATCATGCAGCGTACGCCGGTCGTTTCCACGGCCTGGTCGGGTACAGCGGATTTCTGCGATCCCGACAATAGCTGGCTGGTTGCCTCTCCCCTCATTCCGGTGGTCGATACCCATCCCGAATTTGCCGGGCTCGAAGGCGCGGTCTGGGCCGATCCCTCAGCCGAGGCGGCGGCGGCGCACCTGCGGGACATCTTCCGTGCACCCGAGCGTGCACGGGAGAAGGCCGAGAAGGCACGGGAGTTCCTGCTGCGTTACCTCGCGGAAAACAGCTACGAGAAGGCGCTGCAGACGCTGGCGGCGATGCAGGCCAGCTAAGGTGCCACTCCGCTTTATTTTAACATTTTCGCATTAGAGATGGCGGGTATGCGGCGGTAGGCCGATCCTGACGGATGGACAGATGTCGAAGGGTATTATCGCGAACTCGGTGATGAATGGGGCGGCAGGCATGCTGCTGCTTCTGACGGGCTTCGTTTCCTCGATCATAACCGCGCGGTTGCTCGGGCCGGAAGCCAACGGCATCGTCGCCTTCTCGCTCTGGCTGGTGGTGACCGGCGCCTCGATCGCCGAGCTCGGCTCCAGTATCACGCTGCTGAAGACGTTGCCGCAACTTTCGGCGGAAGGCTTCGACGCGCTCCGCCGGCGGGGTTTTGCCGCCATCCTCGTCAGCTTCATGATGTTCTCGACCGTCGTGCTGCTGGCGCTCTACGCGCTGTTCTTCCTGACCTCCGAAAAGATGCACTGGGCCGACACCGCGCCTTCCGTCGCTCTGGTCACGGGCGTGCTGTTCTTCGTCCAGGCGATCGGTTCCTTCGTCAAATTCTACCTGATCGGTGAAAAGAAGCTGGGCGCCTTCTTTAAGCTGACGGTCGCCGTCTCGATCGTGCAGCTTGCCGGCGTTGCCGTCGGCGCCGTTTTCTATGGCGTCGAAGGCGTTCTCGTCGGCTATGCGCTCGGCCAGCTGGTGCTGTTTTTCGCCACGCTGCCGATCCTTCTGGCGCGGCGCGACTGGTGCGGGGTCTCGCTGAAATATCTCGCCTCCTCCTCCGTCATCCTGTCGATCCAGTTCATCATCGATTCCATTTTCCTCAACCGGCTCGAGCTGCTCTTCCTGCAGCAATTCTGGTCGGTGGAGATGGTCGGCTATTATGCCGTCGGCCTGTCGATCGCGAATATCGCGCTGCAACTGCCGATCCAGATGACCGGCAGCCTGCTGCCCTATTATTCCGAGCGGCGCCACGGCAGCGACGATTCGACATTGCCGGTCGAGGTCTTTACCGCCGTCACCCGCAGCATGGCCTATATCGTGCTGCCGATGAGCCTCGGGCTTGCCGCGATCTCCAGCGAATTGGTGATTGTGGTGTTCGGCGAAGCGTTCCGCCGTAGCGGGACGGTGGTGGCGCTGCTTGCGCTCGTCGCTCCCGCCTATACCTTCATGCAGATCCTCAGCCTCTACCTGCTGTCGATGGACAGGGCCCGCTCCCGCCTCAACATCAGTGTGATAGGTGGCCTACTGATGGTAGCGGGTTGTTTACTGATCGTACCTAGGCTTGCAGCCGAGGGCGCCGCAATCGTGCGCATCCTCGTATTCGTTGCGATGTCGATGATGATGATCAGACAGACAGGATTCGGATCCCAGCTTTCGGGTCTCTACGCAAGCTTGACGAAGGTGACGCTCGCCTCCGTCCTCTGTGCTTGCGGAGCGATTTCCGTGCTGGAATTCGTCCAGGGTCCGGCCGGATTGGTCGGCGCGATCATCGCCGGCGCATTCGCCTATTTTGCAGCACTCCGGGTGCTGCGCGCCGTGCCGGGCGAGGATGTCGAAGTCATGCGCTCCATTCTCGACAAGATGCCGTCCCTGCTGCGGCGACCTGTGGGACACGCGATCAATTTCATCGCGCCGCGGCTTCCCGGCGATCCCGATCGCGCCAAGGTCGCGCCCGGCGAATTCTCGCTGGAACCGGCCGAGGGTGCGGGACGCAGCGCTGCCCTGCCTGTCGTCTTCGATGGCACGGTCGGGCTTTTCATGCCTGAGAATCCGCTCACCAAGAAACGTTCGGCCGCCGTGCTCTTCGTCAGCCCCTGGGGTTTCGAGGAGATGTGCAGCCGCAAATTCTTCCGTGTCGCGGCCGAGCATTTCTCGGATATCGGCGTGCCGAGCCTGCGCTTCGACTATCGCGGCACCGGCGACGCGCTCGATTTCGGGGCGCTGCCCGCAAGGCTGGAAACCTGGGAAAATTCGATCCGTGCGGCCGCCGACAAGCTGAAGTCGCTGAGCGGCTGCGACCGTATCATTCTCATCGCACAGGGCCTCGGCGCGACGCTTGCCCATCGCGTCGGTTCCTCCATCGAAGGCGTCGACAGCCTCGTCATGCTGGCGCCGGTGCTGAGCGGCAAGGCCTATCTGCGCGAACTCAACATGTGGTCCAAGATCATCGATGCCGATCTCGGCCTCGGCAAGGAGCATGTCCAGATCGCCAAGGTGCAGATCGCCGGGCTCGTTATGCCCGAGGACATCGCCGCCGAGCTCGGCAAGCTCAACATCGCCTCGCCGCAGGGGCTTGCAGCCTCCCGCTATCTGATCCTCGAACGTCCTGCCAAGGCCGAGGATACCGGCTTTGCCGATGCTCTGAAGGCGCTTGGCGCCGATGTCGAGCAGACGGCTTTCGAAGGCTATGACGAACTCGCCACCAATCCGCTGTTTGCCAAGACGCCGATGGCTGTCGTCGCGCTGCTGACGACGTGGCTGGAGGCAACGACGACAGAGACATCCGCCGCCCATTTGCCGGCAGCGATCGACAACCCGCCGCTTGCCGGCGACGGTTTTGCGGAAACGCCGGTCCGTTTCGGAAGCCATAATCATCTGGTCGGTGTCGTCAGCCGGCCGCTCGGCGAGATCAAGGGCAATGCCGTGCTCTTCCTGTCGACCGCCTATGACCGGCATGCCGGCTGGGGACGGACGACGGTTGATATGGCGCGCGAGCTCGCCCGCCAAGGCGTGGTTTCGCTGCGCTTCGATTCCGCTAATGTCGGCGACAGCCCACCGCGGCCGGATGCGCCGGAACAGGTGCTTTATTCGGACACGCAGACCGGGGATGCGGTTGCGGCGCTCGACCTGCTCGAAAGCGTCGTCGCCGGCCCCGTCATGGTCGCCGGCCGATGCAGCGGCGGCTATGTCGCCTTCCGCGCCGGCGTCGCCGACGAGCGCTTGAAGGCTGTCGTGTCGATCAATCCGTTCGTCTATTACTGGGATCCTGACATGCCGGTGCGCAGGGAGCATGTCGTCTCCGTTCCCCGCAGCCTCGATGATTACAGCCAGCGCCTGGCGCGGCTCGACACGCTGAAGCGGCTGCTGCGCGGCCAGGTAGATGTCGTCTCGGCGTTGCAGAACATCGTCATCGCCGCCGGCCGCCGGCTGTCGCCGTGGATCGCGCCGCTGCTCGAGCTGCTTCCCGACCGGCGCCATGTCGCCCGCGAGGTCCGGCTCTCCTTCGCGCTGTTCGGCAAACGCAAGGTGCCGCTGACGCTGATCTACAGCGAGGGCGATGTCGGGCTCGACCACGTCTATTTCCACTTCGGGCCGCGCGGCGCCAGGCTTTCCCGCTATCCGAACGTGCGGCTGCTGATGCTGCCAGACGCCGACCACAATCTGACGCCGCCGCAATCGCGCAAATTCGTGCTCGACGAGATCATCCGTCTGGCGAGAGCGTAACCGGGGATTTTACAGTGCCGCGCGTCTTTTCACACGCGCAACGCTGTAGCGTCTATGCGGTAGAAAGACAGGATCAGATGCTTTCTGCGGCGACGATTTCCAGCGATCTGTAGAGATCGATATAACGTCCGGCGACGATATCCCAGGAATAGCCGCGGGCGGCGTCGAGAAGCTCCGCTCGAACGGTGTCCGGTTGGCGCGAAAGAGTTTCATGCGCTGTTTCGATCGCCGTGGCGGCGCTCTCAGGATTCATGAAATCGGCAAGCATGAGAACGGGATGCCGGGCAGCAAGCGTCGTAAAGGCATCGTTGGCGTTCAGCACCGGCAGGAGACCGGCGCTCATCGCCTCCAGCGCCACCAGGCCGAAACCTTCATATTCCGAGGCGGAGGCGAAAATCGAGGCTTCTGCGATGATGCGCCGGATGGTGTCGTTCTCCGGCGACACATGCAGGGTGACGCGGCCGGAAAGATGACGGCTTTCGATTGCGCCTTCGATATCCGCCCGGTTCAGGTCGGATTCGGCGCCGACGATGTCGAGATGCCATTCCGGATTGCGGGTCTTCAGCGCGGCCATCGCGTCGAGCAGATGGTCGATGCGCTTGTTCACCGAGAACCGGCCGATCGTGACGATACGGCGCTTTGCCCGGCGCGAAGCGGTGTCGGCGAACTTGCCGATATCGGCGCCGTTTTCGATCAGGAGGCTGTCGGGCACGATCTCGGAAAACTGCCTGAGGTCGGAGGCGCTGCAGCAGACGACGCGGCGGTAGGCCATCGCCGAAGCGCGGGTCAGCGTCTGGAACCAGATCCTCTTGATCGTCGCGTATTTCCGCGTGTGGAAGAAGCCGCCATGGGTGGTGACGATCATCGGCTTGCCGTGCAGCAGCCGGCCCCAGGCGAGCGCGTCGAAGAAGAAATCGATGGCATGGACATGCACGAGATCGGCATCGGCAAGATGGCGGAAAACCTGCGGCGCCAGTGGATAACGGCTGGTGCCGAACCAGGGAATGCGCACCACTTCGATGCCGTCGATATCTTCATGAAGCGGCAGCTTGTCTTCAGGCGCGGTGAAGAGCGAATCCAGCGTGACGACGCGCAGGCGATAACCGCGGCGTACCGTCTGGCGGGCGAGATTGGCGACCACGTCTTCCAGGCCGCCGCGATTGGGCAGGAACTGGCGCACGACATGGACGATCAGCGGAGCCGTTTCCAATTGCGGCTTCGCGCGCGCCCTATCTGCCTCGACGATCGACATTTTCCACCTATCGCTGCACGTGCCGGCCCGCGCTGACGCGGCCCGTGATAGCAACGACCAGACATGCCCGGCGTTAAGGCGCGGTTTAGGCGAGGTCCTGCCAGGGCCAATCTTCGCGAAAAAGGTTAACCGTGTCTGACGGGAATTCAGAGCGTTTCCGTTTTTCTCGAATCACGGAAACGCTCTATCTCTTTTGTTTTCACGCAATTCCGGACGCAAAACCGCTGCGCACTTTTGCTGGAATTGCTCTAGAATGCCTTGAAGGTCAGCGTCGTCAGCGAGCGGACGATGCCGGGAATATTGGCGATGTTGTCGTTGATGAATTTGCCGATATCCTGGCCTTCCTCGATATAGACCTTCAGCAGCAGGTCGTAGTCGCCGCTTGTGGAATAGAGCTCCGAGACCAGTTCGGTCTGGTAGATGGCGTCGGCGACATCATAGGTCTTGCCGGGTGCGCATTGGAGCTGGACGAAGATCGGCTTCATGGAGATTTCCTGCAAAGTTGTTTGGTAGGTATAATGGTCGAAAGCGCCATGCCGATGCAAGCCGTTCGTCACGCAGCCGGGTTGGCGGCCGCTTCCGCGACGATCCAGTCGCGAAAGGCGGCAAGTGGCGCATAGTCGGCGCGCTCGGGCGGAAAGGCGAGATAATAGCGCTCACGGCTTTCCATTTCGCGGTCGACAGCGGCGACGAGATCGCCGCGTCTGATCTCCTCCTGCATCAGGAATGTCGGCAGCAGGGCGATGCCGAGGCCGGCGATCGCCGCTTGCGCGGCGGTGGCGAACTGGTCGAAGAGCATGCCGTGCACGTTTTCGAAGGAAACGCCGTTGCTGGCGAACCATTGCTCCCAGGCGTCAGGGCGCGTCGTCAGATGCAGGAGCGGAACGGCGAGCAGATCCTCCGGCGCTTTGATTGCGTATCGTTGCAGAAAATCAGGGCTGCAGGCCGGCACCGTGCGCTCCGACATCAGAAGCGCGAGCTCGGCGCCTGGCCAGTGCGGGTGGCCGAAATGGATGGCGGCGTCGATCGAATCGAGGCGGAAATCGAAGGGCGAAAGCCGAGTCACCAGATTGATGGTCACGCCGGGATTGGCGGCGAGGAAGCGTCCCAGGCGCGGCGCCAGCCAGCGCGTGCCGAAGGTCGGCAGGATGGCGAGGTTAAGCGTGCCGCCATGCGGATTGGCGCGCAGGTTCAGCGAGGCGCTCGATATGCGCCGCAGCGCCTCGCGAATCTCGCGGGCATATCCGTCGCCGGCAAGCGTCAGCCGCATGGTCTGGCGTTCGCGCAGGAAGAGCTCGACGCCAAGCTGCTCCTCCAGCGCGCTCACCTGGCGGCTGACGGCGCTCTGCGTCAGATCGAGTTCGCGCGCCGCTGCCGTCACGCTGCCGTTGCGGGCAACCGCCTCGAAGGCGGCAAGATGTGAAATCGACGGAAGAAAACGTCTTGACGTCAGCATGGTCATTCCGTTTCAGAATGGGCTATTTCCAAAATAGCGATATTTCCAGCTTTGTCGCGTGTGTAAAGAGGTCCATCCTGCAAAAACGGAATGAGCCGGAGTTTCTCAATGCCGCAAGCCTTCGTTTCCCCAGACCGCATCCGATCACTGTTTACCGAGGCGATGTCGCAGATGTACCGGGCGGAGGTGCCGCAATACGGCACGCTGATCGAACTGGTGGCGGATGTGAATGCCGGCTGCCTCGAAAGGGATCCCGATCTGCGCGCGCGCCTGGCCCGCGCCGGCGAGCTCGAGCGCATCGATGTCGAGCGCCACGGCGCCATCCGGCTCGGTACGGCAGACGAACTCTTCACCATTCGCCGGCTGTTTGCGGTCATGGGCATGCAGCCGGTCGGCTACTACGATCTTTCGGTCGCCGGCGTACCGGTTCATTCCACCAGCTTCCGGCCGATCGACGAGGCAGCGCTCAACGTCAATCCATTCCGGGTCTTCACCTCGCTGCTGCGATTGGAGCTGATCGAGGACGAAGGGTTGCGCCGCGAGGCCGAAGCCATTCTGGCCAAACGGCGGATCTACACGCCGCGCGCCATCGCGCTGATCGAGCGCTATGAGCGGAACGGCGGCCTGACCGAGGCGGAAGCGATGGAATTCGTCGCCGAGGCGCTGGAAACCTTCCGCTGGCATGGCGAAGCGACAGTCAGCGCCGAAACCTACAAGCGCCTGCACGACGCCCATCGGCTGATCGCTGACGTCGTCAGCTTCAAGGGACCGCACATCAACCATCTGACGCCGCGCACGCTCGATATCGACGCCGTCCAGGCCCGCATGCCGGAACGCGGCATCACGCCGAAGGCTGTCATCGAAGGGCCGCCGCGCCGTCATTGCGATATTCTGCTGCGGCAGACGAGTTTCAAGGCGCTGGAGGAAACGATCGATTTTTCCGATGATGACGATGCGATTCAAGGGACGCATACCGCGCGCTTCGGGGAGATCGAACAGCGCGGCGTGGCGTTGACGGCGAAGGGCCGGGCGCTCTACGACCAGCTGCTCGCCTCGGTTCGCGGCGAGGTGCAGGTCGGCGCCGGCGGCGCCAAGGCCGGCGCCTACGATCACGAACTCGCCGCGCGTTTCAAGGCACTGCCGGACAGCTGGGACGAGCTGCGCAGGGCGGATCTGGCCTTTTTCCGCTATTCCGCGACGCCTGCGGGCATTGCCGCCGCGGCCGGCAGCAGGCTGCCCGGCGATCCGGAGGCGCTGATCGCCAAGGGTTACCTCGCCTTCACCCCGATCGTCTACGAAGACTTCCTGCCCGTCAGCGCGGCCGGCATCTTCCAGTCGAACCTCGGCACCGACCAGCAGCAGAACTATGCGACCCGCTCGAACCGTGACGCCTTCGAGGCAGCACTCGGTGCTGCCGTTCAGGACGAGCTGGCACTTTACGCCGAACGCCAGGCTGCATCGCTGGATTCGGCGCTGGCTGCGCTCGGCCTTGCGGGCCTGCCGCTGAAGACCGTTGCGTGAAATGGCCGCTTCAACACTTTCTTTTATGCACTTGAACGGTTCAGCTTTTCATGGAAGCGCAGAACCGCTCTAAGCTTTTGTTTTTGCGCAATTCCCGGCAAAATCGCTTCCCGATTTGCCTGGGAAAACCGCTTCGCACTTTTCCTGGAATTGCTCTAGAGTATCCGCGATTTCGCTCTGATCGGACTGAGCCATGCTGAATGATCCGCGCTCCCACGGCCTCTGGGAAAAGACAGCGCCCGAAGCGCCGACGACCTCGCCTCTCGAAGGCGCGGTATCGGCCGATGTGGTTATCGTCGGCGGTGGCTACACCGGCCTCTCTTCCGCCCTGCATCTTGCCGAAGCCGGGTCGAAGGTGGTGCTACTGGAGGCGAAGGAAATCGGCTTCGGCGGCGCGGGGCGCAATGTCGGACTGATCAATGCCGGCATGTGGGTGATGCCCAACGATCTGCCCGACGCGCTCGGCCCGGTGCATGGCGAACGTCTGCTCGATCTGCTCGGCAATGCGCCGAAGCTGGTCATGGAGCTGATCGACAAACATCAGATTGCCTGCGAACTCGAACGGAACGGCACGCTGCATTGCGCGGTCGGCGCGGACGGGCTGAAGGAGATCGAGAATCGCGCGGCGCAATGGGCCGCCCGCGGCGCAGCCGTGACGCTGCTCGATGCCGCGGAAACGGCCAAACGTGTGGGCAGCGATGCCTATACCTGTTCGCTGCTCGACAAACGCGCCGGAACCCTGCAGCCGCTTGCCTATGCGCGCGGCCTCGCCCAAGCCGCCGTCAAGGGTGGCGTCACCATTCATACATCGAGCCCGGTCATCGCGACCGAGCGTAACGGCAGCCGCTGGATGGTGAAGACAGCCAGAGGTGAAGTCAGCGCGGAGTGGATCATCGTTGCGACGGATGCCTACAGCACCGGCCCGTGGGAGCAGGTGCGCAGCGAACAAGTGCATTTGCCCTATTTCAATTTTGCCACCGTGCCGCTGGGCCACAATCTGCGCCAGTCGATCCTGCCCGGGCGGGAAGGCGCATGGGATACCAAGGAAATCCTCTCCTCCTTCCGGATGGACCAGGCCGGCCGTCTCGTTTTCGGCAGTGTCGGGGCGCTGCGCAATACCGGACTGGCCGTACACAAGGGCTGGGCCAAACGCGCATTGAAGCGGCTCTTCCCTGTTATCGGCGACGTCGAATTCGAGTGTGAATGGTATGGCCAGATCGGCATGACCGACAATGCGCTGCCGCGCTTCCACAAATTCGCACCTGGTGTCGTCGGCTTCTCAGGTTACAATGGCCGCGGCATTGCCCCCGGTACGGTTTTCGGCCGTACACTGGCGGAGCATATCCTCGGCCGGCTTCCGGAAGCCGATCTGCCGCTGCCGCTGACTTCGCCCACCGAGCCAAGCTTCCGTGCGCTCAAGGAAATATGGTACGAAGCCGGCGCTCAGGTCGCCCATTTCGCCGATGCCCGCTTCTGAGAAGCGATGCACGCTTCTGAGAATAATAAGATTGGAAACACGACAATGACCATCGCCGTCCTCGATCTCGCCACCGAAACCGCCAAACTGCTTGCCGAACTCGGCGTCGATGCCGGCCGCTATCACGGTGGCACGCTTTCCGTCACCTCGCCGGTCACCGGCAAGGAAATCGGCAAACTCAGGGAATATTCCGTTTCCGAGACGAAGGCGGCGATCGAAGCGGCGCACCACGCCTTTCTCGAATGGCGTGCCGTGCCGGCGCCGAAGCGCGGCGAGCTGGTCCGCCTGCTCGGCGAGGAACTGCGTGCCTCCAAGGCGGCGCTCGGCCGTCTCGTTTCGATCGAGGTCGGCAAGATCACTTCGGAAGGTCTGGGCGAAGTGCAGGAGATGATCGACATTTGCGATTTCGCCGTCGGCCTTTCCCGTCAGCTCTACGGCCTGACGATCGCCACCGAGCGCTCCGAGCACCGGATGATGGAAAGCTGGCATCCGCTCGGCGTGATCGGCATCATCTCCGCTTTCAACTTCCCGGTTGCCGTCTGGTCGTGGAATGCGGCGCTGGCGATGGTCTGCGGCAATTCCACCGTCTGGAAGCCCTCGGAAAAGACGCCGTTGACGGCGCTTGCCGTGCAGGCGCTGTTCGAAAAGGCGCTGAAGCGTTTTGTCGCCGAGGGCGGTACCGCACCGGCCAATCTGTCGACGCTGATCATCGGCGGCCGCGAGGTCGGCGAAGTGCTGGTCGATCATCCGAAGATCCCGCTGGTTTCCGCCACCGGCTCGACGGCCATGGGGCGCGCCGTCGGTCCGCGCCTGTCGCAGCGTTTTGCCCGCGCCATTCTCGAACTCGGCGGCAACAATGCGGCGATCGTCTGCCCGTCGGCCGATCTCGACCTGACGTTGCGCGGCGTCGCCTTCTCCGCCATGGGCACGGCCGGGCAGCGCTGCACGACGCTGCGCCGTCTCTTCGTCCATGACAGCGTCTACGACCAGCTGGTGCCGCGCCTGCAGAAGGCCTACGGCTCCGTCACCATCGGCAACCCGCTCGAGACCGGCACACTTGTGGGACCGCTGATCGACGGCCAGGCTTACGAGAAGATGCAGGCAGCGCTTGGTGAGGCGAAATCGGCCGGCGGGACGGTGACCGGCGGCGAACGCGTCGAAAGCGGTTCGGCTGACGCCTTCTACGTTCGCCCGGCGCTTGTCGAAATGCCTGATCAGACCGGACCGGTCGAGCACGAGACCTTCGCGCCGATCCTCTATGTGATGAAGTATAGCGATTTCGACGAAGTGCTGGCGCTGCACAATGCCGTGCCGCAGGGACTGTCGTCGTCGATCTTCACCAACGACATGCGCGAGGCCGAAACCTTCGTCTCCGCCCGCGGTTCGGATTGCGGCATCGCCAACGTCAACCTCGGACCGTCGGGCGCCGAGATTGGCGGCGCCTTCGGCGGCGAGAAGGAGACCGGCGGCGGCCGTGAATCCGGCTCGGATGCCTGGAAGGCCTATATGCGCCGCTCCACGAACACGATCAATTACGGCAGGACGCTGCCGCTGGCGCAGGGCGTCAAGTTCGACGTCGAATAGGCCGGCTGCAAAAGGCTGCAAAAGAGAGGCGGCGCTTGGAGCGTCGCCTTTTTTCCAAATCGAGATTTATTCCCCTATAATATGAAATATTGGGTCAAGATATTGTGATGGCTTTTCCAGCCAAGACAAACTTGAAATCTGTAGTCAGGAAAAATATACGCCTCTCATCGCCCTTGGAGAGCTCGGGTGACATCGCCACGGAGGCCATCATGAACATTGCTCTTAACCGTTTTTCCCTCGCGCTTGCCGCTTCGCTTCTCTCTGCCACCGCGCTCGCAGGCAGCGCCAATGCGCAGGACGAAGGTCTCGTTGTCTACAATGCCCAGCACGAAAGCCTCGGCCGCGAATGGATCGACGCCTTCACCAAGGAGACCGGCATCAAGGTCACCATGCGCCAGGGCAGCGACATGCAGTTCGCCAACCAGATCATCCAGGAAGGCGACGCCTCTCCCGCGGATGTCTTCCTGACCGAGAATTCACCGGCGATGACGCTGGTCGATGGCGCGGGCCTCTTCGCCCCCATCGAAAAGGAAACGCTGGATCAGGTTCCGGAGCAGTATCGCCCGACTGACGGCATGTGGACCGGCATTGCCGCCCGCACCACCGTCTTTGCCTATGACAAGACCAAGCTCACCGAGGACAAGTTGCCGAAGTCGTTGCTCGACCTCGCAGATCCGGCCTGGAAGGGTCGCTGGGGTGCGGCCCCCGCCGGCGCCGACTTCCAGGCCATCGTCGCCTCGCTGCTGCAGCTCAAGGGCGAAGACGCCACCAAGGCATGGCTGAAAGGCCTCAAGGACAACGCCACCCCCTACAAGGGCAACAGCGTCGCCATGAAGGCCGTCAATGCTGGCGAAGTCGAAGGCGCGATCATCTATCATTACTACTGGTTCGGCGATCAGGCCAAAACCGGCGAGAACAGCAAGAATGTCGGCATGCACTACTTCAAAAACCAGGATCCTGGCGCCTTCGTCAGCGTTTCGGGCGGCGGCGTCCTGAAATCCACGCAGCACATGAAGGAAGCCCAGGCTTTCCTGAAGTTCATCACCGGCAAAGCAGGCCAGGCGGTTCTGAAGGACGGCACGTCCTATGAATATGCCGTCGGCAAGGATGCCGCCTCCAACGACAAGCTCACGCCGCTCGCCGATCTCAATGCTCCCAAGGTCGAGGCTTCGACGCTGGACAGCAAGAAGGTGGTGGAATTGATGACGGCCGCCGGCCTGATCTGACCTTTCTGCCGCAGGCTTGCCGGGCCAAAACTATTGCTTTTGGCTCAAGAAAACCTTAGGGCATGACGAAATCGGGCAACCGCTCCTCAAAAGCGGTTGCCTTCCTTTTTCAGCGTGTAAAGGCACCGGCCTTGCTGCAAGACAACAGATTGCCCGCATCCGGCAACCAGGCGCCGGTCGCGCCGAGGGCCACGCGAATGGCCTTGCCGCGCGGACGCATGCCGCACGCTTCCGTGATCCTGCTTGCAACCGTCGTCTCGATCTTCAGTCTCGTGCCGCTCGGCTTCATCGGCTGGGTAACCTACGATGTCGGCTGGGAAACGGTGAAGGCCCTGGTCTTCCGGCCACGCGTCGGCGAACTTCTCGTCAATACGATTCTTCTGGAATCGATCACGATTCCGCTGTCGATCGCGCTTGCCGTGACGCTTGCCTGGCTGACGGAACGGACGGACATTCCTTTCGCGCGGCTCTGGGCCTGGCTGGCGATCGCTCCGCTCGCCGTGCCTGCCTTCGTACACAGCTATGCCTGGGTCAGCCTCGTTCCCGGCATGCGCGGCCTGCAGAGCGGCGTCTTCGTCTCGGTCATCGCCTACTATCCGTTCCTCTACCTGCCGGTCGCCGCAGCGCTGCGCCGTCTCGATCCGGCCATTGAGGATGCCGCTGCCTCGCTGGGCCTTAATCCCTGGCGGGTCTTCTTCCGCGCCGTGCTGCCGCAACTGAGGCTCGCCATCTGCGGCGGTTCGCTGCTGATCGCGCTGCATCTGCTTTCGGAATACGGCCTGTTCGTCATGATCCGGTTCGACACGTTCGCGACTGCCATCGTCGACCAGTTCCAGTCGTCCTACAACAGCCCTGCCTCCAACATGCTCGGCGGCGTGCTCGTCGCCTGCTGTCTTTTTCTGCTCGGCTTCGAGGTGCTGGTGCGCGGCAACGAACGTTATGCCCGCGTCGGCTCCGGCTCGCCACGCCCGACGGACCGCCGCCGGCTGGGCTGGTTCGTGGTGCCCGCGGTTTTGCTGCCTGTCATACTCGCGGTACTGACGCTCGGCGTGCCGCTGGTGACGCTTGGCCGCTGGCTCTATCTTGGCGGTACCGATATCTGGCGCATCGAGGTCGGCAGCGCCTTCCTGCAGACGATCGTGCTTGCCATTGTCGGCGGCGTGCTGGCGACGATTGCCGCAGCACCGATGGCCTGGCTTTCCGTACGGGCGCCCGGCCGCCTCCAGCGCGTGCTCGAAGCCTGCCATTATTATGTCGGGTCGCTGCCGGGCGTCGTCGTGGCACTGGCGCTGGTAACGATCACCGTGCGTCTGGTGCTGCCGCTCTATCAGACGTTCGCAACGCTGCTCGTCGCCTATGTCATGCTTTTCCTGCCGCGCGCCATGGTCGGGCTGCGCGCCAGCATCGCCCAGGCCCCGGTGGAGCTGGAGCGCGCCGCGATGGGTCTCGGCCGCACTCCGGGCCAGGCAGTGCGGCAGATCACCATGCGGCTTGCAGCACCGGGAGCGGCCGCCAGCGTCGCGCTGGCCGCACTCGGCATCACCAATGAACTCACGGCGACACTGATGCTGTCGCCCAACGGCGTCGATACGCTGGCGACGAAATTCTGGTCGCTGACCAGCGAGATCGATTATGTCGCGGCCGCCCCTTACGCCTTCATGATGGTCGTGCTGTCGCTGCCGCTCACCCTGATGCTCTATACCCAATCGAAACGGACCGCCGGCCAATGACGCTGCTCACGATCGAAAACATCAGCAAGCGCTATGGCCCCGTCCAGGCGCTGAAGGATATTTCGCTCGAGGTTTCGGCAGGCAGCCGCACCGCCGTCGTCGGCCCGTCCGGTTCAGGCAAGACGACGCTGCTGCGCATCATTGCCGGCTTCGAGCAACCCGATGTCGGCAGGGTGACGCTGGATGGCGACCTGCTGGCGGACGGTCCGGCGACAGTACCGGCCCACAAGCGCGGCATCGGCATCGTCTCGCAGGACGGCGCGCTGTTTCCGCACTTAAGCGTTGCCGAGAATATCGGCTTCGGCTTCGAGCGAAGGGCCCCGGATCGCGAGCAGCGCGTACTTGAGCTGCTCGATATGGTCGAGCTCGACCGCGGCATGCTGGTGCGGCGCCCGCATCAGCTTTCCGGCGGCCAGCAGCAGCGTGTGGCGCTCGCCCGTGCGCTCGGCCGCAAGCCGCGGCTGATGCTGCTTGACGAACCGTTCTCGGCACTCGATACCGGCCTGCGTGAAAACATGCGCAAGGCAGTTGCGCGCGTGCTGCAGGCGGCCGGCATCACCACCATTCTCGTCACCCATGACCAGGAAGAGGCGCTGACCTTTGCCGATCAGGTCGCGGTGCTTAGGGAAGGACGGCTGATCCAGGCCGGATCGCCGCAGTCATTGTATCTGCATCCACGCGATCGCGAGACGGCGCTGTTCCTCGGCGATGCCGTGCTGCTTCCCGCGATCATCCGAAACGGCCTCGCAGACTGCGCCCTCGGCCGCGTTGCCGTCGAGGGCAGTCGTCAGGGCAAGGCGGAGATCATGCTGCGGCCCGAGCAGATCCGCGTCGTTGCCGATGAAAGCGATCGCAAATATGGCGGGCGTGTCGTCGAGGTGGAATTCGGCGGCGCGGTCTGCACCGTTGCGGTTTCGCTGGACGGCGTTGCGCTGCCGCCGATCCTGATCAAGACCTCGAGCGTTGCGCTTCCGGCGCGAGGCGATCTCGTTCGCCTCGATATCGCCGGCAAGGCGCATGTCTTCGAGAGCTAAACTAAGAGCCCGCACCTCCTATTGGACGCGCGGGCTCTGTTGTTTTAGTTTTCGCGTCATCCTTTCCGGAAATCCATTTCGATTTCCGGGCTTATGCGCTAGCCGAACTTGCGCACCACTTCTTCCGGCTCGATGCCTTCGAGCCAGCCGCCGGTAAAGCCGGCGCGCTCGAGCCCGAGGCGGATGACCGGCGATTGCCGCATCAGTTTCCAGATGAAATCCGAACGGTCGTTCTCGATGGTCATGACGACAAGGCCCTGGTCGATGCCGACGGTGCGGTCGTCGACCCAGCCTTCCGGCCGCTTGGTCTTGACCGTCGGGTTGAAGCCGCCGGGAAAGCCGCCTTCCAAGAGCAGGTTCGGATAGGTGGTCAGAAGCGCCTTGGTGCCGTCGAGAGCCGCCTGCCGGTCGTAAGGCAGGCAGGCAAGTGCTGCCCAGGGTGCGATCGTGCCGTCATCCGGGCCGAGCGGTGCGCCGCGGGCGGCATAACCCAGAACCTTCGGCTGGCGGCCGCCACGCATGCGTCGTGTCGGCGGCGGGCCGTCACAGGCAGAGAAACCCCAGATATTCCTGTTGTAGCCGACGAACTGGCCGGGATTGCGTTCGGCATAGTCACGCTGGACGTTGATCATCACCTGCGTATTGCGGAAATAGTCCCAGTTCCGCTCCGCCATCGGCTTGTCCTGAATGGTGCGGAAATCGATCCAGGCATGCGAGAAGAGGTGGATGAAGAGCGGCCCGGCATAGAGATAGGACTGCTCGCCGTGCAGCATCCAGGAATAGCTTGACGTGAAGGCGTCGTAGCTCGATTGCGGAATGGGGTGCGTCGGCGACGCGAGCGCCAGCGTATAGAGAATGATCGCCTCGTCGAAGCCGTGATAGCGCCAACGCAGGAAGCCGGATGAGGGCTTCCAACCCATGGAAATGGTGTCGCCCTTGTTCAGCGCCCAGCGCCAGTCAACGCGCTCGTAGATGAAGGTGGCGAGTTCACGGATTTCAGTCTCCGTCTCGTCGTCTTCGCGATTGAAATATTGCGCTGATGTGAGGATGCCGGCGACAAGCAGCGCCGTATCGATGGTCGAAAGCTCGCTGTTCCAGGCGCGATGGCCGGTATCCATATGCAGGAAGTGATAGAAGAAGCCGCGGTAGCCGGTCGCGTGGCGTTCCTCGCCCTGACGCGCCTCGGCGAAGAAACGCAGCGTATTGACCGTACGCTCGGCCGCTTCCTCGCGGCTGATCCAGCAACGCTCGACACCGACGGGATAGGAGGAAAGCGCAAAGCCGACGGCCGCGATGCTCGCCGGCACACCGCCGATCGAGGTATCTGCCACCAGGCCATTTTCGGGATTGGAATATTTCAGGAAGTACTTGAACGCCGAATGCTGCAGCCTGTCGACGAGCGCTGCATCAATGTCTTCAATCCGTTGCAGCATAGGCTCCTACCCAACTGTTGCATCGCCCCATGCTTCAACATGGTGGCCGTCCCCGGGCAAATCAAACCTTTTTGATTCGTAGGGATAAGAGAACACAAATGGGTGGAATCGGTCGTTAATAATTATCGGTAAAATAATATCTAGCAGAAGTCATATAAGCGGTGCAGCAAAAACGACGGTCCGCGCGCCACCTGCACGGGTTATTTTCCCGCAGTACTTGTTATCAAGTGCTCTGCACGGGTGGCTTTTCACGCTCAGGCGGCTTCATCGACCCGCACCAGATGGCCTGCCGCCACTTCCCGGTATCGGCGCGGCGGCGCGACGTAGCCAACCGGGCGAACGGGGCTCTTGAGCTCGTCGGTTCCGAGATTGCGTTTGATGCCGCGACGGGAGGGGTCGGGAACCGGCACGGCTGCCATCAGCTTCTTCGTGTAGGCGTGCTGCGGGTTGCTGAACAGTTCCACGCGCGGGCCGATCTCGACGATTTCGCCGAGATACATCACCGCGACGCGGTGGCTGACGCGCTCGACCACCGCCATATCGTGGGAAATGAACAGGAAGGCGAGGTTGAGGCTTTGCTGCAGGTCCATCAGCAGATTGCAGACCTGCGCCTTGATCGAGACATCGAGGGCCGAAACGCTTTCGTCGGCGACGATCACCTTCGGATCGAGTGCGAGCGCGCGAGCGATGCAGATGCGCTGGCGCTGACCGCCGGAGAATTCGTGCGGATAACGTTTCATCATGTCGGGTTTCAGTCCGACGCGTTCGAGAAGATCGGCCGCCTTGTCGCGGGCCTGAGCGCCGCTGCCGAGGCCGTGCTCCGTAATCGGTTCGGCGACGGCGGCGCCGACGGTCATGCGCGGGTTGAGGCTGGCGAAGGGATCCTGGAAGATCATCTGGATGCTGCGGCGCATCCGTCTGAGACTGACTGCGTCAAGGCTCAGCACGTCATAACCGTCGAGGCTGACACTGCCGCCGTTCGGCTGGACGAGGCGGGTGATCGAGCGACCGGTGGTCGATTTGCCGCAGCCGGATTCGCCGACGAGCGACAGCGTCTCGCCCTGGAAGAGATTGAAGGAGACGTCCTCGACCGCATGGATCGCTCCCGTCTTGCGGCCGAGCAGCCCGCCGCGGATATCGAAACGGGTAACGAGATTCTTGACTTCGAGGATCGGCGTCCGGCGGCGGTCAACGGTGTCGGCCACCTCGACCGGCTCGCGCCGTTCGCCGGTCGTGGTATCGACGACCGGGAAACGCAGCGGCCATTTCCGGTCGGCCATCGAGCCGAGGCGTGGCACGGCCGAGAGCAAAGCGCGGGTATAGGGATGCCTGCCGCGATGGAAGATGTCGTCGGTCGTGCCGGTTTCCACAGCCTCGCCGCGATACATGACGATGGTGCGGTCGGCGATTTCGGCGACGACGCCCATGTCGTGGGTGATGAAGAGAACGGACATGCCCTCTTCTTCCTGCAGCATCTTGATCAGGTCGAGGATCTGGCCCTGGATCGTCACGTCGAGCGCCGTCGTCGGCTCGTCGGCGATCAGCAATTTCGGCCGGCTGGCGAGCGCCATGGCGATCATCACGCGCTGGCGCATGCCGCCTGAGAACTGGTGCGGATATTCGTCGAAGCGCGAGGCGGCGTTCGGGATGCGGACCTTTTCCAGCAGGCGCACGGTTTCGGCCCGCGCCTCGGCCTTGCCGATATCGCCGTGGCAGGTGAGCGCTTCGGAGATCTGGCGGCCGATGGTGAAGATCGGGTTGAGGGATGTCATCGGCTCCTGGAAGATCATGGCGGCGTCGTTGCCGCGCACCCAGCGCATCTCCTTTTCCGGGAGGGCGAGAACATCCTTGCCGTTCAAGGTGATGGCGCCATCGATGCGGCTCGATCCCTTGGCGAGAAGCCGCATGATCGAAAGGGAGGTGACGCTCTTGCCCGAGCCGCTTTCGCCGACGATCGCCACCGTCTCGCCTGGCATGACGTCAAAGGAGACGTCGCGCACCACCGGCTTCCAGTCGCCATCGACGAGGAAGGCGGTCGTCAGGTTCCTGACCGAGAGAACAGGAGAGGCGGAGGCTGAAGAAACATCACTCATATCGTTCCCTTGGTTTTATCTAATTCACATCTTCAAAGGCGTGGCGAACGAGGCGGAAGGCCTGCCTTCCGCGATGCGGGCCGCTTCCAGCGCCGCGATCTTTTCATCGATCTCGCGCCTGTCAGTCATGCCGTTCGGATTTTGCCGCGTCGCCATCGTCTCCGCGACATGCAGATAACGTTCACCCGCCACCGTATGCAGGCGGACAAGTTCGGCGAGCGGATCGGGATGATCGTCGGCGCGGATGCTGAGCCAGGGATAATCCTGGTCGCGGTGGATGACGAGGGCGGCGGACTGCCTGCCGCGCTTGTCGCCGCCGGCATCCTCGCCTGCCTGCATCGCCAGGAGCAGGCGTTCGGCCAGCGGCTTGTCCATCGCATTGTTGTAGGTGGCGAGCGTTTCGGCGACGACGTCAGGACCTGCGAGCATGTTGCCGGCGACCGAGACGTTTTCGTCGATCAGATGCCCCGCCCAGTCGATGCATGCGGCGCCGGTGAAGGCGGCGTTGCGCCCCTTCGCATCGATGAGGTGCAACTGCCGCTGATTTCGGCCGGCGTCACGCGCGGTCAGCTCGGCGATAATCTCCTCCGGCGCCTTGCCTGCAGCCAGCAGCGACAGGCCGTCGAGGCCGTAAAGCGGGCTGACGAAGGCCTGGGTAGCAACGGCGCCGATGCCGCCGCGAATATGCGGCACCAGGGCGCCGACGGCAAAGAAGCGGGTCGCGACGGCGATGCCGAGATGGCCGGTCAAGGGATCACGGGCGACGATGGACCAGGTCATGGCTATCTCCCGATCGCATAGGCCTGCATCAGGCGCGGGGTGGCCGCGGCGCGCAACAGCCCGTCGGCATCGCGTCTTGCGGCAGTCAGCCGGCCGATCGTCCAGGGATCGGCGACTGTCAGCTTGTGACCCTTGCGACGCAGGGCATCGAGGACATCAGGGCCGAAATTCGCTTCCGCCATCAGGCTGCCGGGTTCGCGGGTGCGCGGATAGAAGGAGCCCGGAAAATGCGAGGTGTGGAACAGCGGCTGGTCGATCGCCGCCTGCAGGTTCAGCTTGTGATGCGCATAACGCAGGAAAAAGGAAAGTTGCCACTGTTCCTGCTGATCGCCGCCCGGTGTGCCGAAGGCGAGCGTCGGGCGGCCCTCATAGAGGCCGAGCGAAGGCGTCAGCGTCGTGCGCGGCCGCTTGCCGGGAGCAAGCGACGTCGGCAGGCCTGATTTCAGCCAGAACATCTGGGCGCGGGAATTGAGGCAGAAGCCGAGGCCGGGCACGGTCGGGGAGGATTGCAGCCAGCCGCCGGACGGGGTGACGGAGACCATGTTGCCGTCGCGGTCGATGACGTCGATATGCACGGTGTCGCCGCGCTTTTCGGAAAGATGCGCCATGGTCGGCTCGTAGACGGCGCCGGTCTTGGAATCCGCGCCGAGCATCTTCATCGTCAGATCATGCTGCGCTTCGAAGCCAGGCACGATGCCGGGACGAAGATCGAGGGAGGCGTCCGCGCCGACCAGCTTGCGGCGCTCGGCGGCATAGGTCTCCGACAGCAGATGCGCGATGGGAATCTCCGAAAAATTCGGATCGCCGTAATAGACTTCGCGGTCGGCGAAGGCGAGCTTCATCGCTTCGACGACGGTATGGACGAAATCGGCGCCGGCGGGATCCATCGCGGCGAGATCGAAGCCTTTGAGGATCGACAGGGTCTGCAGGAAGACCGGACCCTGGCCCCAGGGGCCGATCTTGGCGATCGTCCAGCCATGATAATCATAGGTCAGCGGTTCCTCGATCGTCGCCGACCAGTTCGCCATGTCGTTGGCGGTCAAAACGCCCTTGTGGCGGTTGCCGCTTGCATCCATCACCTCTGCGGTCTTCAGATAGTCGTCGATTTTCTCGGCGACGAAGCCGCGATAGAAGGCGTCGCGGGCCGCCTCGACCTGCGCTTCCCGGCCGCTTTTCGCCTCGGCCTCCGCGATGATGCGCTTCCAGGTTTCGGCAAGCACCGGATTCCTGAAATTCGCATGCGCTTCGGGGGCGCTGCCGCCAGGCAGCCAGGTCTCGTAGGAGGTCGGCCATTCCTTCTCGAAGAAGGCGGCGAGCCCCTTGATGGTGGCGGAGACGCGCGGCAGCATCGGATGGCCGTGCTCGGCGTAATAGATCGCCGGTTCCAGCACATCGCGCACGCTCATCGAGCCGTAGTCGCGCAGCATCAGCATCCAGCCATCGAAGGAGCCGGGGATGACGGTCGCAAGCAGCCCATCGCCGGGGATCAGGCTCAGCCCTTCCGCCGTGTAGTGTTCGATCGTCGCACCGGCGGGGGCGGGGCCTTGCGCGCAAATGACCTCGACCTTGTCCTTTTTCTTCGAATAAATCACCGCAGGCAGGTCGCCGCCCGGGCCGCAAAGATGCGGCTCGACGATCTGCAGCACGAAACCCGTCGCCACCGCCGCATCGAAGGCGTTGCCGCCCTTTTCGAGAATGCTCATGCCGACCGCCGAGGCGATCCAGTGCGTGGAGGTGACGACGCCGAAGGTGCCGAGGATTTCTGGACGGGTCGTGAAAGCGGTCATGTCAAATGTCCTTTCAAGAAATCATGCTTCGCGCGGATCGAGCGCATCGCGCAGGCCGTCGCCTAAAAGATTGAAACCAATGACGACGAGGAAGATCGCGGCACCCGGCCACATTGCCATCCATGGCGCCTGGGAGAGGAAATTCTTGGCGACGTTCAGCATCGAGCCCCAGCTCGGCGCCGGCGGTTGCTGCCCGAGGCCGAGAAAGGAGAGGCTCGCTTCGGCGATGATGGCGGTGGCGATGGTCAACGTCGCCTGGACGAGGATCGGTGCAAAGACGTTCGGCAGGATGTAGCGGGTGATGATGCTCGATGACCGGAGGCCGATCGAGCGGGCGCCCTCGACATATTCCTCGGTCTTGACCGAAAGCACCTGGCCGCGCGTCAGCCGCACGAAGACGGGCATGGCCGAAAGGCCGATCGCAATCATCGCATTGGTCAGACTCGGACCGAGAAAGGCTGCGAGCGCGATCGCGGTGATGAGGAAAGGCATGGCCAGAAAGGCTTCGGTGATGCGAGAGATCACCATGTCGATCCAGCCGCCGAAATAACCGGAGATAAGGCCGAAGGGCACGCCGATGATAACGGCAATGGCTACCGAGAAGACGCCGGCCATCAGAGAAGCCTGCGCGCCCCAGATCATCCGGGAAAGAATGTCGCGGCCGATATCGTCGGTGCCAAGCCAATGGGCGGCGGACGGGGCCTTGCGGATTGCCGACCAGCTTGTGGCGTTCGGATCGGGAATCGGAAGAAGGGGAGCGGCAATTGCGAGGATGGCGAAGAAAGCGATGATCGCAAGGCCGACGAGGGCGCCTTTGTTGGCCTTCAGCTTGCGCCAGGCGCGGCTCGGCGTGCGGTCGGCGGCCGGAATGCCGGTCTCTCCAATCGCGGTCATAGAGCGGCCCTCATGCGCGGATTGAGCAGGACGTAGAGAATGTCGGCCAACAGGTTCATCAGGATGAAGCCGATCGCCGTGCAGATCACCACGCCCTGGACGACGGCGTAGTCACGGTTGAAGACGGCGTCGACGATGAGCTTTCCGAAACCCGGAATGGTGAAGATCTGTTCTGTGAGCACGGCGCCGGCGAGCAATTCGCCGAAGAGCAGCGCCGTCAGCGTCACGATCGGCAGCACCGCATTGCGAAAGCTGTGTTCGAGCACGACAGTGCTTTCCGGCAGTCCCTTGGCGCGGGCGGTGCGGATATAATCGGCGCTCAGCACGCTGAGCATTGCCGAGCGAGTATGGCGCATCAGGGTCGCAGCCAGCGCGTTGCCGAGCACGAAGGAGGGCATCAGCATGGTTTCCAGCGAACGCAGCGGATTGCTGAAGAAGGGTTCGTAGCCCGATGCCGGTAGCCAGCCGAGATTGACCGAAACCAGGAGGATCAGCATGATGCCGAGCCAGAAATTCGGGATCGACAGGCCGGTCAGTGCGATGATGGTGGCGAGATAGTCGATCATCGTGTTCTTCTTGACGGCCGCCAGGATCCCCATCGGCACGCCGATCGCAAAGGCGAAGATCATCGACATGATGGCGAGCTGGATGGTGACCGGCAGCTTTTCGCCGACGAGCTGCAGGACCGGCTGGTTGGTGCGCAGCGAAATACCGAGATCGCCTTGAACGGCGGCACCCAGCCACCGCACGTATTGATAGGGCACGGGATCGTTCAGCCGGTATTTCTCGCGCAGAAATTCGAGAACCTGCGGGTCGCGCTCCTCGCCGGCCATGGCAAGGATCGGGTCGCCGGGCAGCAGCTTCTGCAGCGAGAAGACGAAGACCGAAATGATCAAAAGCGTCGGTATGGCGACCAAGAGCCGTTTGGCGATGTAGGTGTACATGGGCGATCCTGACACGACTGGGGTCATGCGGCGGAGGGTTTCCGCCGCAAATTTGCTGGATCAAAAAGTAGAGCATGATGTCGTCCGAAAACCGCTCACACTTTTCGGCATCATGCTCTACGGATCAGCCGGCTTTCTTGACGCCGACGAGACGGATCATGCCATCCGGCGACGGAACGAAGCCGGTGATGTTCTTGTGCAGCGCCCAGATCCAGGACTGATGGCCGAGATAGATGATCGGCAGATCGTCGTTCAGGATGACGGCGGCGGCATCATACTTCTGCTTGCGCACGGCCTCGTCGGTCGACGCACGGGCTTCGTTCAGCAGCTTGTCCACCTCGGCGTTGCAGTATTTCGTGTCGTTGATGCCGCCCTTGCAGGTGATGAACTGATGGATGTTGCCATCGGGATCGACGCGGCCGGACCAGTCGGAACGGCTGAGCTGATAATTGCCGGCGGTCTGCTCGCTCAGCAGCGTGGCGAATTCCGTCGATTTCAGGCTGACGTCGAAGCCGGCTTCGCCGACCATCGACTGGATGATCTGCATCATTTGCATGGCAACGGGATTGTTCGGGATCTGCAGCTCGATCGGCACGCGGTCGAAGCCGGCTTCCTTGATCAGCGCCTTGGCCTTGTCGAGATCACGGGCGGGGACGGGAATATCCTTGTCGAACCACGGGCTGCTCGGCGGAAAGGGCTGGTTGCCGGAAACCGCCGTGCCTTCGTAGACGATCTGGTTGACGGCATCGCGGTCGATCGCCAGCGAGAAGGCCTGGCGCAGGCGCTTGTCCTTGCCGAACGGATTTTCGGCGCGCGCACCATTGCCGATATTGGTATAGAGCGCCATGTAGCCGGTGCCGACGGCATCGGCATAGACCAGGCTCGAATCCGCCTTCACGGCTTCAGCGTCGGTCGCGGCCAAACGCTCGATCATGTCGAGATCGCCGGACCGCAGGTTGGCGAGGCGCACCGTCGTATCCGGGATCGGCAGATAGGTGAGCTTGTCGATGAAGATCTTGTCCTTGTTCCAGTAGTCCTGGAACTTTTCAAGCACGATGCGGTCCTGCTGGACGCGCTCGACAAACTTGAACGGGCCGGCGCAGACCGGGTGATCGCCGAACTTGGCGCCGAGTTCCTTGGCGGCCTTCGGCGAGACGATCATGCCGGCGCGGTCGGAAAGCTGGGCAAGAAGGGTGACGTCAGGCGCCTTGAGGGTGAACTTGACCCCGTATTCGCTCGTCGCCTCGACCTTTGCGACCGAGGTCAGTTCGCTCTTGCGGCGTGATTCCGGCAGGGTGATGTTGCGCTCGATGGTGGCGACGACGGCTTCGGCGTTGAAGGGGGTCTCGTCATGGAACTTGACGCCTTGGCGCAGCTTCATGGTGAGCTCTTTGCCATCGGCCGACCAGCTCCATTCGGTAGCAAGCTGCGGCACGATCTTCAGGTCCGGTGAGACGTCGACCAGCTTGTCGCACATCGCGGTATAGACGATGCGGCCGACGAAGGTGCGCGACTGCGCGGGATCGAGCACGTCGGCATCGTCCTGCAGGCCGATCTTCAGGTCGACGGCGAAGGCAGGAAGTGCAAACAGTGCGCCGGCAACGGCGGTGGTCAGCAATTTGGCGATCTTCATTCCATTCTCCTCTGTCTATTTTTGTTTGGTTTTTGCTTCCATTCCGGCGGTTATGGCCCGCCCGTATTTTTTCTCCCGGCTCACCTCGCTGTTCAGGCGAGGGTCTTATCGACCTCCGTTTCGCTGTGGTCGAGCGAGGTGATGCGGATGAGGCTTTCCTGCAGCGTCAGCAGATGCTGGCGCATCGCTTCGCCCGCCCTGGCCGGATCGCGGGCGGCGATCGCATCGACGATCGCCGTGTGCTGGTTAAAGGTGACGGGCCGCGTCCGGCTGGCGCTGCGGGCGCGCTCGCGAATCGTCTGCCAGGCCTCGTCCTGGCGCACCCGGTTGATGACGTCGAAGATGGTGAGGAAGAAACCGTTGCCGGCGCATTGGGCGATCTGGCGGTGCAGCGCCCCGTCCCAGAGTTCGCGTCCGTCGGCATCGGTGCTTTCGTAGATCTTCTTCACCAGATCGTACATGCGCTCGATATCGGCGGCCTTAGCGCGCATTGCGGCAAGCTGGGCGAGCTGCGGCTCGATGCGCAGGCGCACTTCCATGACTTCCATGAGATCGGTGCCGGCAACGATCGAGCCGACATGATCGCTCCAGCCGTCGGGGCGGGGGCCGGCATAGGTGCCGGAGCCTTGGCGGCGCCAGACGCGGCCCTCGGCCTCCAGCACTTCGAGGGCGCGACGGACAGCACGGCGGCCGACGCCGAGCATTTCGGAAAGGGTGCGCTCGGTCGGCAGCTTGCCGTCGGCGTCGAGACTTTCGGACCGCAGGAGAGCCCTCAGCCTCTCCAGCGCATAATTCGAATTGCCCTGCGTCTCATCCATCGGCATTCGCTTAAATGGTCCGTACCAATTTTCTATTGGTTCAGTCCAAACCAAATCGCGCCGACCGTCAAGCGCTTTTTTGTGCAAATGGAAATCTGCCCGTTTTTTGCTCAGATCCCGCCGTTCCCGCTAAATGGGAAACGGTCGATTGCGCCGACAGGGCGGCGGCGCGATCGGCACAATCATCCAGAAAAACGCAATTGGTTCAGGTGAACCTCAGGCTGGCGTCGAGCGTGCGGAAAGAAAGACCTGCGGCTCGAAGGCAAAATCCTTGTCGAAGGGGTAGGTCGGACGCTGCTTGCGCAGCCGCGGCTGGCGTTCGACGAACTGGTCGACGACACCGGTCGACAGCGCCATCAGGTTCGGATTGGCGATCGGCGCCAATTCCGGCGAGAGATAGCCCGATTTGACGACGATGATCTTCGCTTGGTGCGGGTCGAGGCCAAGCCGGGTGAAATCGACGATATTGTGATACGGTCGGCGCTTGGCGGAAAGCACGAGATCGATACCGCCGGTCGAAACCACCGCCTGGCGGTCGGCGGCATCGCCGGTCTCATGCAGGAACTTGACCGTGAAGCGGGCGATAACCGGCTTGCTACCCTTGGTATCGAGCGAGGCGCCGACGCTGAGCTCCAGCTCGGCGCCGATGCCTGCGGCATAACAGGCCTCGGTGGCCGCCTTGTCGGCGATGCCGGCGAAGACGACGCCGGTGGCACCCCTGGCGATCAACTCGGCCAATACATCTGCCCGGTCCCCGACGCCTCCGCCTGTGGGGTTGTCGCCGGATTCGGCGAGCACAACAGGGGCAGTGGGGCTCGCGATCGCCCTTTCGACGCATTCCTCAAGCGAGCCGGTCTCGCAGCCGAAGACGAAGTCTTCGCGCGCATCCCAATAAGCCCTCGCGAGACGTTTGGCCTCGCGTTCCAGCACGGCGCGGTCGGTGCCGGTCATGATGGCGGCGGCCGTGGCGCGCGGTTCGTCGGCCCAGACATAGCCGACCATCAGCGATGCATCCCAGACGCCATCGATCGCATCGATCCCAGGCAACATGTCATAGAGGCTTTTTGCCGGCTCATCGACGGTGCTGGTGCGCTCGCCGGGCAGCACGACCGGAATCGGCGCCCAGAGGAGGATCGGCCTCTCGCCGGTTCTCAGGCTCTTCACCAGCATGGAGACGGAACGGCGCATCGTCTCCTCGACATCGATATGCGGCGCGGTGCGATAGGTGGAATAGATATCGAGCGCATCGATGATTCGCTGGGTGACGTTGCCGTGCAGATCGTAGCTTGCCGAAACCGTGCAATCCTCACCGACCAGCGCGCGGGCCGCGCTGATCCAGTCCCCTTCGGCATCCTCCATGCCCTCGACATACATGGCGCCGTGCATGGCGAGGTAGAGACCGTCGAGCGGCAGCATCGGCTTCAGCCGCTCGAGGAATTCACCCTTGAAGGCCTCGTAGGTGGCCCGCGAAACCGGGCCGCCGGCAATGGCCCGCGCATGGATCGTCGGCAGGAACTCGGCATCGTAATCCCTGAGGAAGGCGAAATAGGGCGCGGCCAGCAGCGCTTCGCCGCGCACCACGCGGAAATCCTTTTCCTCGTTCAGGACGGGATTGTATGTGCTGCATTCGGTATGAATGCCACCGACGGCGATGCGCATGGGAAACCTCAGGAGTTGGGAGCAATCAGGAAGACATGGGCGGTGATGCGTTGGGTACGGACCGGTATCGCCCGAAGGAGTTCGTGCTGCGATAAATTGAACATTGGGGTCCGCTCCGAAGACGCGTCCTTTTGCCTCGACAATAAGTTTACAAACGAACCAATCAACCAAAATAAATTACAAACTTGATCTTCTAAGCCGGCGTTGAGGTGGAAAGTGCCGTAATTGGTGAGCCTCCGGCCGACTCGGTTTTTTCCGTCGGATGCCGGGCTGCCGACAAACGCGGCCGCGTCGCCATAAAGAAAAAAGTCCACTTCGGGATCCCGAAATTCCCCCGCTTCGGGATTCCGAAATTCGTCGCGTTTTGGGCGGTGCCGCCGCGGGGAAACATCCAACGATTTCAAAACCGCAACCAATTTCGGGATTCCGAAGTGCTATATAGATTATGGTGGGGTCTGGCTGGCCGATGAAGTCAGCGATGCGCTCGACAGGTTCGCCGAACAGGAAGTCGATGCGCCCACCCACTCCACATGAGTTTCGGAACCCAAACGGTCCCTTGCCGTGCGTTGGCGCAAGGGCGTCAATCGTGGCGCTATGCAAACATTTAATTTTATCGGTTGAGAACGAGGTCCAATGGCAAAGGCAACCTATCCTAGAGAATAGGTTTTCTCCCTCGAAAGTTTTTGATATTTACCCTGCATCGCACAACGCGAATAATCAGAAGCACGGCGAAATCGCTCGCGACATTGGGGCATGTCATGGGTAGTAGGACTGACGACGTCGGCCACCATAGGCGGATGCTCAATGAGCCCGCGATTGTTGTCGGGATCGCACATAAGCAGCGCCTGTCAACGAGCGCGCAACCATGAGCTTGCCTAGCTCCAGCGATCCTGTCGAGAGCTCGCCGGATGAGACAATCGAGGCGCGCCGGGACGAAATGCCGGCTGCTGACCACAATCCTGCAAACGAGATGTCGCGCGTTCTGAGGACTGCGCCAATTCATCTTGCTGCAGACCCCTCCGGCGGTGCAATCGCCCACTGGAATCACGGCCCCTTGCATGATGTCGTCGAGCCCATGACGGACCACGTCATCATGGCTTACAACGGCGCGATACAGCGCATGGAACGGCGGTCCGGAAGATCGATCGAGAGCGGAACGTTTCGTCGCGGGGTTGTGATCATCATCCCGGCTGGATCAAGCTCCCGATGGGATATTCCAAAACCGGTTGATGTCGTTCAGCTCTATCTTCCCCGCTCGACGCTGACGCGCATCGCCGACGAAACTGATACTTTCACGCCGACCGATCTCTTGGAGCGAACGGCGCATCCGGACCTCATTACATCCCGATTGCTCCTGAGCGCAGCCGACGTCCTGGAAGGCAATACGGCACTGGATACGCTGTTCAGGCAGCAGTTGACCGACCTTCTGGCCACGCGCCTGCTGGCTGCGCACACAGGCAAGGCACCGAGCTATCAGCCGGCGCTTGGCGGCCTCGCGCCGAGCGTGCTGCGCCGGGCCATCGAACGATTGCGGTCGGACGCCGACGCGGACGTCTCCCTCGGGGCCCTCGCTGCCGATTCCGGGCTGTCGTGCTTTCAAGGAAAGCACGGGGCTTTCACCTCACAACTGGCTGCGTCAATATCGGCTCGAACAAGCCATAAACATGCTGCGCGATCCTCAAAATTCGATCGCGTTGGTCGCAGCCTCCCTCGGCTATGCCTCGCAAACAGCATTTGCAGCTGCATTCCGAAAATTGACCGGTGAAACACCGACTGATTGGCGGCGCCGCCACGGCTGACCGCAATCTCCTTTCGCCCTCGCCTCAGATTCCCGACGGTCCGGTTCTTCGCTTCCACGCCATCGGTTCGAGCCCGCGACGACCATGCCGCGCAATCCCCCTGGCATGGCGTTGGTCGCAACCTCACTTGACTGCGCCTCGTAAACAGCCTTGGCCGCCACATTGCCGAAGCTGACCGGTAAAACGCCGGGCGATGAACTGCGGCAGCACCCGCAAAACCGCAATTGCTCTGCAATGGCGCCAATCCCTCTGGCGCAGCCGTAGACGTGTTTCGCTAAACCACCATTGTGCCCATACCAATGGAACCTGCGGAGACAAAGGATGGTCTGGGACACCGATTACGGGTCGGTCGCAAGGAAGCGACCCGTAGCGGCTTGCATATCCGATTTTAGCAACTGTCCGTCCGGCGATGACGGGCGCCGAAACAAATATTCTCCAAAGGATCAGCACAATGACCTCCATTACAACCAGCGACGGTGTTCAGCTCTTTTACAAGGACTGGGGACCGAGGTCCGCTCAGCCGATCGTCTTTCACCATGGCTGGCCCCTCAGCTCCGACGATTGGGATAATCAAATGCTCTTCTTCCTCGGCAAAGGCTTTCGCGTGATCGCTCATGATCGCCGCGGCCACGGCCGATCGAGCCAGGTGAGTGACGGTCATGACATGGATCATTACACCTCCGATGTTGCCGCACTGATCGACTACCTCGATCTTCGCAACGCGATCCATGTCGGCCACTCTACCGGCGGCGGTGAAGCCGCGCGGTATGTCGCGCGGTACGGCAAAGGTCGCGTTACCAAACTGATCCTGATTGCGGCCGTGCCGCCATTGATGTTGAAGACCGGCGCCAATCCCGGCGGTTTGCCGATCGAGGCATTCGACGGATTGCGCAGCCAGCTCGCTGCCAACCGTTCGCAGTTCTATCGCGATTTTCCGAGCGGCCCCTTCTACGGTTACAACCGCCCGGGTGCCGAGCCGTCGCAGGCAGTGATCTCAAATTGGTGGCGTCAGGGCATGATGGGCGGCGCGAAAGCGCATTACGAAGGCATTAAGGCATTCTCGGAGACGGATTTCACCGAGGACCTGAAGAGCATCACCGTGCCGACGCTGGTGCTGCATGGTGATGACGACCAGATCGTTCCGATCGGTGCTGCCGCCCCATTGTCGGCGAAGCTCCTGCAGGCCGGCACGCTGAAAATCTACGAGAAACTGCCGCATGGGCTGTGCACGACCCATGCAGATGTCGTCAATGCCGACATACTGGCCTTCATCACCGCCTAAGCGACACCGCTTCACCAATCCGCGCGCCATCGTTACCGACCATCTCGCCGCCCATCCGGAGCGGCAACGGTGACGCGCGGCCCTTTGAAACTACAAACCACGGAGTGAATAACATGAGACTTGTGATTGTAGGCGCCGGGTTCGCCGGCATGTACGCCGCACTTTCCGCAGCCCGTCTGCGCGATATCGAAGGCGTTTCGCCCGAAGAGCTCGAAATCGCGCTGGTGTCCCCGGAACCGACGCTCGTCATCCGCCCCCGGCTTTATGAGCCGAAGCCCGAGAGCCTGACGGCACCTTTGCAGGATGTATTTGATGCCGTCGATGTCGCCTACGTGCAGGGCAGCGTTGAAGCGGTCGACACGAAGGCCGGCACCGTAGACGTCGTCAACGCCAAGGGCGAACGAAAGTCCCTTCAGTATCATCGCCTTGTGCTCGCCACCGGCAGCCGGCTGTTCCGTCCAAATATTCCCGGCCTCGCCGAATACGCCTTCAGCGTCGATAACGTCGATGACGCCATTGCCCTTGATCGCCACCTGCACGAGCTTGCGAAGATGCCGGCGTCGGCCGCGCGCGACACAATCGTTGTTGCCGGCGCCGGTTTCACAGGTATCGAGGCGGCGACCGAGATGCCTTCGCGGCTGCGGACCCTGTTCGACAAAACCGCCAATCCGCGTGTCATTATCGTCGACCGCAGCAGCGCGGTAGCTCCCGACATGGGCGAAGGTCCGCGCCCGATCATCGAGGAAGCACTTCGCAAGCTCGGCGTGGAAACGCGGCTCAATGCCGGCGTTTCATCGCTGGACAGATCGGGAGTTACGCTAAGTACCGGCGAGCATATCGAAACCATGACCGTGATCTGGGCGGCAGGCATACGTGCCAATCCGCTGACCACCAAAATTCCCGGCGAGCGTGACAAGTTCGACCGGCTGCTGGTCGATGGCTGCCTGCGCGTGCCGTCCGTACCCGGCGTCTTTGCCACCGGGGATGCGGCGCGCGCCGCTTGCGACGACTGCGGCAACTACGCACTGATGTCGTGCCAGCACGCCACACGCATGGGCGCCTTCGCGGGCAACAATGCCGCCGCTGAACTGTTAGGCGTGCCAGCACGGCAATATCACCAGGAAGCCTATGTCACCTGCCTCGACCTCGGCGATGCCGGAGCCCTCTTTACGCGAGGATGGGATCGCAAGGTGGAGATGGTCGGCGAGAAAGCGAAGGCGACCAAACAGGAGATCAACACCGTCTGGATCTATCCGCCGAAGCCCGAGCGCGCCGCAGCGCTGGCCTCAGCTGATCCGGAGCATGTGACCAAACTGTGATCGGATCCCAGATGAGGCTGCGCTCCGAATAGGAGCGCAGCCTGCCATATTCCGGCTTGTTCCTGACGCAACTCATCTTTCATCGATCATTTCTTCCCGAGCGCTTTCGGCTCGTAAGCAATCTTTGAAGGCGCGCGATACCATCGGGCTGGTGCGGCGCGATGCTTGCCATAAAAGGCACGAGACTCATGCCGGTAAAGAAAAGGATCTGGACGATCAGGCGACCTGTCGGATGGTTTCCGCCCTGAATGTGTCACACGACGATCCCGGCAAACCCCAGAGTGTTAATCAGGACGAGCGGCAGGAAGTCGTCATCACCTGACATAGCTGGGTTCACCGATCATGGTTTGTGTCAATGAACTGCCGGGCACGGCATCCTGTGCCCGGCCAGATCGCCTATTTCTTGATCGGGAAGGTCAGTTCCTGCTCAGCGGTATCGACCACGAAGACAGCGAGGAGCTTTGCCGGCTTAGTCTTGCTGGCATTTTCGCTGACACCGTGGCGATCGCCCGGAAATTCCGAAAAACTTTCACCTGCGCTATAGACAGTGACGGAGCCATCGTTGACCTGACTGCGGATCGCGCCTTCGAGAACGGTCGCGTATATGAAGGCGGATGCTGGATGTGTATGGCCCTCCGAGAAACCGCCCGGAGCATATTCGACGAGAACGCCCTTCATGCTCTTGCCGGGTACGTTCGGCAGTTTGTGGTCATAGACCAGCGTAACCTTTGCACCCTCCTCGCCACCCGGCGCATCATGCGCAAGAGCCGAACCTGACAGGAGAGCCGTCAATGCGATGGCAAAAGCCAATGACTTGATCATGTTTATCGTCCTTTCGTGATTTGGAATGGATCGTAGTTTTTCTGTAACATGTTGTTTTTGTACATCTTTTCTATGTCTGGCGTAGCCATCAAATTGTAATGTTACGGGCGCATGGGCCGCGGTCAGGCGGCCCATGCGCAACTCTTTATTTTCTGGGCGTAGTCGCAAACCAATCGTCGAAACCGATGCGGCCGATGCGAGGATGATTGTCGGAGACGAGGGAACCGTCTTCCAGTTTGGTGCCGAAATAGCGGGCATCCGGATCTGCGACAACGGTGCGGGAATCTCCGATCGCCTTGAGGTAGCGCGCGGCGAAATCGCAAAGACGCGCGCGCTCGGGGCCGCAGATTTCGATAATGCCGTTAACCGGTGCGGCAAGCGCCGCGTCAGTCACGAAATCGGCGACGTCGTCGGACGCGATCGGCTGTAGGGAACCTGTCGACAAGCGGGCCGTGTCGCCAACCGTGCCCTCCTGGGCGATGCCGCCGAGAAATTCCATGAACTGGGTGGAACGCACGATGGTGTAGGGAGTGCCGGCTTCCCGGATGATCTTTTCCTGGGCGACCTTGGCTCGAAGATAGCCGCTATCCGGCAACCGATCCGTGCCAACGATGGAAAGCGCGATGTGGTGTTTCACGCCGGCCTCGATTTCCGCTGCCATCAGGTTCTTGCCCGCCGTCTGAAA
The DNA here is from genome assembly GCF_001652265.1 of Rhizobium leguminosarum. Lineage (GTDB taxonomy): Bacteria > Pseudomonadota > Alphaproteobacteria > Rhizobiales > Rhizobiaceae > Rhizobium > Rhizobium leguminosarum_D. Next base: position 34,596 of record NZ_LWBS01000154.1, read on the forward strand.
GAATTCAAGCACGGCCTTATCCTCGAAGGATGGCGAGTTCGCGAGATCGATCACCACGTCGGTATTCTTCAGTGCTTCCGCCAAGCCCTCCCGGTAAGGGTATTAACGCCGGTTTTCGGGGCAGCGGCAATGACCTCATGCCCTTTCTTGCGCAGGCGCTCTGCGGTCTTGGAACCGATCAGGCCGGTTCCGCCGATAATCACGATTTTCATAAGACGCTCCATTTGCTGCGCGCCCATGCGGTGCGCGTGGTTCAATAGGTGGATAGGTGAAGGCCTGGTTGAAGCTCGGGCTTGAAGGCCGAGCACGGCCTTCAAGGATGCACGCTTTGGTTCGGCCTTAATTCGACAAGCGGTCAGTAGTCCCAGAAGACCGGGACCCAACGAAAGGCGTCGCCGTCGACCGCGACATGGCCAACGGAAGGAAACGGCATATGCGTTGCCACCAGCAGTTCGCCGGTCGCTGCAAGCTCCCGCAAAAGCCGGACCCGAACGCGGGCGGCCTCTTCGGGGTCGTGTTCGAAGCCGTTGAACCAGTCGGGGTGGTCGAACCCGACCGCGAACACCGCGTCGCCGGCAAACATCAGACGGTCGTTGCCTGAGGCCACGCGGACCACGCTGTGCCCAGGGGTGTGCCCGCCGGCACGAGAGACGACCACGCCCGGCGCCACTTCATGCTCATCCTCGAACAGCCTGAGATGGCTGCGATACTCTTTGGCGAACCGTTTGGCGGCCGCCCGAAGCGCGTCGGGGAAGCCCGCCGGCATCGAGACGTGGGAGAAATCGGGCGACTCCCAAAATTTGACCTCGGCAGCGGCCACGTGGATCCGCAGGTCCGGACGCAGCTGGTCCTTCACCCCGTCGACGAGCAGCCCGCCAACGTGGTCCATGTGCATGTGTGTAAGAACCACGTCGGTCACGGATCCAAGATCGATGCCGGCGGCCTCCAGTCGCTTCATCAACTGCCCGGCCCGCGGCAAGTTCAAGTCCGGGTCCAATCCCAGCCCAGCGTCGATGAGGATGGTCTGCCCGCCGCTGCGCACCACGACCACGTTCAGCGCCCAGTCGAAAGCATCCACTGGCAGGAACATGTCGCCCAGCCAGGCGGCCCGGGCGGCCGGCTCGGCGTTGTGTCCCAACATCGCGGTTGGGAGCGGTAGCACGCCATCGCTGATCACCAGTACGTCAATCTCGCCGATCCGCACCGCGTAGCGCGACGGAACCAGCTCTTCGGGTGCCGGTCTACTGGGATGTGAGGTGTTGTCCAGTTTCATGCTTGCCTCCTGAGTGTTATTGATCATCTGGTTCATCTTTGAAAACTCCTGTGTTCTATCCTGGTGCTAATCCTGGGTGGCTTACGCTTCCTGGGCGGGAGGCGCAGTCAATGCGGGTGAAGTCTTTAGCGATCGGCGACACACTCACTGCTGGCGTGTCCTCTAATGATCTAGCGAAACCGATCTGCGGCTGCGCCAGAACGATTGCTGCCGCTGCAGAGCAATTGCTGTTGACGCATGCGCATGCGGCAATCGCCCGGGGTTTGACCGGTTTGTTGGATGCAGCCGCGAGAGAAACGTCCCGCAATGATCCTCACAGACATCCTGGCCTTCGGGATCGTCGTTTTAGTGGTTCTCGACTGCTTCGATCTTAGGGTCGGCATCCGATATCGAGAAGCTGATCAGGGCATGGGAGACCTACCCCCCGACGATGCGCGAGACCGGCGGACCGGGATTCTGACCAACCCCAACATCAGGTGCTCAGATGGCTTCGAGGGCTTTTGCCTCGCGGGCGATGAAATCGCAGACCAGTTTTACGCGCAACGGCACGATGCGACCAAAGGCGTGCAGTGCATTAAAGGGAGCGCTAGGGAACGCAAACCCCGCCGCGAGTGTAACAAGCGTGCCGCCTACCAGGTCTTTCGCGACCAGACATCGCAGAAGATAGGCTGCTCCCAACCCACTCAGCGCAGCCTGAATGAGTGCGGCCCCTGAGTCGCAATCGACGCGCCCGAAGGGAATGAAGCTCGTCCCGTCCGGCAGGCGCAGAGGCTGCGTGACACCACCCAGCGCATAGCGGGCAAAGGGCAGAGCCGCCAGCGCTTCGGCAGTTGCAGGATTGCCCCAGGTCTTCAGAAAGGTTGGAGACCCGACGATCGTCATCGGCAGGTCGGCCAGGTGTCGAACCATGAGGTCCCCCGGCGCGGGATTTCCAACGCGCAGCACAACGTCGTAGTCCTCCCTGATCAGATCGACGAACCGATCCGTAAGTCCGACTTCGAGATGCAGGTTTGGATACTTGGCTGCAAAGCTTCCGAAGAGGCGCGGCAGCAGTAGAGGCGCCATTTCGCTAGGCATGCTGATGCGCAAGCGACCCGAGGGCGCAACGTCGGACCTGATCGCCTCTTCACTTGCATCCAGGTCCCGCAACAGCGGCGCAACGCGGTCGAAGAAAAGTTGCCCGTCCTGGGTAAGCATCAGGGCGCGCGTGGAGCGCAGGAACAGCCGGGCGCCAATCTTCTTTTCCAGCCGCGCCACGCTCTTCGACACCGCTGACGGTGTCGTCGCCAGATCGCGGGCCGCGGCACTGAACGATCCGGCCTCTACTGTCCGCACAAAAGCCATCAATCCGGGCATCTCGTTGAGCAGATTCGGCATTTGCACCTCCGCGGCACAGATCATGTGCCCGCCCATGATCTAATGACGAAGGGTGGCAGCGTTTATCTAATTTCTCGTTGAAAGGAGATAAACAATGCAACACCTCAAAGACAAGGTCGCCGTCATCACCGGCGGCAATAGCGGCATCGGCAAGGCGACCGCTCGGCTATTCGCGGAAGAAGGAGCGCAGGTCATCATTTCCGGGCGCCGGCAGGATGCTGTCGACCGCGCCGTGCAAGAAATCGGTCCGTCGGCCATCGGCTTCGTGGGTGATGCCGCCGACCTGGAAGATCATCGCAGGCTGGCGGACACCGTGAAGAGCCGCTTCGGCGGGCTCGACATCTACATGGCCAATGCTGGGATCATCAATCTCACCACCTCCGCCGAGGTGACTCCGGCAGACTATGACCGGCATTTCGCAATCAATACGCGCGGCGTGTTCTTCGGCGTGCAGACGATCGCCCCTCTGATCCGCGACGGCGGAAACATCATCGTTACCAGCTCGCTTGCGGCCACGAAGATCCTCCCGGATCATACCGTCTATGCCGGTTCAAAGGCAGCTACCGCCGCCTTTGCGAAAAACTGGGCGATCGAATTCAAGTCGCGGCGGATCCGCGTCAACATCCTGAGCCCGGGACCGGTCGAGACGGAAATCCTCGCCAAGCTGGGCGTATCGGAGGCCGAGCGGCCGGCATTCGAAGATTACATGGCTTCCCTGATCCCCGCCGGCCGTCTCGGCCGACCGGAAGAGTTGGCGCGCGCCGCACTCTTTCTCGCCTCCGATGCAGGAAGCTTTGTCAACGGGATCGAGCTTCATGTCGATGGCGGTATGACCCTGGCTTAAAAGGCCTGCCATTGCCGGCCCTAACGGGCTCTGCAACCTGTCGAAGCTGTCGGTCCAGTGGCTGAGGCTCGGCAGGTATCGAACGCATCAAGCCCGGCCATCCGCAGCAGAACGGCCGCCACGAGCGCCTGCATCTGACGTTGAAGAAGAAGGCCACCCGTCCGCCCGGCAGAACGACCCTTCAACAGCGGGCACGCTTCGATGACTTCATCAGCGAATTCAACGAAGAACGCCCGCACGAGGCGCTGGGAATGAGGCATCCGGCTCGTCAGCTTCATGCACTATGATCTGGGATATATCGATCTGGAGCAGAGGACTTCCAAAACCATCGACAACCCGTTCGGCACGAGCTTGTCACCCCTGTCTCAGGAACAATCTGTTACCTGTGTCTTCGGTATGGGCAATTGGAAAACTGGAGCGGGCGAAGGGATTCGAACCATCGACCCCAACCTTGGCAAGGTTGTTATTGCGGCCTATCAGCGTTTGTCAGGAGCTATCACCGGATATCACGGGATGCACCAAGCGATTGGAAAATAAAGATATTTTTTGATTTTTGCGTTTGATTTCGTTTCGGTTGGATTGATTTCGATGTCTGCCCGGTGGTAGCTATGTGGTAGCTGAGAGGTTCTAGCTACCACAGGAGAAAACTTTGCCGAAGCTGACTAAAGCCCTTGTTGCCGCCCTCGCGCCGCCGGATACCGGTGATAAAATTGAATGGGACAGCGGCATTCCTGGGTTCGGCGTCCGGGTGTGGGCCGGTGGCGCGAAGACGTATATTCTGAAGTACCGAAACAGTGACGGTAGGGTCAGATGGCTGACTATCGGCCGCGTCGGCGGCCTAACGTTAGACGAGGCGCGAGATGAGGCGACCAAGGCGCGGGGCGCTATTGCCAAGGGCGAGGACCCGGCAGCGGAAAAGCAAGCCCATCGGAAAGCGGAAACCGTTGAGCAACTCATCGAGCTTTACGCGGTGGAAGGTCTCTTCGTCCAGCGAGGTATCAGGCAAGGCGAGCCGATGAAGCCACTTACCGCCGCCTATACGGTGGCAAGGCTGCGTCACCACGCTATACCCCTACTCGGCAAAATGAAGGCCAAAGCCGTCAAGCCTGGCGATATCGAGCGCTTCGTTCGAGACGTCACCAACGGCAAAACGGCACGCGACGAGAAGATCAGAGACGAGGCTGGTAAAGAAAAGCGTGTCATCGTTCGCGGTGGCGAAGGCGCCGCCAGAAAGGTTGTCCGCGACCTCTCCGCCGTTTTCAGTTTTGCCAAACGCCGGAGCATCGTTGAGAAGAACCCCGTCGAGGATGCAGCGGTTCGCAAGACTGACAATAAGCGGGAGCGTTTTCTATCTCTGGAGGAAATTCAACGCCTCGGCGCTGCCTTCGAAGAACTGGAAGCCAGTGGCACGAATTCGAAGGCCCTCGATATCTGCCGATTGTGGGCACTCACGGGCGCTAGGCGTAACGAAATCGCGGGCCTGAAATGGGATGAGATTGATCATTCATCAGGCTTCTTGCGTTTTGAGGATACCAAGACAGGAAAGTCACTCCGCCCCCTCGGGACCGCTGCCCGTGCGTTGCTCGCCGCACGGTACGCCTCCCGAGACAAGGCGAAGCCGTGGGTTTTCCCGGCGGAACGCGACGGAGATGGATTCTATGTGGGAACCAAACGCATTTGGCCCATAGTGACGAAGAAAGCCAATCTGCCCGGTGTCACACCGCACACACTGCGTCACTCACTTGGAAGCGTGGCTGCGTCCAGCGGCGAAGCCCTCTTAATTGTCGGGTCCTTGCTTGGCCACGCCAATGCGAGGTCAACGCAAATCTATGCCCACATTGATCGGGATCCCTCGCAGCGGGCGGCTGACAAAGTTGGCGATACAATTGCCGCAGCGCTAGCAGGAAGAAAAAAGGCGGAAGTGATTCCTCTCCGTATCGCTGAATAATTCCCTCACCTTTCGCCTAAAAGCGCCCGCCAAGACCATTCTGGCGGGCTTTTTTTGTGGAGTGGTGTCGGCAATACCGGGAATGTGGCAAGTTTCTTGGTGCCGCGTCATATCAACGAATAGCATCACCTATCAGCGCTTAACCCTTCGCAGAATCGTGGAATGACGGCAGGAAGCTAACTGCGCAAATTACCTTCACAATCAATCGAAGGTAAACATCATGAGCAAGAAGACATCTCAGCTTTCCCTCATGGAAATTGGAAAGCTCCACGCTGATCTTTCCGCGCTTCCAGACGATATTCAATTAGACCCGTCAAAGGCGTCTGAAGCCTTGCGAGTCATGGGCGTACGGATCGCTCGCCAAACACTGGCAAAGATCCGCTGCGCGTCCAGCAATGGCCCCGCTTTCCGAAAGGTCGCGAATGGCCGCGTTGTCTATCGCCTCGGCGATCTCCGTCGCTTCGCCGGAATGGATGCGTCCTAAGACGAAAAGAAAAACCCCTCCCGCCGGCAAGCAATGAAGGGGTTTGACTTGGAAAAGTATGCATCATGAATAGCGAAAACAGTGATTTCGGTCAAGTCGCCCATGCCTCGTTGGGCAGGCAGATACATCAGCGGATGGCGACATTCGGCACGCTGGACCTGCTTTACGAGGCAATAGAATTGCAGTCTCACGGCGAGGTCATCGCGGCCAAGCATCTCATCGAGCGGGCAATAGATGCCATCGAGGACGGCGGCCGTTCAGAGGCAGAGATTATCGCCGAGATAGCGGATCTCCCTCCCGTTTTTGCAATTGATGGATGGCTCCACGGTCGCCGCCACGATGTCCTAGACAAGTTCGCGATGAGCTTGGGTTGGGCGGCGGTATGGGCCGGTGAGACTTTCCGCGCCTCGCTTGAGGACGGTTCTTTTGATCTGCACGTCAATGCCGCTGACGGTTGGCGATGCACTTCCGGTATGCCCGACGTGCTTGTCTATGGCGTTGGTCTCACCGCTCTCCACGCACATTTGAAATGCGAGAACCTGGCGGCTACCGTTGCACGTCTCGCGCCTTGGTATTTGAAATCTACGAAAGGCGGCAGGGTGTGAGCACTTTGACCTCTGAAGACGATCTCGGCTTTCTTGATGATATCGCCGAACCCGCCGTTGATGCTCCCGGTTCTCGGTTGCGAAGCCCGGAAAGCCTACCTGACCACATTCGGGCCGAATATGAGCGCGTCAACTTACCTGCTCCGCCATTGGCGGCTCCGCCGGAAGTCCGAGGCTCGTTTGAAGATTATGAGTCATTGCACGAAACCGTCATCAATGATGACGCGTTGGCGCTGGAGCTTGGCCAAAAGCATTGGGATGAAAACGCCAAATTCGTTGCCTCCTTGGGGAAGTGGTTCTTTTGGCGGGGGTCGCGGTGGGAGGATGCGGATTATCCCGTGACGCGGGGACAGGTTCGCGATTTCCTTCGAATGAAGGCCGATGAAGTCTTCGAGTGGGCGCAACGCCAGGCCCTCGATTCCAGCGAGGAAAAGTCAAAAGGCATTTCGGCGGCGACCGCTAAACTTCGGCGCGTCCTTGGCGCGCACTCCACTGTCACCGCTGTCGAGCAGATGGCGAGATCAAATGCGAAGAGCATAGCCTATGCAGAGGACTTCGATGGCAACACCCTTCTTCTTGGAACTCCTGGCGGAACCGTAGACTTGAAAACGGGGCAGCTCCGTCCGGCGCGGCGCGAAGACATGATTACGAAGTTCACCGCGGTGGCGCCTGCGCCTCAGGGAACCCCTGCCATAGTCTGGTTCGAATTCCTATGCCGTGTCTTTCCCGGTGACGACGGACGTGGTGACCTCGAAACCATTGCCTTCATCCAACGCGCCGCCGGCTACGCCCTGACCGGCGAGACAACAGAGCAAAAGTTGCTTTTCCTTCATGGCACCGGCCGCAATGGCAAGGGCACCATCATGCAGACCCTTACCGGGATCCTCGGCGAGTATTCCCGCACCGTCTCATCATCGCTCTTCATGGCGACCCATGGGCAGGAACACCCAACCGGGCTCGCGCAACTCAAGGGCGCCCGGTTGGTGGCGTCGAATGAGATACCGAAGGGCGCGACGTGGAATGAGGAGGTTATCAAATCGCTCACCGGCGGTGACACCATTTCAGCCCGGCTGATGCGCCAGGACTTCTTTGAGTTCCAACCACAGCTTTCCCTCTTCATCAGCGGTAACAACAAACCGAGATTTAAGGGCGTCGGTGTCTCGATGCGCGAGCGTTTCATACTGGTTCCGTTCACTCGAAATTTCACGGACGAGAACGGGAAGCGCGACCCGAACCTTGGTGACAAACTCAAGGCTGAATGGCCCGCCATTTTGCGTTGGTGCATCGACGGCGCCGGGGAGTGGCTGAAGATGGGGTTGGCACCCCCGGAAACCGTGAGGGCCGCCAGCGCGGATTATCTGGACGAGGAAGACGATATCTTGGCCTTCGTCCGCGACTGCCTGGTGCCGGATAAGGACGCCCGCACCGCCACCGCCGATATCTATCCCGCCTTCCGCAAGTGGCAGGAAGAACAGGGCGTGAAGTCACCTTGGACGCAAACCGCGATGTCTCGCGCGCTCGGCGAAGAGGGAAATTTGGAACTGAAGCGGACACGGCCAGGCGGCGGCGGGTCAGTGGTCAATTGTGTCATCGGCTACCGCTTGAAGATCAATCCTGATGCCTATTCCAGTTACTGCGATGTCGAATGAGCGGAGGTTTGTTGCACTTGTTGCACTTCCTCCCCTTATCACCCGTAGTAGCTTGTATGTATACTTTCCCGCGTGCGGGAAAAACAATACCCGTAATGGCTGTTTGTGCTTTTGACGGGTGATAAGGAAGCGAAGTGCAACAAGTGCAACACGACGTGGATCAAATAAATCGAACGATATTGCCGGCTATGACCTCGAAAACCGTGATCCCAACCAAAGCAGACGAAGCCCAAGCCCTACGGCTCTTCGAAATCATCGAGACCATTCCGGAGGTGCCGTCTGGCGTTGTCGCCCTGGTGGCCCGAGCCAAAAAACTGCTGGAAGCCGATCTTCCTCGGCAGACGAACATGCGTGCCGCCCGGCGAGGTGAAGCCGTCCGCGTCCTCGCAGATCAGATGCATCCTGGCTGGCGGCTCAAGGCGCCTGGTGCACCCTCAGCCCGAGATGTAGCCCGTGACTTCCACGCGCGAGGTAGCAAGATCAAGATCAAGAAAGAATATTACTGTGAGCCACAAATCACTTTGAAACACATTCTTGAACTTAATGGCGGTGCAGTTCCGTCATTCGAGACATTTCGGCGTGATCTAAAATATTGATCCTTCCCGTTGGGTAACGAAACCGCGAAGTCGACCCAAAATCGCTGATAAATTGCTTCCAATAGATTTCGAGGAAGCGATGACAATTGATCTCTACAAGCTACGACAGTTTTACCAGGCATCCAAAGATGCGCATGGCGCTCTTGCCGGCGCGTGGGAGCGATATCGAGATGCACTCACATTGCGCCGACGTGCAAGAGAGGCATTTGTCAGACTCGTAAGTGTGCCTTCAAGTCTAGATCCGGAAGTCGTCCTGGAAGCCGCAAAAAAGGAGGCCTTCGAGAAGGACAGAAGGCTGAGAGACCCTCAAAAAGCCGCTGCCGGGAAAGCCGTTTTAGATGCGGAGCGGCCGTTCAAAATGGCGGAAGAAGAAATCGCTCGCCTTCAGCAAAAAAGCAACCACGCCGGGCGGATTTGGACGCGTTGCCGCGACTACGCGCAGGAGCAAGGTGTGCTCCCAACTGATATGGAGAATTGAATGTCAAAAAGTCTTAAATCTGTTGCCGACCGTCTCACCTCGCTGTTTTCCGAGACCGCGAAGATCCAAACGCAACTGACTACGGCGATCGGTGAAGTCGAATCCGACTTGATTGCCGCAAAAGATCGCCTCGCCGCAATTCAATCCGCTCCGGTGGACCGTGAAGAGGTGAGTCGCCGCATCAAAGCTTTTGCGGTTTCCGCCGCGGAAGAAGCGCGCGCCGCCTCTGGCGTCATCGATTTCGCCCGCCTCAACTACAATCCGGCCCAAGGCACCGATATCACCGGTTTGAACCCCCGGCATATTTTCGGCTTCCAGGTATTGACTGGCGATATCGAAGCCATCGTTGATAGGCTGACCGATGCGGCTTTTGCCAGCTTTTCAGCGCAACCGATATCGGCGGGGGAACGCGAGCGCGAAACAAACGCACTCAACGCCGAGATTGCCAATCTGGAACGCATGAGGGAGCGGATCGCGCGTGACGCCGCCGCCCACGGGATCAACATTCCGCGGAGCGAATTCGCTGATCCCGCCGTCCTGCTTGCCCCTGATGTCGAGCTTCAGGCATGACGCGAGGGGCGAAAATTGAGCGGAAGACGGCAGCTATGCTTGCCGCGCAGCGCCGAGCAAAACGGGCTACACGCCTCGCTCATGTCGAAACGCAGTCACTTAAATGGGCGGTCCTGTCCGAGCCTGACGCCCCGTACATCCGCGGGGCGTTGGAGCGAGCACTTACCGCGCAGAACGCGGCGATTTTCGAATTGCAGCGGTATGAAACCGCCCGCTCGCAGCTTAGCGCGGAATGGAGGAACAATGGTCGCTGAAATCCACGTTCTCAAGATGCCGAAAGACCGGCAGGCCGCTGCAATTGCGGTACGGGCCGAAGCAATTCAACCAGATATCGCGGCTGCAGTAGAGGCGGAACGTGAACGCGTTCTCACCTTGGTGACCATCGCCGAACAGGCGGCTCGCATCGGCGTCGACGTCGATCTTGCCGCCATTATTTCACACGGCGCCGTTCCCGATGAAGTGCGCGAGGTCGTTATCGATATGGCATCATCCGAAAGGGATCAGAATTATGGATAGCAAAAAGAAGCACCATGCTGCCGCCGCGTTGCGTAAGCAGGTCGCGAACAGACATGCAGCCGAAGCCGAACAGGCAGTTAGTGCTCACATCCTTGCGGAACGGAAACGCTGCGCCGGCCTGATGGCGTTAAGCGAGCAAGCCGCCCGACTCCGAGTCAGTTTCGACGCTGACGCCGCGATACTGGGCCGCATCTCGTTGCAGGCGGCTCGCAATAAGGTGATGCACGCCGCCGCCGATGGTGACGCACCGGAAACCTCCCCCGTATTCGGGCCAAACGCAACTGGTCGAAACCTGCAGGCCGGCTCCGAGAAGGCGGTGGATAAAGCGGCGATGTGGCGGAAGGCATATGAGAGCAACCGGCCCAAGCCGGCCAAGCTACCCTAGTTTTTGACGGGTCTCCTCCCCGCCCGTCCTCGCGTCGCCGGTTCGTCTCCTATCCGGATCGGCGGCGCGCCCTCCATCATCGACGCGCAAGAATATTTCACGGGTCCTTCCCCCAGTACCGGGACCTGCGGGGGACGTGGCCGCGCAGGCTTTCGCTAGCGACAGAATCTTTCAGCATGGTTACACTTTATGCATTATGCATAGAGAAACCGTTGGTATCGAGACAAGCAATGCCGGTGCAGTGGCTAGTCGCTTACCAAATAAATATCTGTAGTTATTCAGGAATCTCTACTTCTCGGTAAGTTCGAAGAGCTTTTTTAGGCCGTTGAATCAGCCGGCGTGCGGTTTTCAACAATTTGGTTATGAACCATGCATAATGCTTAGCCATCTGGTGAAAGCATGGCGAGCTTTTACGCCCAACTGCGGCTCGCCGATGAATATGACGCGGCGCAAGAGCGGGGCGAAGTCGCCGGGCAAAGGACGGCGCCAGCAGGCGTTCCGAGAGGGAACGCCCGCCAACTGCCGCCGATATCGGGCTAACCCGTAAGGACTTTTATGAAGCCCGTGTCATCCGCCGACGCCGCGTGGGACACAGCGAACTCGCAGCAGTATCGGCTGCTACTCTCCCGTTTGGGGATTCCTTGCATATCGTTCGCCGGTTTGGGGGTTTCTTGCCCCTTCGCCCTGCGATTTCCCCGAGCCTGTCGGACCACTCTCCTTGGAGCCAGGCGCTTCGGCTCCGTTTTGCGGCCCGCCCAACCAATCTTTTGTACCTGCCGCCTCCTTCGCCTGATCGCCGGTTCCGGTGGGCACTACGACTTGCTGCCCGTTCTGCTGATAAGTGGCTTCCTCTCCGTTTTGCGGCCCGCCTAACCAATCACCGGAGCCGCCCGTTAGTGAACCTTTCGGCGCCTTCTTCTCATTAATGTCGACTGCGGGGACACGACCACGATCATCGTTGGAAGCAGGCTCTTCGGCTCGGTTTTGCGGCACTACAACTTGCTGCCCGTTCTGTTGATAGCCGGCTTGGTCCTCGTGGCCCTTCAACTGATTGACAGCTGCGTATTCGGGGGGGTCTTGGATTATCTTCTTGGCGGGAGGAATCTTAGAGTTCTCGGTCATGACGATCTCCACTGTTGCGCGTTGTTGGGTTGGTAAGGCAACACCCAAAACCTATCAGACCGACGACTTAAAATCTACCCTAGGCTTTGATTGTAATTTTTACTTTGTAAAGTTGTATATTACCAGCGACATCGACAGCGGTGCTTTTCGGGGCCCGGAAGCGATGGGGCCGGCGGTCGTGTTCTGATCCAATCGGCCTTGAAGCCGGTGCCCTTGTATTGCTCGCGCATGCAGGACTCCACGATGTCGGCAGAGCCTTGGGGTAAGCGATGGTACTCCACCAGCCTTTCAACAAATTCGCGGACCCGACCGCCTCACCATCATGCGTGTAAGGGATTCCCCTTTACGAGATAGGTGGACAAATGTGGACATGGGATACTCCGGAAAATGGAGTCGCACATGCTGCAAAAGATGCTTACGCCTCAAGAAGTTCTCAGTGAAATCAAGGTGTCATCCCGCACGTTGCGTCGATGGCTGCAGGCATCGAAGTTTCCGGAGCCCATTCGTATCGGCAACACGCGCCGATGGGATGAGCGCGAGGTGCAAGCCTACCTCGCCACTCGCAAGAAGGACGGGTGAGCTATGGCGGCCAATGCCGAGGCATCAGTTACCTTAAGCCTGATCGACCGGGTCACCGGCCCCATCAAGCGCATCGCCGCGCGGATCTCCGCGATTTCAAAGCGTATCGCGCTTGACCGGGTCGGCCGCTCCATTACCAACATCGGGAACCGGTTCCGCGGCCTCGCCGATGGCATCGGGCGGACCTCGGGTCGGCTCGCCGGCTTGTTAGGTCTCCTCGGCGCCGGTGGGGCCGGGGCCATCGCAACCGCCTACGGGCTCGCGAAATCCGCATCCGATGTAGGCTCCGAAATTCATGATATGGCGGCGCAACTCGGTATCGGGACGCAAACGCTTTCCGAGTATCTGCACGTCGCAGATCAGGCCGGCGCCTCTGGTGAAGCCTTTGCCAAGGGCGTCGAAAAGCTCGGCATCAACGCCGTGGAAGCGAGCAAAGGCAATAAGCAACTCGCGGCCGCCTTCCAGAGCCTGGGAGTTCACGTCAAGGGATCCGGCGGAAAGCTGCGCTCCGCTGAAGAAATACTTGATGACACCATGCTTGCACTCACCAAGATCAAGGATCCGTTGAAGCGTAACGCGCTCGTTTTCAAGGTGTTCGGGAAGTCCGGCGTTGAACTTACCAAGATGCTCGCTGATGGCGCTGAAGGCATCAAGGCGGGGCGAGAAGAGGCCCGTAAGCTTGGCATCGTCTGGTCGCAAGATGCCGCCAACGCCGCCGATGCTTTTGGCGACGGTGTCAACGCGCTCGGAAAGCGTCTCAACGCGTTCAAGACGTTCGTGGGCGTCCAGCTTTTGCCCGTTATCAATGATGCCGTCGAAAGCATCAACAATTGGCTCGACGCAAATTCCGGGCTGATCCGTTCCAAGCTTGCCGAGTGGGTTCAGCGTCTCGGTGGCTTCGTGCGCGACCTCATCAATCCCACCTCGCAAATCAGGATCAAGTTTGACGAATTCGCCACATCCATAGCCAATGCGTATTCCAAGGTGAAACCCTTTGTGGACTTCATCGGGGGACCTATGAATGCCGCGCTAGGTCTTATCGGGCTTTGGGCACTGGCACCGGCTATCACCGCCATCACGCTTCTTGCCACCGCGTTCCTCGGACTCGGTGCCTCAATTGCAGGCTTTGCGGTCAAGTCCTTGTTCCAAGGCGTGAGAGGCATTGCCTCGCTTTTCGCGGGCATGGCTGGCACCGCTACCACCGCCGGGGCCACCGCTGGCGCCAGTTACGGCAACGCCTTCACGAGGAGCCTACGCGGTGCCATCCGGGTCGGGCTTCTTGGCCTCGGCGCCTATGCGGCTTCACAGATCATCGCGGATATGCCCACCACCAAGGAAGGCTGGACGGAACGCCTCAAGGAAAACAAGGCGTCCGATGACGCGAGAAGCCAAGCCATCATGGATAATGGCGGCGGCGCGGTGAACAAAGCCCTCGGCTTCGATTTCTTCCGGCAAAAAGACGACTTCGAGAACTCGACGGCGAAGAAGCTTTTAGACGGGATCAAGGGTTTGTTCTCCGGATCCGGGAAGCCGGTGGCCGGGGTGTCCGGGTCGCTTGTGGTAGCCGATGCCCTCGCGGCGCGGCGGTATGGCTTCGGCGGATCCACCACGGACACCCTTCCAGGCAAGGCAAAGGATGACGCCGCCGCGGCGGTGCCTGACATGATCGCGAGCAATAGGACCACGAGCGTCACGGCCCCTGTGAATGTCAACGTGACAATCAATGCGCCCGCCGGTGCCGACGCCGCTGCGATGGCGGCTATTGCTCGCCGTGAGTTCGAAGACGCCGGCAAGGATCAAGCCAGAAAGATCCAGTCCGCAATATCTTCCTCGCTATCGGATAACTGACGCGATGTACCGCCCATTGATCTCGCCCCGTGTCCTGGCAATTCATCCCGCCCACAACGATATAGGCGAAACTCTCACTTGGCTTGAGCTTTGCGCTCCCGTTCCCGGTGGTGGATCCGCAACGATTGATCTTTTAGTCGGGGAAGCCGCCGAAAGCGTAAGCGCATCAATAGCGAGGGCCGCCGCTGGCACGTTATTAGCTGTGGTCATGCCGATAGGGGAAAGCAACGAGCACACCGGCCGCCCGTGGTATCGCGGGGCAATTGGACCCGCTTCCGAACTTGCCTTGCCCCCTATGGCGAACATCGGTGACGACGCTGATGAAATGGAGTCCGCAATCGTAGCGCCGAAAGTGATCCGGGTTTATCCCGGAGAAGAGGCCCATGACTATCTAAGTGAACCGCTTGTGGGCCGGGCGCTGACTTGCTTAGATCTTCTTGTTGGCGACGAGTCCGGTGGCCTCATGCATTTCCTCGTCAAAATGCGTCCCTATGAAGTCGAGAATGTGCTTACTGCGGCGCGCGCTGTGCATAATCCGCTTGTTTTCTGGCATCAGCGGCCACTTGCCATCGCCCATAAGAAGACCGGAAAATTCATCGCGTTCGGCAACATCGAGCGCCTGGGCACGCGTGGTTTACGCTAGATCATCTACGGAGATCTCAAGAGCGGCGGCGATCTTCTTGATGGTCTCGAAGCTTCCGTCGCGCTCGCCCTTTTCAATCTGCAAAAGGAACCCGGCGCTTATCTCCGCGTTCTCGGCGAGCTGGCGAGCGGTGATGCCGCGGAACTCTCTCCACGCTTTGATTTTGCTTTCGCCGTCAATGATTCGGTTCGCGAACTCGGCAGGCATCAACTCTTCTTCGCCGGCGGCGAGGCGTTGCTGGAAGACACGAACCGCCTCGGCGTCGGCGCGATTTTCAAGCGCTTCAATTAATAGATTGTATTCGGACTCCGGAATGACCGCTAGCCTATCACCGGCGGCAGTCGTGATGAACTGGGCTCGCATTGTGCTTTTTTTGTCAGTCATGTCCGGAGCCTTGCTTTGCGAAGCTTTTGATCGCCACTATTTAACAGACCGAGTGCCCTTGCGTTCGTTTTTCGCCACGAAATCGATCAGCGCCGAAACTCGGTATAAAACTTTTCCACCAGCTTTAGAGTAAATGGGGCCGCGCTTTCCGCTTCGCCAACGGGCAAGCGTGACATCGGAAATCCGGAGGTAGGCTGCCGCCTCTGGCGCAGTCAAGCACATGTCCGGGGACAGGTCTTCGAGGCTAACAAGCGCGGGCGCGTCGATCGGTGCGTGCGGCTCCGCAAATGAGCCGCTGGCATTTTTCCAGTAACCGATGGCGGCGGCTTCCATTGCGTCTGCCACGGGGGATTCCTTAAAGATAGCCTTCTCCCGCTCCGCTAGGGATATCGCCTCAAGAGCGGCTTCGTGGCTGGTCGCCGGGCTCCGCCAGTTGGTGAGAGCGGCATCAGGGCCGAGCACTAAAGCCGCAAACAGATCTTCTTCGGTCCCCTCCGGTAAATCGTCAGGGGTTGCGTCGTAAGCTGCCAGGCCATCGCGGTAGGCATTGATCGCGATGAGAAGTGGATCCGCCGGAATTGTCATCTTGGCGGATGTAACGGTGAGGACTTCAGCCATGTGCGTTAACCTTTTCGGGGTTTGTTAAGTGTGGGCGGGCAATTCGATCTTCCCGTCGCTCCGCAATTTGTGTATAACATAAATATGTCAAAGTCAATTAATGTTAAACATAAAATGCGAGGCCGACCCGCAACCGGCAAAACGCCGATTACGGGTGTCCGGCTCGCAGATGAAATCGGCGAAGCACTCGATAAGTTTGCTGAACAGGAAGTCGATGCGCCCACGCGTTCGGAGGCTATTCGTCGCATCCTTCGCGAGTGGCTCTCAGCCAACGGATACCTGCCGAAATAGACCTAGCGGGGCGGGCGCGAAAGCTCGGCTTCCACGACGTGAAGCTGCTCACCGGCCACGCCAGGTTAAAGGCAAGAAATCTTAGATCCAACTTATCTCAGCGTCCTCTCTTCAGTTTGAAGCAAATTCAACCAGTTAAGAAGGTGTTACCTTTAACCTCGAAAATTCTCGGGCAAATACTGGTTGTCAACTCCTGCTTTACACTCTACTTGACACTCGATACAGTGTGCAAATCACTCCTGGGATAGCCGCCACATGGATTCAGAAAATTTTGACCCGCTGCACGGAGCGGCACCAAAAGAGATTCCTTTATCCAAAGCGCCGCTTGCATCTGTGCTCTGCCAAGTAAGATTTCCTGACATTGTGCAAGTCAGGGATATCAACTTCATCGGACCCTTTCAGGAGAAACTTCGCGTCTCCTATCCACTGTTCTCTGGCGATATAGTCCAGACGTTCAATATCGTCCCGGAGGGGCTCCAAGCCAGTCAGGATCAGTTGTGGCGTCTGTCGGACGCCGATGCGAACTGGCGGATATCGCTTGGCGCTAATTTCATCGCGCTTGAGACCAAGAAATATTCGTCAAGGGCGGATTTTCTGAAGAGGCTTAGTTTCGTGTTGTCCGCCCTTGAAGAGACGATCCGGCCGACCCACGTCTGGCGCGTAGGTGTCCGGTATGTAGATCGCGTTGAGACTTCGTCCTTGGGCAATATTCGAGATATGCTGCGCCATGAAATGGCTGGCCTCAGTGCGACTGAGCTTCGTCACGCGTTCAATCATTCGGTCTCTGAGGTTGCTTGCAAGGTCGATGAGGGGACCCTTCTTGTAAAATGGGGGATTCTACCGGCTAACGGCAGTCATGAGCCCGAGGTTATGCCACCGATCAACGATGAATCGTGGTTTTTGGACATTGATGTTGCCCATGAGTACCGGGTCGGTCCGCGGCAGTTTCGCGTTGATGAACTGGTCGCTGACGCGGAACGAAAGGCAGAACGATGCTACAGCTTCTTTAGGTGGGCTGTTACGGACGAATTCTTGCGTAGATTTGGGGGAGAGCTTTGATGATTGCTGAAGTCCCCTACGGGGATCCGGAAACGGTTATCGAGCGGCGGTTGGGAACGTCTCCATGTGCGGACGGCCATAATCCCCCTATCGTCATGTTTGATCCCAAGGCAAAGGTTTTGATAGTTGGGGGC
This sequence comes from Rhizobium leguminosarum, assembly GCF_001652265.1. GTDB lineage: Bacteria > Pseudomonadota > Alphaproteobacteria > Rhizobiales > Rhizobiaceae > Rhizobium > Rhizobium leguminosarum_D. The sequence goes on from NZ_LWBS01000154.1 coordinate 51,999, forward strand.
AATTTTGCGTCTTCAATAGTATCGGGTTGGACCTCAAGTGATTGGTACTCCATCTCTGCGAGCATCGGCCGAAATACGACTTCGACGTTTGAAAAGGTTCGACCGGTCGAACCTGCTGCCGGCGAATTTGAGCCTCAAGACGCTTCAGGCCAAATCGCGGAGATTCGACGGCTGCTCGGTGTAAGCGTCGATCAATTGGGCAGGCTGTTAGGTTGTTCAAGGCAGGCATTTTACGATTGGCAAAAAGGACTAAAAGTATCGCTGGTTAACCGGGAGCGAATTTCCAAGTTGCTTGCGACTTTGCAGCATATTGACCGGGGATCGGTCGAAGAGAATCAGAATCTTCTTTTTGCCAGCGAAAACGGATTTTCGATTTTCGCGCTCCTTGAAGCTGGCGAGTACGACCGGGTTCGAACTTTGACAGCTAAAGGACCGGGCCGACCAGACGCGCTGTGGAAGAAAAAAGATCAAACACACTCAAAATTTGCAGATGAGTGGTACGATAGACTTATCGCTTCTGACGACATTGGTGATTCGGCAGAAGGGTTTGTTGGCCGAGAAACCGGAAAGAGGCTTCGGCTCAAGAAATCGTAGAGAGCTGAATGAATTCGACGGTAGATGCGTCTTCGGATATAGATAAGTCCTCTTTGGACAAGTGGCGCCAGGGCGACTACACGGTCGACATCAAGCAGTTCTTGGTGGTTGACAGTGTTGAAGACGGCGAGCTTGTGCCATTCGGGTTGGATGTGCCGGGTTTCGTCGTTATTAGCCAGACCTGTGACATCGTCAATTTTGGACCCGGCAAAGAGCATGTTGTGGTTTGCCCGCTCCGGGAAGTCACTGAAAGCTTTCTGAAGGAAATTCAAAGCGGTCGAACGCCAGTGGCCGCGAAGCTTCAACACCCTCCTAAAGCGAATCTCGTTATCGACCTAAACCGCATGATGACAGTGCCAAAGAGCGTTTTGAGTACGCTAAAACGCGAAGTCGGATTTAGTGATGATGCCGAGAGGAACCGTTTTGGCGAGGCGCTGGCTCGTAAGCACGGTCGGTTTGCCTTCCCTGATGATTTCAACGACGAGGTGCTCGGCGCCATCCGAAGCAAAATGCAGAAGTGGCACGATCGGGACTCGGATAACGGAAAGGCGTTACGTTCAATCGCGAGCATTCGCGCAACCGCCGCACCGGATTGGGATGCGAAGGTAGTTGAGGTTGGCTTCAGGGCGATATTGCACCCACAGGACCGGAGGCTGGTCTCTAACGAAAAGATAAATGATGTGTTGAAGTCGCTTTTTGACGGTGTGCTGTGGCCCGCGAAATACAACAGGGCTAGTCCGCTGTTCATCATGCAAACCTTGGCCGACTTAAGTGCGCAAGATTATGTCGACAGCATGCCTATCGACTGGGACTATCTCTCTAGTTCGTCGAGATAGAATCGGGCCGGTTTCCGGTGATTCGCGGACTCCACCCCAATATGCTGAATGGACGAATGGGTACGAGGTTCCGGTAGCTATGTGGTCGCTGACCAATGTGCACACGCCAGACGCCCAATTGAGCGTCTAATAAGCGTATGATTTTATTGGAGAAACTGGAGCGGGCGAAGGGATTCGAACCCTCGACCCCAACCTTGGCAAGGTTGTGCTCTACCCCTGAGCTACACCCGCTCAATCCGCATCGGTCCGGGGTAGTTGTTGGACCGTGGGCGCCGCCTCGCGGCGACCGGCGCTATATGGCCTAACGGGTTTTCAAATGCAACAGGGAAATGACGGAGAGGTGAAGAAAAATTCTGATGCGCGCAGACGCCCGGCGGAAAGGCCGCAAATGCGGGGCAAAGCGTCGGTCGCAAAGATTGCCAAACGATGTGGACCGACTTAATCAGGACGCCTCGCTTTTTTCCCTTCCTGCCCAATGGATTGCCCCATGTCAGAAAATGCCCCGAAGACAAGAGAAGAATTGTTTGCCTTTCTCGATGGGCTCGGCATTGCCCATAAGACGGTCGACCATGCGCCGGTCTTCACCGTGGCGGAATCGGTGGCCCTGCGCGACGAGATCCCCGGCGGCCACACCAAGAACCTGTTCGTCAAAGACAAGAAGGACAGGTATTTTCTGCTGACCGTGGAGGAAAATGCCGAGGTCGACCTCAAGCAGCTGCATAATTTGATCGGCGGGTCCGGCCGGGTCTCCTTCGGCAGGGCGGAAAAGCTGATGGAATATCTCGGCGTCATCCCTGGGGCCGTCACCGCCTTCGGCGCGATCAACGATACCGCAGAGAATGTCACCTTCGTGCTCGATGCCGAGCTGATGCGCGAGGAGATCGTCAACTGCCATCCGCTATCCAACGATGCGACGACCTCGATTGCGAGCAGCGATCTCATCCATTTCATGGAAGCGACCGGACATAAGCCGCTTGTCTTGAAAGTGACGTCCTGACATACGATTTTAGCGCTAAAGCGCGTCACGGTCTTTTAGATTCGCTTGCCGCGCTTTAGTCTTTGGTTTTGCGCATGCCTTTATCGCAAAACCGCACCATAGTTTTGCGCGACATGCTTTAGCAAAGACGCCGGCAGGATCGGCGCGGCGGGAGATACCTATGAGCGGCAGCGACAACCCCTATAACGCTTCCTTCGGAAATCAGATGACGGCGACGACAAGCTTCAGTGCTACGCCGGAACCCGCGGCTGCGGCCGGCAGCTACATCACCGAGACGACGACCGCGAATTTCGGCAAGGACGTCATCGAGGAATCGCGCAAGCAGCCGGTGCTGGTCGATTTCTGGGCGCCCTGGTGCGGTCCGTGCAAGCAGCTGACGCCGGTCTTGGAGAAGGTGATCAACGAGGCCAAGGGCCGTGTCCGGCTGGTCAAGATGAATATCGACGATCATCCCTCGATCGCCGGCCAGCTCGGCATCCAGTCGATCCCCGCCGTCATCGCCTTCGTCAATGGCCGTCCTGCCGACGGTTTCATGGGCGCGGTGCCGGAAAGCCAGATCCAGCAGTTCATCGACCGGATCGCCGGTCCGGCCGGCGCCGACGAGGCGGCCGAAATCGAAGCGGTGGTTGCGGAAGCGGCGGAACTGCTTGCCGCCGGCAATATCGACGAGGCCGCTCAGCTCTATGGCGCCGTGATGCAGGCCGATCCCGAGAATGCCAAGGCGCTTGCCGGCATGGCCGAATGCATGATCGCCGCCAACCAGCATCAGCGGGCGCGCGAAATACTGACGGAATTGCCGGAAGAGCTGGCGAAAGACGCCGGCATCCAGGCCGTGCTGATGAAGCTCGAGCAGATCGAGGAGGCCCGCAAGCTCGGTGATCCCGTTGCGCTCGAGCGCGAGCTGGCTGCCAATCCCGATGACCACGAGGCGCGGATCAAGCTTGCCAAGATCCTCAATGTCGAAGGCCGCCGCGACGAGGCGGCCGACCATCTGCTGCTGATCATGCGCAAGGACCGTGCCTTCGACGATGACGGCGCCCGCCGCCAGCTGCTGCAGTTCTTCGAGGTCTGGGGCTTCAAGGATCCAGCGACGGTTGCAGCGCGCCGCAAGCTTTCGGCGATGCTGTTCTCCTAAAGCCACGCGTCCGACAAGACACGCTATCAGTTTGAATCTACGCAGCGTCCTTTGCGCGTCTAAAAAGCGCGCGGCGTTGTAAGTTTCGAGCATCTGCCCTTGCGTTTTCGGGCGAGGGCACCACATTCTCGTGAGGACGGGCATGCCCGTTACAAGAATGCGGGACGGTTTCATGCAAGTCGGGAATGCCAGATACCTGAAGCCGGGCGATCTGCCTGATGCGATCGCTGTCTTCCCCCTGACCGGCGCCCTCCTCCTGCCGGCCGGGCAGCTTCCCCTCAACATTTTCGAGCCGCGCTATCTGGCGATGCTGGATGCAGCGCTGACCGGAAACCGGCTGATCGGCATGGTGCAGCCGGCACTCGGCGAACATGAGGACAAGGGCAGCGAGCCCAATCTTGCCGCTGTCGGCTGCCTCGGCCGCATCACCTCCTTCGCGGAGACCGGCGACGGGCGCTATATCGTATCGCTGACCGGCGTCTGCCGCTTCCGGCTGCTGGAAGAGAAAGCGACCAACGATCCCTTCCGTATCTTCCGTATCGCCCCGTTCATCGCCGACCTCTCGGCCGCAAACGAGGAGGAGGCGGTCGACCGCGCAGCGCTTCTGACCGCCTTCAAGGCCTATCTCGATGCCAACAAGCTGGAGGCAGACTGGGAGAGCGTCGAGCGGGCGAGCAACCTGACGCTGGTCAATTCGCTGGCGATGATGTCGCCCTTCGGGCCGGCGGAAAAGCAGGCGCTGCTGGAGGCGCCCGACCTGAAGACGCGGGCCGAGACGCTGATCGCCATTACCGAAATCGTGCTGGCGCGTGTCTTCGGTGACTCCGACACGGTTCTGCAGTAGACTTCAGCCATGGATGAAAAACTCAGCCGCGTCGATCCAAAACTGCTCGACCTCCTGGTCTGCCCGCTCTCCAAGGGCCGGCTTTCCTATGATCGCGAGCAGAATGAGCTCGTCTCGGAAAAGGCACGGCTTGCCTATCCGATCCGCGACGGCATTCCGATCATGCTGGTGTCCGAGGCCCGCCGCCTCGACGACTAAAGCGCGTCGCGATCTTTCAGATTCAATCCTCGCGCTTTTTTTGCGCATGTCGTTATCGCAAAACCGCTGCACAGTTTTGCCATGCTCTGGAGCAACTCCAGGCAAAGCGCGAAGCGCTTTTGCCGGGAATTGCGTAAAAACAAAGGTTAAATCGTCTCTCCGGCAAGCAGGCGCGGATTGTCCTTTGCCGTCGTTCCGGCCGCCTGGCCGATGAAGAAGGATTTGAGGCGCGGTAGCCGGTCGACGATGCCGAGGCCGACGTCGCGGGCGATGCGGATCGGCGTTGCGTCGTTGGAGAAGAGCCGGTTCAAGACGTCGGTCGTCACCCCCATGCGGAAAGTGTCGAAGCGCCGCCAGGTCTGGTAGCGCTCGAGAATGTTGATCGAGCCGATATCGAGGCCGAGGCGATCGGCGTCCACGATGGTTTCGGCAAGTGCCGCCACATCCTTGAAGCCGAGATTGAGCCCCTGACCGGAAATCGGGTGGATGCCATGGGCGGCGTCGCCGGCCAGCGCGAAACGCGGCGCGACGAAGGAGCGGGCGAGCGTCAGGCCGAGCGGGAAGGCGCGCTTGTCGCCGATCACTTTCAGGCTCCCAAGCTTGTGGCCGAACCGGCGTTCGAGCTCTTCCTCGAAGATCAGGTCGTCGGCAGCGACCAGCCGGTTGGCATCCGGCGTCCGCTCTGTCCAGACGAGCGAGGAGCGGTTGTTCTTGAGCGGCAGAATGGCGAAGGGGCCGGCCGGCAGAAAATGTTCCTCGGCGCACCCGTCATGCGGCCGCTCGTGTTCGACTGTTGCAACGATGCCGGACTGGCCATAGTCCCAGGTGACGGTCCTGATGCCGGCGAGATCGCGCAGCGTCGAGCGCACGCCGTCGCAGGCGACCAATAGCTTGGTTTCCAGCGCGCTGCCGTCCGAAAGCGTGACCGTGGCATGGGTGTCATGGGTCTTCAGCTCCGTGGCGCCGAGCCCGTGGCGGATGTCGATGCCGAGCCGGTCGCAGGCGCCGCGCAGGGCTGCGACCATCACGACATTCGGGATCATGTGGGCGAAGGGCCGGCCTTCGGCGACTTCGCCGTCGAAGGTCAGAAAAACCGGACGCACCGGATCGGAGGTCTTGGAGTCGGTGACGATCATTTTGGTGATCGGCTGGGCTTCCGGCTCGATCTCGTTCCAGATGCCGAAGACCTCGAGCATCTTTGCCGCCGCCGCGATGATGGCGGAGGCACGCGTATCGTTTTTCCAGACATGTTCGGGAGCCGCCTCGACGACGGCGACATTCAGATGCGGCGCGGCCTGTTTGACCGCGACAGCGGCGGAAAGGCCGACATAACCCCCGCCCACAACCAGCATGTCCAGCATCGCGCCGCTCCCGTACCTTATGCCTCAGATGTGCTCTATATAGATCATCGCAACTTCAGTTCCTACCGCCGGGAGACATAGAAAATGACGGGCGAGACATCAGGGCCTTCGGCGATGGAGACGCTGCTTTCGACGCTCGACCTCGAGCCGATCGAGGTCGATATCTTCCGCGGCCGCAGCCCCAAGGTCGGCTGGCAGCGGGTCTTCGGCGGCCAGGTGATCGGCCAGGCGCTGATGGCGGCGCAGCGCACCATCGAGGGCGAACGTTTCGTCCATTCGCTGCATGCTTATTTCATGCGGCCCGGCGATCCCTCGGTGCCGATCATCTACCAGGCGGAGCGCATCCGCGACGGGTCGAGCTTCAACACGCGGCGCGTCGTCGCCATCCAGCACGGCAAGGCAATCTTCGCGCTGTCGGCCTCCTTCCAGGTTGAGGAGCCAGGCTTCGAGCACCAGATCGCAATGCCCGAGATCGAGATGCCGGAGGCACTGCTCGGCGAGCAGCAGATCAAGGATCAGTATCTCGCGCATGCGCCGGAGGCGATCCGAAAATACTGGCAGCGTGAGCGGCCTATCGAGATCCGTCCCGTCTCGCTGACGCATTATTTTTCCGACAGGAAGCTCGATCCCAAACAGGATGTCTGGGTGCGTGCCACTGGCCCGGTTCCCGACGACCGGCTCTATCAGGCGGCGGTGCTTGCCTATCTTTCGGACATGACGCTGCTCGATACGTCGCTCTATGCGCACGGAACGTCCATCTTCGACCAGAGCCTGCAGGTGGCGAGCCTCGATCACTCCATGTGGTTCCACAGACCCTGCAAGCTCGACGACTGGCTGCTTTATACGCAGGACAGTCCGTCGGCTTCAGGCGCCAGAGGATTAACCCGGGGTAGCCTATTTACACGATCCGGTAGCCTGATTGCATCGGTCGCGCAGGAAGGCCTGATTCGGAAAAAGGCAAATGAATAATAATTGTGCAACTTTTTGAATTTGCGCGTTATTTGTGCGCTTATCGGCCAATCATTTGCCTGTTTATTGGCACTCTTTATTATAATCTTTACTTTTCAATAGCTTACCACCCGCCCCGAATCTGGCACGTCCCTTGAATGTGTATTGGCCGGTCGCTGTTCAGGAATGTCAGCGGCAAGGAGAGTCGGCTCCGCGCCGAGGATAACGAAGGATGGGAAACCAGATGAAAATTGTGATGGCCATTATCAAGCCGTTCAAGCTCGATGAGGTCCGCGAAGCCCTTACGGCGATCGGTATTCAGGGGCTGACCGTAACCGAGGTTAAGGGCTACGGGCGCCAGAAGGGGCATACCGAAATCTATCGCGGCACCGAATATGCAGTCAGCTTCCTGCCGAAGCTCAAGATCGAAATCGCGGTTGCGTCAGAACTCGTCGACAGGGCGGTCGAGGCCATCGCGGCATCGGCCAAGACCGGCCAGATCGGTGACGGCAAGATCTTCGTCTATTCGATCGACCATGCCGTGCGCATCCGTACGGGCGAAACCGATTCAGAAGCGCTGTAAGAACGGCAGATCAAGGAGCTTTACCCAATGTCAATTTCGAAGTTTTCTTCCACCTTTGCGCGTCTTTGCGCAGCAACGGCTGCTCTTCTGGCGCCGGCCGTTGCTTTCGCGCAGGAGGCTGCACCAGCTGCCACCGCCGCCGCCGCTCCTGCTTTCACCATGGACAAGGGTGACAATACCTGGATGCTCGTATCCTCGGCGCTCGTCCTTCTGATGACCATCCCCGGCCTTGCGCTTTTCTACGGCGGTCTCGTCCGCGCCAAGAACATGCTCTCGGTGCTGATGCAGGTCTTCATGATCACGGCCGTCGTGGCGCTGATCTGGGTGACCTATGGCTATTCGCTCGCCTTCACCGACGGCGGCTCGCTGAACAGCTTCGTCGGCGGCTTCTCCAAGGCGTTCCTCGCCGGCGTCAACACGTCGTCGCTCGCCGAAACCTTCTCGAAGGGCGTCGCCATTCCGGAATACACCTTCATCGTCTTCCAGATGACCTTCGCCTGCATCACGCCCGGCCTGATCGTCGGCGCATTCGCCGAGCGCATCAAGTTCTCGGCCGTCATGCTCTTCGTCGTGCTCTGGGTCACCTTCATCTACTTCCCGATGGCCCACATGGTCTGGTTCTGGGGCGGTCCGAGCTCCTACACCTCGCCGGCCGGCCTGATCTTCTCCTACGGCGCAATCGACTTCGCCGGCGGCACGGTCGTTCACATCAATGCCGGTATTGCGGGCCTCGTCGGCGCCATCATGCTCGGCAAGCGCACGGGCTATAAGAAGGAAATCATGGCTCCGCACTCGATGACGCTGACCATGGTCGGCGCCTCGCTGCTCTGGGTCGGCTGGTTCGGCTTCAATGCCGGCTCCAACCTCGAAGCCAATGCCTATGCCTCGCTTGCCTTTATCAACACCTTCGTCGCAACGGCTGCCGCCGCTGTGTCCTGGTGCATCGTCGAATCCCTCACCCGCGGCAAGGCTTCGATGCTGGGTGGCGCTTCCGGCGCGGTTGCCGGTCTCGTCGCCATTACCCCGGCGGCAGGCTTTGCCGGCCCGATGGGCGCGATCGTTCTCGGCCTCATCGTCTCGCCGGTCTGCTACTTCTTCGTCGACGTCGTGAAGAACAAGTTCAACTACGACGACAGCCTCGATGTCTTCGGCGTCCATTGCGTCGGCGGCATCATCGGCGCTCTCGGCACCGGTATCCTCGTCAACCCGGCGCTCGGCGGTGCAGGCATCGTCGATTATTCGACTGCAGACTTCGCAGCCTCCTATGCCGGCACGGCAACCCAGGTCTGGGCTCAGGCCAAGGGCGTGCTGACGACGCTGCTGTGGTCGGGCATCGGCTCGGCGATCCTCTACAAGATCGTCGACGTCGTGATCGGCCTGCGTGTCACCGTTGAAGCCGAACGCGAAGGTCTCGACCTTTCGACCCACGGCGAAGCCGCCTACCACTCTTCCTGATCACAGGGTTTGCGGCGCCCGGCAAAAGGGCGCCGCTTCACGGCCCGTCGCGGCCTATCTAACCATAGACCGCATTTCGCCCGGACCTTTCAAGGTTCGGGCCTTTTTCATTTCCCTGTCCGGAATTGTCGCCCGGCTATGCATGGTTAACATCGCTTTAACCCGGCTCTGATTAGGTAGAGCGGACGCATTTTGGCACGGCGAAGCTTCAGCGATTCGCGTGTCCTCAGGCATTGGACGGGTTAGACACATGGCAAGAAGCACGTCGCCGGCAATGGATGGCCGTCCGGATCGGTTCTCCTTCTCGGCATTCATGCTGCGGCAGATCCAGGCGCTCATCGGCTTTGCGATCTTTCTGCTGCTGGCGTTCTGCGTCGCGGCGCTGGCGACATGGAACGTTGCGGATCCGAGCTATTCCTATGCCACCGCCAACCTGCCGACGAATATTCTCGGTTACAGCGGTGCCGCCTTTGCCGATATCGTCATGCAATTCCTCGGCCTTGCCAGCGTCGTTTCGATGCTGCCGATCGTCGCCTGGGCGCTGACGCTGATCTCGGGCCGCCGCTTCAGCCGTATTCCTGCCCGCATCGGCGCCTGGTTGGCCGGTTCGGTGCTCTCTTCCGCCGTCATCGGCTGTTTTCCGCCGCCGCTCACCTGGCCGATTCCGAATGGCATCGGCGGCGTCGTCGGCGACATGATCCTGCGTTTTCCGGCACTCTTCGTCGGCGCCTATCCCACAGGCACTTTCGCCATGGTCGTCGGCTGCATCTTTGCCGCGCCGACCGCCTGGATGATGCTCTTTGCATCGGGCCTCGTCGGTCGCAGCGACACCGACGAGGAGATCGAGGAAGATTACGTCGATACAAGAAGCAAGGCCCGCGTCGTCGGTGACGAGGACGAGGAGGAGGACGAGTCGCGCTGGGTCGCTTTCAGCGGCGCCTTGACGCATGCCTGGTACATGAGCCAGGGCCGGCTGCGCCGGCTCTTCGGCATGGGTCCGCGCAGGCGGCGCCAGGGCGATTACGAATCACCTTATGATTTCAACGACGACGAGTTCGGCACGCTGAACGAACCTGTTCGCGCCAAGGTGCCGACCGTCCGCGGCGAGCGCATGGAGCCCTCGATGGAACCATCGATGGGGCCAAGGGCAGCATCGCCGCGACGCATCGTCTCCGCGCCGTCGCTGTCCATCGATGACGACGACGACAATGACGACGACCTGCCCTTCGATAACGACATGCCGCCGCGCCCGGCCGATATCCTGCCCGACGACGATGACGACGACTGGATGATTCGCGCGCCGGCAAAGGCAGCCGGCAAGCCGGAACCGCGCGTCATCCCCGTGGTCGCACGCCCGAAGCCCAGCGCCCGCATCGAGCGGGAGGCGCAGGGCTCGTTCATTCGTCCCGAGGGTTTCCAGCTTCCCTCGATGCATCTGCTCGCCGAACCGAAGAACGTCGTGCGCGACTCCACGCTTTCGGCCGATGCGCTGGAACAGAACGCCCGCATGCTCGAAGGCGTGCTCGAGGATTTCGGCGTCAAGGGCGAGATCATCCATGTCCGTCCCGGTCCCGTCGTCACGCTCTACGAACTGGAGCCGGCGCCCGGTATCAAGTCGTCGCGCGTCATCGGCCTTGCCGACGATATCGCCCGCTCGATGAGCGCGATTGCCGCCCGCGTCGCCGTCGTGCCCGGCCGCAACGCGATCGGCATCGAATTGCCGAACCAGACGCGCGAGACCGTCTATCTGCGCGAACTTATCGCCTCCCGGGATTTCGAGGGCAGCAAGGCGAAGCTCGCCATGGCGCTCGGCAAGACGATCGGCGGCGAAGCCGTGATCGCCGATCTTGCCAAGATGCCGCATCTGCTCGTCGCCGGCACCACCGGCTCCGGCAAGTCGGTCGCCATCAACACGATGATCCTGTCGCTGCTCTACCGCATGACGCCGGAACAGTGCCGGCTGATCATGATCGACCCGAAGATGCTCGAACTCTCCGTCTATGACGGCATCCCGCATTTGCTTTCGCCTGTCGTCACCGATCCGAAGAAGGCCGTCGTCGCGCTCAAATGGACGGTGCGCGAGATGGAAGAGCGCTACAAGAAAATGTCGAAGATCGGCGTGCGCAATATCGACGGCTTCAACACCCGCGTCGAGCAGGCGCTGTCGAAGGGCGAGGCGATCTCGCGCACGGTGCAGACCGGATTCGACCGCCATACCGGCGAGGCGATGTACGAGACCGAAGAATTCGATTTAAGGCCGATGCCCTATATCGTCGTGATCATCGACGAGATGGCCGACCTGATGATGGTCGCCGGCAAAGATATCGAAGGCGCCGTCCAGCGTCTGGCGCAGATGGCGCGTGCCGCCGGCATCCACGTGATCATGGCGACACAGCGTCCGTCGGTCGACGTCATCACCGGCACGATCAAGGCGAACTTCCCGACCCGCATCTCCTTCCAGGTGACCTCGAAGATCGACAGCCGCACCATCCTTGGCGAACAGGGCGCCGAACAGCTGCTCGGCATGGGCGACATGCTCTACATGGCGGGTGGCGGGCGTATCCAGCGCGTGCACGGCCCGTTCGTCTCTGATGTCGAAGTGGAAGAGATCGTCTCCTACCTGAAGACCCAGGGCTCGCCGCAGTATCTCGACGCAATCACCGCCGATGACGATGAAGACGGCGATTACGGCGGCGGTGGCGGCGGTCCGGCCGGCACGTCCAATCTTTCCGAATCGGAAGATCCCTACGACCAGGCGGTCGCCATCGTACTGCGCGACGGCAAGGCGTCGACCTCCTACGTCCAGCGCCGGCTCGGCATCGGCTACAATCGCGCCGCGTCGCTCGTCGAGCGCATGGAGAAGGAGGGCATCATCGGACCGGCCAACCATGCCGGCAAACGCGAGATTCTCGTTCCCACAGAAGGCGACATCCTCGACCGCTGACGGAACAGGCATATATTTCCGATACAGCCGCTTTTGCGGAAACCTGATAGCATCGAAGCCGTTACCTCTCGCAGGCCGATCGCAACGCCTTGAAGACGCCGCCTTTCGGCAGCATGCAGATCGCATAAAGGAGATTTAGATGAGTCACTCCGATAGCTTCCTCTCCGGCCTGACGGTAACGCGCCGCGACCTTCTCGGCGCCTTCGCTATCGCCGCGATAGCGAGCGCCATTCCCTTCGGCGCTCATGCGCAGGCGGCAGCTCCCGCCTCCGGCACGGCGCAGGCGATCGCCGATCATTTCTCCGGCGTCACGACGATGCAGGGTGAATTCGTGCAGTTCGGACCGCGCGGCGAGCAGACCGGCGGCAAGTTCTACATCCAGCGCCCCGGCAAGCTGCGCTTCAACTATGACGATCCGTCGCCGATGCGGGTGATCGCCGACGGCAAGAACGTCGCCATCGGCAATACGAAGCTCAAGACCTGGGATCTCTATCCGCTCTCCAAGACCCCGCTCAGCCTGCTCTTGGCGCAGCATATCGACCTTTCGGCCGGTATGGTGAAGGGCGTGAAGGAAGAGTCTGACCTGACGACGATCGCGCTCGGCAACAATACGGTGTTTGGAAACTCGACCATCACCATGATGTTCGACCCGAAGACCTACGACCTGCGTCAGTGGACGATCACCGACAATCAGGGCAAGGACACTTCGGTGATGATCTTCAACGTCAAAACCGGCATGCAGTTCGACGATCGCGTCTTCCGCGTGCCCTATGAGACCATTCCCGGCACGCCTCAGTCGCGCGACTGAGACCTTTTCGGTTGATCGCCGGCCGCTTTGACATGCGGCCGGTTCCCTCGCGTCCGCCTTTGTTCTAAAGCCCTTTCATGAAAGCGCATCGCGTGGAAACCGCTGCACGGTTTGCGCGATACGCGTTGGGCGTGAAAGGGCATGGGCATGGGCTTTTCGATCACCACCTGGAACATCAACTCGGTGCGGCTGCGCATGCCGATCGTCGAGCAACTCGTTCTCAAGCACAGGCCCGATATCCTCTGCCTGCAGGAAACCAAGGTGACGAACGACCTGTTTCCGGCGGCACCGCTCAGGGCGATGGGCTACAATCACATCATCATCCATGGCCAGAAAGGCTATCATGGCGTGGCGATCGCCTCGCGCATTCCGTTGACCGAGGATCACCGGCAGGATTATTGCGGCATCGGCGATGCGCGCCACATCTCGGCGATCTTCGAGCACGGCAATCGTCGCGTCCGGCTGCATAATTTCTATGTCCCGGCCGGCGGCGACGAGCCGGATCGCACGATCAATCCGAAATTCGGCCACAAGCTCGATTTCATCGAGGAGATGAAGCTGCTGAAAGCCAACGGCGAGGCCAACACCTCGGCCATCCTGGTCGGCGACCTCAACATCGCGCCGCTGGAGCACGATGTCTGGTCGCACAAGCAGCTTCTGAAGATCGTCAGCCATACGCCGGTCGAAACCGAGGGGCTGCTCGAGGTGATGAAGCGCGGCGCCTGGCTCGATCTGATGCGCCAGCATGTGCCTGAAAACGAGAAGCTCTACACCTGGTGGAGTTATCGCGCCAAGGACTGGGAGGCCGCCGATCGCGGCCGCCGTCTCGACCATATCTGGTCGTCGTCGGATCTCGGGCCGCATCTGAAGCGGATCGAGATCCTGAAGGAGGCGCGCGGATGGGATCGTCCTTCCGACCACGTGCCGGTGACGGCGCATTTCGATTTCTAGCGCATCCTCTCGGACGCGCGGCCTCTATCAAGATCAGCTGAAGCGGTAGAACTGGCTTGCGGCCTTTGCCGCAAGCTCGGCGAGATTGTCGCGGATCCGGTTCTCGATCAGCCGGGCCGCGTCCGGATATTCTTCGATCAGCCGGTGGAAGAGGGCGCGGGTGATGCGGATGATACTGGTGTCCTCGCGCGCTACCGCGGTGAACTTGCGCTCCACCAGCGTCACCAGCGCCAGCTCGGAAACCAGGGTTCCGGGACCGGCGATCCCCTCTGTCCTCTGCATGCCATCGCTGCTCGTTGCGCTCAGCTCCAGGCTGCCGGTGAGGATGACATAGGCGCTCTCGGCGGGTGAGCCCTGGCGAAACAGCATCTGGCCGGCAGCGATCATGCGCCGGTCGGCGCCGAAGGCGACCAACCGCAGTTGATCCTCGTTCATGTCCTTGAACAGAGGAAGCTGCGCGAGCATGTGGATGTCGTCGGTCAGCGCCATGCGGGCTTTTCGCCTTAGAGCAATTCCAGCAAAGGTGCCTAGCGGTATTGCCAGGCAACGCGTGAAACGCTTGCCGGGAATTGCGTGAAAACAAAGAGATAGAGCATTTCCGTGATTCGGAGAAAAGGAAATGCTCTAGGGTATGATCTTGTAGCCGCCGTTTTCCGTGACGAGGATTTCGGCATTGGAGGGATCGCGCTCGATCTTCTGGCGCAGGCGGTAGACGTGGGTTTCCAGCGTATGCGTCGTCACGCCGGAATTATAGCCCCAGACCTCTTCGAGCAGCACGTCACGGGTAACGACCTTCTGTTCGGCGCGGTAGAGATAGCGGATGATCGCCGCTTCCTTTTCCGTCAGCCGGATCTTCTGACCGTTATCGGTGGTCAGCAGCTTCTGGCTCGGCTTGAAGAGGTAGGGGCCGACGGTGAAGGTCGCGTCCTCGCTCTGCTCATGCTGGCGCAACTGCACGCGGATGCGCGCCAGCAGCACGGCGAAGCGGAAAGGCTTGGTGACATAGTCGTTGGCGCCGGCTTCGAGGCCGAGGATCGTGTCGGAATCGGTATCATGGCCGGTCAGCATGATGATCGGCGCCTTGAAACCGCCCTTGCGCAGCAGCTTCACTGCCTCGCGGCCGTCCATATCGGGCAGGCCGACATCCATGATCAGCAGGTCGATCGGCGTCGAGCGGGCGGTCGCGACACCTTTGCCGGCGTTGGCTTCCTGCAGAACCGTGAATTCCTCATACAGCGACAATTGCTCCGTCAGCGTCTGTCGAAGGTCATCGTCGTCATCCACCAGAAGAATGGTGCGTGCGGTCATGCCGTTTGCGTCCTCATGTTAAGTTCCCTAGTCCTACGCCAAATTCCTGGTTTGGCAAGGATCGGGCAGCGGCCTGTTGCCGGGTCGGTTTTGATATGATTTCAATCGAAGCCCCAAACAAGGCACGACATGCGAGAAAAATGGAAAAAGCGAGGCAGAGGCGGGGTATGACGCCGTCGACGATGGTGGTGCGTGCTGCGCCGGGGCGTAAGAGCCGGGCAATCGTCCGGCTCGGCACCATCACCGTGCCGGCTGCGATCGGCCGCTCCGGCCGCACCGTGATGAAACGCGAGGGCGACGGCGCCACGCCGATCGCCTCGATGAGGCTGATATCAGGCTTCCGGCGCGGCGAGCGGAACGGCCGGCTCGTCACTCCGCTTTCCATCCGCCGCATCCGCCCCGACATGCTCTGGTGCGATCAGTCTGATAACGCCAGCTACAACCGCCTCGTCAGGGCGCCGTTCAG
This sequence comes from Rhizobium leguminosarum, assembly GCF_001652265.1. Classification (GTDB taxonomy): domain Bacteria; phylum Pseudomonadota; class Alphaproteobacteria; order Rhizobiales; family Rhizobiaceae; genus Rhizobium; species Rhizobium leguminosarum_D. Next base: position 67,427 of record NZ_LWBS01000154.1, read on the forward strand.
CGCAAGTCACGAGGCGATGCGGCGCAGCGACGGGCTCTACGATATCTGTCTGGTGATGGACTGGAACATCTCCTCGCGTGCGCGCAATCGCGGCTCGGCGATCTTCTTCCATCTGATCAAACCGGGCTACGAGCCGACGGCGGGCTGCGTGGCGGTGAGCCTCAGCAACATGCGCCGGCTGCTGCCGCACCTTCGAAAGGGAACGATTGTCCGCGTCGTCTGATTGTCTTCCGGATGCGGTCGCCTATATCCTTCCGGTGACCGAACGCTCCGGCTGAAATGCGTTCAGGGACGTCCGCAAGCGCGGGCGCAATTCATGCCTCGTCCAATTCTTCAAACTCCCGGAGATATATTGTGACCACTCAACCCATCATCACTTTCCATGACGGACATTCCATTCCGCAGGTCGGCCTCGGCGTCTGGCAGACGCCGCAGGATATCGCCGCTCCCACCGTGCGCACGGCGATCGCCGCAGGCTACCGTCATATCGATACGGCTTCCGGCTACGACAACGAAGAGGGCGTCGGCGAAGGCATCCGCTCTTCCGGCCTCGACCGCAGGGATATCTTCGTTACCACCAAGCTCAGGAACGACGACCAGGGCTACGACAATGCGCTGCGGGCCTTCGACGGCAGCCTGAAGAAACTCGGTTCCGAATATGTCGACCTCTATCTCATTCACTGGCCGTCGCCGCATCGCGGCCTTTATACGGAGACCTGGAAGGCTTTCGTTCGCATCCGGGAAGAGGGCCGCGCCCGCTCGATCGGCGTGTCGAATTTCAATCCTGAACATCTCGAGCGCATCATCGGCGAGACCGGCGTCGTTCCCGTCATCAACCAGATCGAGCTGCATCCCGATTTCCAGCAGAAGGCGGCGCAGGCGGCTCACCAGAAGCTGAACATTGCCACCGAATCCTGGAGCCCGCTCGGCCAGGGCAAGTTCATCTCGAACGCTGTTATTGGTGAGATTGCCAAAAAGCATCAGAAGACGCCGGCTCAGGTCATCATTCGCTGGCACATCGACACCGGCCTCGTCGTCATCCCGAAATCGGTGACGCCGTCGCGTATCGAGGAGAATTTCCAGGTGTTCGACTTCAAGCTCGATGCCGATGATATGGCTGCGATCGCCAAGCTCGACAGCGCCAGCGCCCGCATGGGACCGGATCCGATGACGGCAGCCTTCTAGCATTACCGAGCGCACCAACGGTCGCCCCGGAGGAGAGATCACCCGGGCGGCCGTTGCATGAAGGAGGCATGCAGCCTTCAGTCAATAATTGCAATTGGACGATCCGTTGGTCGGCGCGAAGCCGTAACTGCAGCTATTGCCCAGGCTCTGCGGTTTTCCAATTGAGCCGGTATAATCGTCGAAGGCGCGTGAGGGATACCAATAACCGTTCGCGCTCTTGATATAGCCGGGCCGGCCGCTGCTGTAGCCGCGGTATCCGTTGAGCGACGGTATCTTCTTCTGCGCGACCTGTTGCAGTTGGCCCGAGGCGAGCGTGATTGGCGGTATGGTTGGATGCATCGGCGCGGCGCCGACGGCGTCGATCGATGCCAGCGGTGCGAAGATGATCAGGCCGGCTCGCAGTAAACTCGCTACTAATTTCTGCCTCATGGCGCTTCCCCGATGGCGCGGTGTTCGCCGAAGCCTGAACGGTATCTGTCGCGTGTCGCGCCTGATCATCGATGAGGCCACAGGACTTTATCGATGTCGATTGCCCGAAAGGATGAAATTGGGAAGGCGGGCCATGCACAAACGGGCTCGCCCGCCACGAGTGAGTTAAATCGGAAGCAATTTTCGGAATTAGAGCATGTCGCGCAAAACTGTGCAGCGGTTTTGGGACAACGACATGCGTAAAAACAAAGGCCTAAAGCGCGAGGAGCGAATCTGAAAGTTCGCGAGGCGCGCTTTGGTGCAGCAATTCAGGGGGCTGCAGAGCTCTTTGCGCGTCGGAGAAGGCGCGGGGCTGTGCAGGTCGCAATCTGGGCGCCGAAGCGACAGACGCCATAAATGCAAAAGCCGCCCGATGAGCATCGGGCGGCTTTCAATCTCATCCGTTAGGCCGGATCAGATCAGTTCCACTCGCGGATATCGACGAAGTGCCCGGCGATCGCGGCTGCGGCGGCCATTGCCGGTGAGACGAGGTGGGTGCGGCCCTTGAAGCCCTGGCGGCCTTCGAAGTTGCGGTTCGAGGTCGAAGCGCAGCGTTCGCCCGGCTTCAGGCGGTCATCGTTCATCGCAAGGCACATGGAGCAGCCCGGCTCGCGCCAGTCGAAACCGGCGGCCTTGAAGATCTTGTCGAGGCCTTCGGCTTCCGCCTGTTCCTTGACGAGGCCGGAACCCGGCACGATCATCGCGTCGACGGTTGAGGCAACCGTCTTGCCTTCGACGACCTTGGCGACTTCGCGCAGATCCTCGATGCGGCCGTTGGTGCAGGAGCCGATGAAGACACGGTCAAGGGTGATGTCGGTCATCTTCGTGCCCGGCTTCAGGCCCATATAGTCGAGCGCGCGCCACTTGGAGGTGCGCTTGGTTTCATCCGGAATGTCGTCGGGGTTCGGAACGATGCCCTGGACGGAGATGACATCCTCGGGCGAAGAGCCCCAGGAAACGATCGGCGGCAGGCTGGCGGCGTCGAGCACGACGACGCGGTCGTAATGAGCGCCCTCGTCGGTCTGCAGCGTCTTCCAATAGGCGATCGCCTGTTCCAGCGCCTCGCCCTTCGGCGCGCGCGGTTTGCCCTTGATATATTCGAAGGTCTTTTCGTCAGGGGCGATCAGGCCGGCGCGGGCGCCGCCTTCGATCGTCATGTTGCAGACGGTCATGCGGCCTTCCATCGACAGCGCGCGGATCGCTTCGCCGGCAAATTCGATGACGTGGCCGGTGCCGCCGGCCGTGCCGATCTCGCCGATGATGGCAAGGATGATGTCCTTGGCGGTGACGTGCGGCGGAAGCAGGCCATCGACCCGCACCAGCATGTTCTTCGCCTTCTTCTGGATCAGCGTCTGGGTCGCCAGCACATGCTCGACCTCGGAGGTGCCGATGCCGTGTGCCAGCGCGCCGAAGGCGCCATGCGTCGAGGTATGGCTGTCGCCGCAGACGATGGTCATGCCGGGCAGGGTGAAGCCCTGTTCCGGACCGACGATGTGGACGATGCCCTGGCGCTTGTCGCTTGCCGAATAATATTCGACGCCGAATTCGGCGGCATTGGTGGCCAGAGCCTCCACCTGGATACGGCTTTCCTCGTTCTTGATGCCGAGGTGGCGGTCGGGCGAGGTCGGAACGTTATGGTCGACGACGGCAAGCGTCTTTTCCGGCGCACGAACCTTGCGGCCGGTCATGCGCAGGCCTTCGAACGCCTGCGGCGAGGTGACTTCGTGGACCAGGTGGCGGTCGATGTAGAGAAGACAGGTGCCGTCTGGCTGTTCGTCGACCAGATGATCGTCCCAGATCTTGTCGTAGAGAGTACGCGGTGCGCTCATGGCGTTAAGTCCGTTTTTCTGAAGCTTTTGGAAAATCGAGAAATGGCAGATCAGGCTCCGCCGGCCGTCATTCGATCAACGAAGTCGGCTATTGAGCGCACCGGATACGCACGCAAAAAACCGCGCCGGCAGGCGATAATGGTCCTGCAGCACGAAAATATGCGCCCCAATGCATCTGAACTTGGATTCCATGGCCCTGCATATAGCGATTTTTCGCGGCGGCTTCAATTTGAATCATCAGCAGAGGCTCTGCGGCCTCTCAGCGACGCGGCGGGTATTGATCGCTTACCGCGACTTCATCCATTTCTCCGTCCGCCGTAGCGCCAGCGACAAGCCGATCGTCAGGATCAGGTAGATATAGGTGACGATCGAATAGGTCTCGAAGAAGCGGAAGGAGCCGGCGGCATAGACCTTGCCCATCTGGGTGATGTCGGCGACGCCGAGCACGGAGACGAGCGAGCTGTCCTTCACCATCGAGACGAAATCGTTGGAGAGCGGCGGGAAGATCACCCGGATCGCCTGCGGGAAGACGACGGAGCGGAAGCGCCGGTAGCGCGACAGGCCAAGCGCCTTGGCCGCCTCGATCTGGCCGAGATCGACCGACTGGAAACCGGCCCGGAAGATTTCGGCGATGAAGGAGGAATAACCGACCGTCAGCGCGATGATCGCTCGCCACATCAGCGACAGGTCGCGCACCAGGATGGGCTCGGCCATACCTGATGTCACCAGCGGCGAAATCAGGAAATTATAGGCTGCGACCAGAGCCGGCGCGCCGACGAAGGCGACGTAGAACAGCAGCACGAGAATCGGTATGCCGCGGATGATCTCGATGTAGAATCGCGCAATCTGAGGCAACACCTGGCTGTCGGCCATGCCGAGCAGGCAGATGCCGAGGCCGAGCACTGTGGCGAGTACGAAGGCGACCAGCGTGACGAAGACGGTGACGCCGACACCGTTAACAACGGTGCGGAAGACCTGGGCGTATATATCGTTAGCGACGATGACGGCGGCAAGCATGATGCCGATCGTGACGAGGGCAACCAGCCACCAGGGATAGTCGTCCTTGACGTGTCTGTCGGGCGATGGTCGCAGCGCCATTGCTCGGCGTCATTCGCCCATCTTGTAGTCGAGGAACCACTTCTTGTTCAGCCCATCCAGCGTGCCGTCGGCCTTGAGTGCGGCGATGGCGGCATTGACAGGGCCGACAAGGTCGGACCCTTTCGGGAAGATGAAGCCGAAATCCTCGGTGCCGAGCGGTTCGCCGATCAGCTTGAGGGCGCCGTTCGAGGCATCGACATAACCCTTGCCGGCGGTGCCGTCGGTCAGCACGACGTCGACATCGCCGGCCTTCAGGGCCTGGACGGTGGCGCCGAAGGTTTCGAAGAGCTTGATGCGCGGGTTCTGCTCGTTGCCATCAAGCACTTCATAGACGGCGGTGTAGAAAGGCGTGGTGCCGGGCTGTGCGCCGACCAGGCCATCCTTGAATTCGCCGAAGGATTTGGCATCGGCGAAGCGTTTCTCGTCGCCGCGCACCAGCATGAACTGCTGGGAGCGCATGTAGGGGTCGGAGAAATCTACCTTCTGCTTGCGGTCTTCCTTGATGGTGATGCCGGTCATGCCAATGTTATACTGGCCGTCGGAAACCGCCTGGATCATCGCGTCCCAGCTGGTGTTCTGGTATTCGACCTTGAAATTCAGCCGCTTGGCGATCTCGTTCATCGCATCATATTCCCAGCCGATCGCCTTGCCGGATTTCGGATCGACGAATTGCAGCGGCGGATAGGCATTCTCGGTGACGACGACGACGGTCTTGCCGCCAAGATCGGGCAGCTCGGCGGCCGATGCGGCGAGGGGTGCAAGAGCAAGGGCGGCGAAGCTCGCAAGAATGGTACGGCGAAACAACATTGAACGGTTCCCCAAAATTGAACGGCAAAAACTGTCACGGAAGATAGGCCTGAGGCAAGGCCGCCGGCTGCGTGCTGAAACAAAAAATAGAAAAGGCGACCCGAAGGCCGCCTTTCCAAGCAAAGAATTTTGCGTAGCGCAGATCTTATTCTGCTGCCGGTTCCGCTGCAGCGGCGGCTGCTTCTGCGGCGGCCTTTTCGGCAGCGGCCTTGGCTTCCGCAGCTTCTGCTGCTGCCTTCTCGGCGGCAAGCGCCTGGGCGGCGGCAACCTTTTCAGCTTCGATACGTGCCTTTTCCTCGGCAATGGCGGCGCGCTCGGCGTCGTTGAGCTTGCGGGCGCGGACGCCGGTGTCTTCAACGATACGGGCAGACTTGCCGCGACGGTCGCGCAGGTAATAGAGCTTGGCGCGACGGACCTTACCGCGGCGAACGACGTCGACGCTTTCGATCATCGGCGAGTAGACTGGGAATACGCGCTCGACGCCTTCGCCGTAGGAGATCTTGCGAACCGTGAAGTTTTCCTGCAGGCCGCCGCCGGAGCGGGCGATGCAGACGCCTTCATAGGCCTGAACGCGGGTACGGGTGCCTTCCGTGACCTTCACGTTGACGCGGACGGTGTCGCCCGGGGAAAATTCGGGAAGCGTGCGCTTGGCTTCGATCTTGGCGGCCTGTTCGGCCTCAAGCTGCTGAATGATGTTCATCGTCTTAACCTTTGGTTCTTCTGAAACAGCCAGAGCGCTCGACACTGATCCTTCGGAACTGGCCTCAGGACTTTGCCCATCAAGGGCGGGAGCGGATTCACCATTCTTTGTTTGCTGGCAGACGGGGATAAACCCCATTTCCGCGTGCGCCAATACACGAAAGGCCAGGGCTTGTCATCCCTTGGACGGCATTTTTGTGAAAAGGGCTTCGAAATCAGCCGTTTTTCTCGGTTTTGACCTTTTCGAGAAGATCCGGGCGCCGTTCCCGGGTCAGGCGCACCGCTTCTTCATGCCGCCATTTTTCGATGGCGCCGTGGTTGCCCGAGGTGAGGATCGCGGGGATTTCCCGGCCCTCCCACTCCTGCGGCCGGGTATAATGTGGATGTTCCAGCAGTCCGCCTTCGAAGCTTTCGTGCAGGCCGGAAAGGTCGTTGCCCATGACGCCAGGCAGGATGCGGATGATGGCATCTAGCACGATCAGCGCCGCCGGCTCGCCGCCCGATAGGACGTAGTCGCCGATCGAGACCTCTTCCAGTCCGCGCGCCTCGATCACCCGCTGGTCAACGCCCTCGAAGCGGCCGCAGACGATAATGACGCCGTCGCCCGCGGCGAGCTCGCGCACACGTTCCTGCGTCAGCGGCCGGCCGCGCGGGCTCATCAGCAGCCGTGGGCGGGTATCGTTTTCCGAGGCGTTGTCGATCGCACGGGCGAGAATGTCGGCCTTCAGCACCATGCCGGCGCCGCCGCCGGCCGGAGTGTCGTCGACGGTGCGGTGTCTGTCGGTGGCGAAGTCGCGGATCTGCACCGTGTCCAGCGACCACTGCCCCCGCTCCATCGCCTTGCCGGCGAGCGAGAAGCCCAGATGCCCCGGAAACATTTCCGGATAAAGTGTCAGCACGCTCGCCCGGAAAGCCATCACTTCTTCTTTTTCGGCTTGTCGGGAGTGAATTTCGAAAGCTCTTCCGGATCGTCGATCAACCCCGCCGCCAGCGGATCGATCAGCAGCGTGCCGGCCTCGAGGTCGATCTCCAGCACCGAGGTTTCGGAGAAGGGGATCAGCACCGGGCGCTTGCCCGGACCTTTGAGTTCCAGCAGGTCGCCGGCGCCGAAATCGAAGACGCCGGTGACGGTGCCATAGCTGACACCCTTGTCGTCGCGTGCTTCGAGCCCCTCAAGATCGGCATAGTAGAACTCGTCGTCCTCCAGCTCCTCGTCCGGCAGGTTGTCCCGCTCGATATAAAGTTCAAGCCCGTTCAGAGCCTCGGCGGCATTGCGGTCGTTGACGCCGCGGAAACGTACGACGACGACATTCTTCATCTCACGGATTTCGAGGACTTCGAAGCTGCGGCCATCCATGCTGTGCAGATGGCCGTAGTCGCCAAGCGCGCCGGGATCGGCCGTATAAGCCTTGGCGCGCACCTCGCCCCGAAGGCCTTGCGCGCCACCGATCGTTGCCATCAGAACGGGGTTTTCAAGCTTGGTCATGGGTTCCTTCATGTGAAGCCGAAAGACAGGTTTCTCATAAACGAAGTGCGGGCGATTGGAAACGAAAACGGGCGGCATGTCGCCATGCCGCCCGCTCGAAGGGAATGTCGCGATTATTCCGCAGCGTCGGCAGCAGCAGCAGCGGCGTCGGCGACCTTCTGAGCCTTTTCGGCGGCGCGTTCCTGGGCGCGTTTGCCGGGCTTTGCCTTGACCGGGTTGTTCTTGACTTCGCGCTTGGCAACGCCGGCCTCATCGAGGAAGCGCAGAACGCGGTCGGTCGGCTGGGCGCCGTGTTCGATCCAGTGCTTGATGCGCTCGGCGTTCAGCTGAACGCGCTTCTCGTCGTCCTTGGCAAGCATCGGGTTCCAGGAACCGAGGTTTTCGAGGAAGCGGCCGTCACGCGGGCTGCGCGCATCGGCGAGAACGACGTGGTAATACGGGCGCTTCTTGGAACCACCGCGGGCGAGACGAATTTTCAGTGCCATGTTCTTTACTCCTTGGGCTATTCTTGACCGCTTTCCTGGGCGGTACGGGTTATCGGGCTGCAGCGCTCTGTTCAGCGTGATCCGCAGCGATCTGCTCATGATGCCGGATGACTTCCTTGATGACGAAGTTCAGGAACTTCTCAGCGAAATCCGGGTCCAGATTGGCGGCTTTCGCCAACTGGCGAAGGCGTTCGATCTGGTATTCCTCGCGCGCCGGGTCGGCCGGCGGCAAATTGTGTTTGGCCTTCAGCACGCCGACCTCTTTGGTGCAGCGGAAGCGTTCGGCCAGCATGTGCACGAGAGCGGCATCGATATTGTCGATCGACTGACGATAGCTCGCGAGCTGGGCTTTGACGTTTGGATCAATCATGGGGCAAGCGATCCTTTCACTTCTTCTTCGGCAATCCGGGCAATCCCGGGAAACCACCGCCAAGGCCCGGCAGCTTGGCGCCGCCGAGGCCCGACAAACCACCCGGCATACCGCCGAGACCGGGCATGCCCCCACCCGGTTTTCCAAGTCCGGCCGCTTCCGCCTGCTTCTGCAAGGCCTCGAGCTGCCGGGGGTCGATGTTCGAGAGATCGGGCATGCCGCCACCCATGCCGCCGCCGAGCCCCATCTTGCCGGCAAGGCCGCCCATCATCTGCTTCATCATGCCGCCTTTGCCCTTGCCGCCCATCATCTTCATCATGTCCGCCATCTGGCGGTGCATCTTCAGAAGCTTGTTGATGGCGGCGGCATCGGTGCCGGAGCCGGCGGCGATGCGCTTCTTGCGCGAATGCTTGAGCAGGTCGGGATTGGTGCGCTCGGCCTTGGTCATCGACTGGATGATGGCGATCTGGCGACCGAAGAGCTTGTCGTCGAGGCCGGCTGCGGCCATCTTGTCCTTCATGCCGGCCATGCCGGGCATCATGCCCATGATGCCGCCCATGCCGCCCATCTTCTGCATCTGGCGCAACTGGTCGGCAAGGTCGTCGAGATCGAACTTGCCCTTGGCCATCTTGGCGGCCATGGCGGCCGCCTTCTCGGCGTCGATGTTTTCCGCCGCGCGCTCGACGAGCGAGACGATGTCGCCCATGCCGAGGATGCGGTCGGCGATGCGGCGGGGATGGAATTCCTCCAGCTCGCTCATCTTCTCGCCGACGCCGATCAGCTTGATCGGCTTGCCGGTGACGGCGCGCATCGAAAGGGCGGCACCGCCGCGGCCATCGCCGTCCATGCGGGTCAGCACCAGACCGGTGATGCCGACGCGTTCGTCGAAACTGCGGGCGAGGTTGACGGCGTCCTGGCCGGTGAGGCTGTCGGCGACCAGCAGGATTTCATGCGGGTTCGACCGCTTCTTGATGTCGGCCATCTCGACCATCAAGGGCTCGTCGATATGCGTACGGCCGGCGGTATCGAGGATGACGACATCATGGCCGCCGAGCTTGGCCGCCTGCACGGCGCGGGCGGCGATATCGGTCGGCGACTGGCCTGATATAATAGGCAGCGTGTCGATATTGGCCTGGGCGCCGAGCTGGCGAAGCTGCTCCTGGGCTGCCGGACGGCGCGTGTCGAGCGATGCCATCAGCACCTTCTTCTTCTCGCGCGTCGACAGGCGATGAGCGATCTTCGCCGTGGTCGTCGTCTTGCCGGAGCCCTGCAGGCCGACCATCATGACGACGACGGGGGCTGCCGCATGCAGGTCGATGCCGACCCCTTCGCCACCCAGCATCTCGATCAGTTCGTCATGCACGATCTTGACGACCATCTGGCCGGGCTTGATTGACTTCAGGATCTCAGCGCCGACGGCCTTTTCACGCACGCGGTCGGTGAAGGAACGCACGACGTCGAGCGCGACGTCGGCCTCCAGCAACGCACGGCGAACCTCGCGCAGCGCTGCGGAAACATCGGCTTCCGAAAGCGCGCCACGGCCTGTCAGTCCATTCAGAATGGATCCAAGACGGTCCTGGAGGTTTTCAAACATCGGTTCTTCCTTGATACGTTTCGGGCAGGTTGGGATATGCCCGGAAACGTCGTGCTTTTCCTTGACGAAAACAAGACGCAAAGCCAAAAAGCACCCGAGGGCGCATCGCGCTGTCGGGTGTTGACCTCCGGGATCTCTAAGTCCCGGTCGGCGGCTCGGAGTCATGTGGCTCGTCGCGGATTGGGCGCGATAAACAGGAAAGCCGCGCGAAAGTCAAGGCGATGCGGACAAATGACCGCATGACCGACTTCTCAGAAGCCGTTTGACGAGAGAGCGGCAGTGTTTCATCCAGTGGTTGTGGCGAAAGTACATATTCAAACAATGTGATGTATTGGCTTGCGCAATCTGCCAGGGTTTCAGGTTTGCCGATAAATATTGCTACCCCGGCGGCCGAATTCGCTGTCAACGCCAGTTGCAAATTATTCGGCTTATGATTCTACTTTATACTTAAGTGCGTCCTGTAAAATGATTCGTGAATATCCTTGATGCCGAATGAATCGGCGGAGATATCGAATGCTAAATCCTGATATTGAGAGCTGGGCGCTGGCGCGGGCCCATCATATTGTTCTGAACGAGGGCCTGAATCTTGCGAAGGCGGCACAGGATCTGGATCGCAAGCGGTCCCGCTCGCTGGTCTACGAGCTGAGAAAGGTCATCACCGCAGCTATTGTCGAAGCCCATGCCGCGTCCTTCGATCCCGACGGTGCACAGCGGTAAAAGCCAAACTGCCTTGAAAGGGTCGGCAGCCTGCAACGCCTGCCCGGCACTCACCCACTGGTAATTCCTTCGCATTTCCGCCATATACACCGGAAAGACAGACGGAATGATACCCATGAGCGCAACGGTCGAATTCGCGAGGATGAACGGGCTTGGCAACAAGATCCTGGTCGTCGACATGCGCGGCCGGCCGGACAAAGTGACGCCGGCGGCGGCGGTCGCGCTTAATGCCGATCCGCAGACTGAGTTCGATCAGATCATGGCGATCCATGATCCGAAGGCCGAAGGCACCGATGCCTTCATCGATATCCTGAATTCCGACGGCTCGAAGGCGCAGGCCTGCGGCAACGGTACGCGCTGCGTGGTGCAGGCACTTGCCGCCGAGACTGGCAGGAAGGCCTTTACCTTCCAGACTGTCGCCGGCATCCTCAACGCCGTCGAGCACGAGGACGGAACAATCTCCGTCGATATGGGCCGGCCGGTGTTCGATTGGGACAGGATCCCGCTGGCGGAAGAATTCCACGACACCAGCCGCATCGAGTTGCAGATCGGCCCGATCGACAAGCCGGTGCTGCATTCGCCTTCGACGATGTCGATGGGCAATCCGCATGCGATCTTCTGGGTGGACAGGGACGTGATGTCCTATGACCTCGCCCGCTTCGGACCGCTGCTCGAAAACCATCCGATGTTTCCCGAGCGCGCCAATATCACGCTGGCGCAAGTGACGTCGCCGTCATCGGTGACGACGCGCACCTGGGAGCGCGGCGCGGGGCTGACGCTTGCCTGCGGTTCGGCTGCCTGTTCTGCTGCCGTCAGTGCTGCGCGCACCGGCCGCACGGGCCGCAAGGTGACGATCAATGTGGCAAGCGCCAAGCCGCCGGCCACGCTTTCGATCGAATGGCACGAGCGCGACGATCATGTCATCATGACCGGCCCGGCCGAATGGGAATGGTCGGGCAGGGTCGATCCTTCGACAGGTCTCTGGTCGCGTGATGGTACCCGAGAGGCGGAGGCGCAGTGAGCGGCATCGAGGTCATTACCTTCGGCTGCCGCCTCAACACATATGAATCCGAAGTGATGAAGGCGCAGGCTGAAAAGGCCGGGCTCAACAACGCCATCCTGGTCAACACCTGTGCCGTCACCGGCGAGGCCGTGCGCCAGGCCCGCCAGGCGATCCGCCGGGCACGGCGCGACAATCCGCATGCCCGCATCATCGTCACCGGCTGCGCCGCGCAGACGGATAAGCAGACTTTCGCCGCGATGGCGGAGGTCGATGCCGTGCTCGGCAACGAGGAGAAGCTGACGAGCGCCTCCTATCGCAGCCTTCCGGATTTCGGCGTGTCGGCCGAAGAGAAGCTCCGCGTCAACGACATCATGAGCGTCAAGGCGACGGCGCCGCAGATGGTCAGCCACATCGACGGCCATGTGCGTGCCTTCATCCAGGTACAGAATGGCTGCGACCATCGCTGCACCTTCTGCATCATCCCCTATGGCCGCGGCGATTCCCGCTCCGTGCCGATGGGAGCCGTCGTCGACCAGGCCCGCAAGCTCGTCGACGGCGGTTATCGCGAAATCGTGCTGACCGGGGTCGATGCCACCAGTTATGGCGGCGATCTGCCGGGCGTGCCGACGCTCGGGCTTTTGGCGAAGACGCTGCTGAAGCAGATCCCCGATATCCGTCGGCTCAGGCTTTCCTCGATCGACAGCATCGAGGCCGATGCCCACCTGATGGATCTCATCGCCGACGAGCCACGTTTCATGCCGCATCTGCATCTGTCGCTGCAGCATGGCGACGATATGATCCTGAAGCGCATGAAGCGGCGGCATTCACGCGCCGATGCGCTGCGTTTCATCGAGGATGCGCGCCGCCTGCGCCCCGAGATGAGCTTCGGCGCCGACATGATTGCCGGCTTTCCCACCGAAACCGAAGAGATGTTCGAGAATGCCGTCCGGCTGGCGGAAGAGGCTGGCATCGCCCATCTGCATGTCTTCCCCTACAGTCCGCGTCCCGGCACGCCGGCCGCCCGCATGCCGCAGCTCGACCGGTCGCTGGTCAAGGATCGCGCCGCAAGGCTGCGCGCCACTGGACATAGGCTGCATCAATCCCATCTCGATGGGATGATTGGAACCCGGCAATGGCTGCTTGTTGAAAACAACGGCCTGGCGCATACGGAGAACTTCACGCTGGTCGCAGCCCCCGGCCTTCGTCCCGGCGAACTTGTGCCGGTCACGATCACCGGCCACAATGGCAAGCATCTCGACATGCAATTGACGGCCGCAGCAGCGGCCTGACTTTCACGGAATCCCCATGGCGCTCAGTTTCATCAAAAAGGTCTTTACCTTCGGCAAGCCGGCTGAAGAACCTGTGCCTGCGGCGGTGGAAAGGGAGCTGGAGCCGCGTTCGCGCGACGAAGATCTGCCGATTGCTGACGATCCGGTTCTGGCCGAGGAAATGGATACGGCCGGCGGGCCGGCTGCCGATATTGACGAGGGCGGGGTCGAGGCGCCGGTTGCTGACGATGATGTCGAATCCGCAATCCTGCCCGCCGCCGACCAATTGAGCGATATGGGTGTCGTGCCGCTTTCATTGCTGGAAGCGGAAGCTGCGGCGGAAGCGGAGACGGAAGCCCATCCGATTGCTGTGGACGTTGCGGAAGCACCCCCCTCTGTCCCTTCGGGACATCTCCCCCACAAGGGGGGAGATCGTTCGGAGGTCGACGCGCCACCTTCGGTCGAAGAGACCGCGGAAGTCGCAGGCCTGCTTCCAGAAGAGATTTCGCCCGAGATCAATGTGGAGCAAGACATCTCCGTTCAGCCGATCTCCCCCCTTGTGGGGGAGATGCCCGGCAGGGCAGAGGGGGGTATCTCACCCACCGAACCTTCCGAGATCGCCGCTGAACAGCCGAAGCTTGAATCGCCTATCCTCCCCAAGGGCTTCGCCACCGGCCCGAAGGTTGTCGAGCCGGAGCCCGTTGTCCTGCAGCCAAAACTCAGCTGGTTCCAGCGCCTGCGCAACGGTCTTGCACGCACCTCTTCGCAGCTGACCGGCCAGATCACCGCGCTCTTCACCAAGCGCAAGCTCGATGACGAGACGCTGCAGGATCTCGAGGACCTGCTGATCCAGGCCGATCTCGGCGTCGAGACCGCCATGCGCGTCACCGACACCCTCGCCTCCGAACGCTATGGCAAGGATGTCACCGGCGAGGATGTCAGCCGGATCATGGCGTTGGAAATCGCCAAGGTCCTGAAGCCGGTCGCCAAGCCGTTGCAGCTCGACCTCTCGCACAAGCCGCATGTCATCCTTGTCGTCGGCGTCAACGGCACCGGCAAGACGACGACGATCGGCAAGCTTGCGGCGAAGCTTTCCGGCGCCGGGCTGAAGGTGATGCTGGCCGCCGGCGATACTTTCCGTGCGGCGGCGATCGAGCAGCTGAAAATCTGGGCCGACCGGACGAATTCCGAATTCATCGGCACCAAGCTCGGCGCCGATGCCGCCGGCCTTGCCTATGATGCCTTCGAACAGGCGAAGGCGAAAAAATGCGACGTGCTGATCGTCGATACCGCCGGCCGCCTGCAGAACAAGGCAGAGCTGATGGCCGAACTCGAGAAGATCGTCCGCGTGCTCGGCAAACTCGATCCCGATGCGCCGCATACCGTGCTGCAGACGCTCGATGCCACGACCGGGCAGAACGCGCTGAGCCAGGTCGAGATCTTCCGCAACGTCGCCGGCGTCAACGGGCTGATCATGACCAAGCTCGACGGCACGGCGCGTGGCGGCATTCTCGTCGCCATCTCCGCCAAGCACAAGCTGCCGGTCTATTTCATCGGTGTTGGCGAGGGCGTCGAGGATCTGGAGCCGTTCGAGGCCGAGGATTTTGCCCATGCCATTGCCGGACTTGGGCAATGATGCCACAGATATGCCGCCGAAAGGCTGCAGGGCACGGCCGGAAACAGTTTCCAGGAAAACAGGTTTGAAGAACGCATGAGCACCGAAAGCGATATCACCCCGTCTGCTGCTGACCGGCATCACCCGCTGCTGAAACTGGCGCTGGAACTCGGGCCGCTGCTGATCTTCTTCTTCGCCAATCTGCGCGGCCAGTGGCTGGTGGAGACGTTTCCTGCTCTTTCCGAATTGGGCGGACCGCTGTTCGTCGCGACCGGGCTCTTCATGGCGGCGACGATCATCTCGCTGATCGTTTCGAAGATCGTGCTCGGCCATCTGCCGATCATGCCTTTTGTATCCGGCATCGTTGTCGTCATCTTCGGCTCGCTGTCGATCTGGCTGCAGAACGAAACCTTCATTAAGATGAAGCCGACCATCGTCAATGCGCTCTTTGGAGTGGCGCTGCTCGGCGGGCTGGCCTTCGGCAAGTCGCTGCTCGGCTATGTCTTCAACGCCGCGTTTCAGCTCGATGCCGAGGGCTGGCGCAAGCTCACCATCCGCTGGGGCATCTTCTTTCTCTTCCTTGCCGTGCTGAATGAAGTCGTCTGGCGCAATTTTTCCGATGGTACCTGGGTCGCCTTCAAGGTCTGGGGCACGATGCCGATCACCATCATCTTCACGCTGGCGCAGATGCCGTTGGTGCTGAAGCATAGCGTCAACCTGGAAACGGAAGGCGAGAAGTGAGCGCTGTCGACGTAGAATCTCGCGTAAGACACCAGAACTTCTGGTTTGTCGCCTGCCTTGCGGTCCTGATCATCCAGATCGTCGCCGAATATATGATGGGCCGCGTGCCGATCTGCGCCTGCGGCACTGTCAAGCTGTGGGAGGGCGGGGTCAATACCAGCGGCAATTCGCAGCATCTGTCGGATTGGTATACGCCGTCACATATCATCCACGGCTTCCTGTTCTACGGGCTCGCGCATCTCATCCTGCGCGGCAAGCCGTTGGCGGCGAGGCTGCTGCTGGCGCTAGTGATCGAATCCGGCTGGGAGCTGCTCGAAAACTCCCCTCTCATCATCGACCGCTACCGCACGGCGACGATCGCGCTCGATTATTACGGCGACAGCATCCTGAATTCGGCGATGGACACCGTCTTCATGTGCGTCGGCTTCTTCTTTGCGCGTCGCGCACCGGTGGCGCTCACGGTTGCGATCGCCATCTTCTTCGAGATTTTCACCGGCTACGTGATCCGCGACAACCTGACGCTCAATGTTGTGATGCTGATCTGGCCGGTGGAGGCGATCAAGGTCTGGCAGGGCGGGGGTTAAGACCCCTCCCCAAGGGGGAGGGACTAACTCGTGGCACCGCCTCGCAAACCAGACAAACTGCACACCGGACGTTCGATAGGACGCACGGCAAGAGCCGCACGTTAAGCCCCTCCCCCTTGTGGGGAGGGGTTGGGGAGGGGTCTTTTGTGGATCACTTACTCAGGAAGTCGGCTTCCCGAGCGCCTTTTCCATCGCTGGAAAAAGCCCTTCCTTCAGGCTGATATCGTCGAAGGGACCGACGCGCTTATAGAGGATCGTGCCGTCAGGCCCGACCAGATAGCTTTCCGGAATGCCGTAGACACCCCAGTCGATCGCCGCCTTGCCGTTCGGATCGATGCCGATCGCCCGGTAGGGGTTGCCGAGTTCGCCGAGGAAACGAAGGGCGCTGTCGCCGTGGTCCTTGTAATTGATGGCGACGATGTTCAGCCGTCCGTCTTTTGCCAGTTCTTTCAATATTGGATGTTCGTCCCGGCAGGGGAGGCACCATGAGGCAAAGACGTTGACGAGGGTCAATTTGCCCTTGATTGCCGCATCGGTCAGCGCCGGCAGGTTGGCGCCGTCGAGCGGCGGCAGGTTGAGTGCGGGCGCCTTGGTGCCGATCAGGGCGGAGGGAATTTCGGCGATGTTCTTGCCATGGAAATCCTGGTCGTAGAGCATCTTTCCGGCCGTGGCCGCAATGCCGCCGAAGACGACGAGCGGCAGCAGCGCCAATGCGTAACGGCTCAGCCCGCGCGGCTTGGTGGCGGTGTTTTCCGGGGTGTCGTTCATTCGCCATCCCTCATACTATCCTTGGGGCGCGCCGAACGGCGGCGGATGCCGGCGGCCTCAAGGGCTGCAAGTTCCCTGCGGCAGGCGCGGCCGTCGGCCCAGGTCCAGGCGGTGACGGCGATCGTCACCAGGGCTGCAAAGCCATAGGAAGCGTAGACGTAGAAGGCATGCGTCACGGCTATTCCTCCCGGCTTGCCATGCGGGCGGCAAGACGGCGCTGGGCGGCAATGCGGCGGCGCCAGATCTCGTTCCTCATCGCCATGATGTGCAGCGTGAAGAAGAGCAGGGTGAAGGCGATCGCCATGATCAGCAGCGGGCGCAGGAATTCCGGATCGATCGCCGGTCCATCGAGGCGCAGCACGCTCGCCGATTGGTGCAGCGTGTTCCACCACTCGACCGAAAACTTGATGATCGGAATGTTGACGAAGCCGACGAGAATGAGGACGGCGGTGACGCGCGCAGCCTTCGACGGATCGTCGATGGCGCGGTTCAGCGCGATCAGCCCGAGATACATCAGGAAGAGAACAAAGACGGAGGTGAGCCGCGCATCCCAGACCCACCAGGTGCCCCACATCGGCTTGCCCCAGAGCGAACCGGTGACGAGTGCGAGCAGGGTGAAGGCGGCGCCGAGCGGGGCCGCGGCCTTGGCGGAGACATCGGCCAGCGGATGGCGCCAGACCAACGTGCCGATCGCCGAGACGCTCATGATCGTATAGCACATCATCGAAAGCCAGGCCGAGGGCACATGCACATACATGATGCGCACGGTCTCGCCCTGCTGGTAATCGCCTTCGGTGGCGAAGCTCAGATAGAGGCCGACCACGAAACAGAGGGCGGTGATGCCAGCCAGCCACGGAAGGGCGCGCGCCGCCAGCGCCAGAAACCGCGTCGGGTTGGCGAGATCGCTGAATTTGCTGATGGCAAGGCTCGTTTCGCTCATGATCGTTTCCTTACCTTGATCCGACTTTTCCCGCAATCGAATGGCCCATCAATCCGCTGTGTTTCGTAGCGCCAGGGCGGAGGCTGCCGGGCCGATGACCGCGAAGAAGAGTGTCAGCGCAATGAGGATCAGGAAGGGTGGCAGGAAGGGGGCGGGATCCTCGACTGCGGCATAGGTGGCGCTGACGCCGAAGATCAGCACCGGGATGGTCAGCGGCAGCACGAGGATCGAGACCAGCAGGCCGCCGCGGGGCAGCGCCACGGCTACGGCAGCACCCACGGCGCCGATGAAGGTGATGGCAGGCGAGCCGACCAGCAGCGTCAGCATGGTCGCGCCGATCGCCGTCTCGTCCATGTTCATGAAGAGGCCGAGCAGCGGCGAGGCGATGACCAGCGGCAGGCTGGTGGCCGTCCAATGGGCGAAGCATTTGACCAGCACGGTCAGGACGAGCGGCGTTTCCTGCATCAGCATCAGGTCAAGCGATCCGTCGTCGCGCTCGGCCTGGAACAGGCGGTCGAGGCCGAGAAGGGCGGCGAGCAGCGCGCCGATCCAGACGATGGCGGGGCCGATGCGCGACAGCAGCTTGAGATCGGGGCCGACGCCGAAGGGAATGACGGCGACGATGGTCAGGAAGAACAGCACGCCGATCAATGCACCGCCGCCGGCGCGGATGGAAAGTTTCAGGTCGCGGAGGAAGAGGGCGGTCATGTGGGACAGCTCTCTAGATGTGCGGTGGACGGGGCACCCCCCTCTGCCCTGCCGGGCATCTCCCCCACAAGGGGGGAGATCGGCTGGATGCTCTCGCTTCCCCAAACAATCGGCCATCCAAATCGGCAATCCGGTTGCGAAGCGGGAAAGCTAAGCAGCTTGTGATCTCCCCCCTTGTGGGGGAGATGCCCGGCAGGGCAGAGGGGGATAGCCAAACCGAGCAGCATCAACCCCACACCCCCGCATCGACCCCGGCAAAGCCGGTCATCTTCAATTCCTGCATATTCCTCAGCCCCAGCGCCTGATGCGTTGCCGCCAGCACGATGCCGCCCTTTGTCTGATGCGCTCCAATCAAATCGGCAAGCAGCCGGTCGGCGCTGGCATCGAGTGCGGCGGTCGGCTCGTCGAGGATCCAGACAGGGCGATGGGCGACGAGCAGCTTGGCGAAGGCTATCCGGCGCTGCTGGCCGGCGGAGAGATAACCGAAGGGAAGGTGGGTGATGCCGGCAAGACCGACGGCGTCAGTGGCGTCCTCGATGGAAAGGGCAGCGGCGGAGCCTGCACTGCCGAGAAAGGCGCGCCAGAAATCGAGGTTTTCTGCAACCGTAAGTTCACTCTTCATCGCATTTCGATGGCCGAGGTAGTGGCTTACTTCGCCGGGATGCCTGCCCCCCGGGCTCTCTTCATCGCGGAAGATGACAGTGCCTTTTTCCGGCCTCAGCAGTCCGGCGGCGACACGCAACAAAGTGGACTTTCCCGATCCATTTCTCCCAGTCAGGATAAGCGCCTCGCCGGCTGCCAAGTGAAAGGAAATGTTAACGAAAATGAGATCCTCACCGCGCCTTGCAGCCAGATTTTCGGCGGTGAGATGCATGCGTCGGCTCTTTCCTGGTTTCGGCTTGCGGCGGGGTCAAAAAATGTCCGATTTTGACCGTGCTCGGGTATGGCAAGTTTTTAGGAAATTATCTATAAGACCTGCAACCACGCCAGCGGTCGGCGTGAATTTCATCCTTGCGCCGAACTTGGAGCGTCTGTTCCACGTGCGGACGGCGGAAATGGCCGTACCCGCATCCTGATGTGCATTAAGTGCATAGGCGTTCGCACGACTGTGTTGGCTATCAGAAACGGGGTATCTCGTGTCTAAATCTCTTGACAGTTTCAATTGTCGTTCCACGCTTTCCGTCAACGGGAAGAACTATGTCTATTACAGCCTGCCCAAGGCTGAGGCAAACGGTCTGGCCGGCGTGTCGAAGCTTCCCTATTCGATGAAGGTGCTGCTCGAAAACCTGCTGCGCTTCGAAGACGGCCAGTCGGTCACCAAGGAGCACATCCTGGCCGTTGCCGAATGGCTCAACAATAAGGGTGCCGTCGAAAACGAAATCGCCTATCGCCCGGCGCGCGTGCTGATGCAGGACTTCACCGGCGTTCCCGCCGTCGTCGATCTTGCCGCGATGCGCGACGCGATGGTGTCGCTCGGCGGCGATCCCGAGAAGATCAACCCGCTCGTTCCCGTCGATCTCGTCATCGACCACTCCGTCATCGTCGACGAATTCGGCACGCCGCAGGCTTTCGCCAGGAATGTGGAACTCGAATACCAGCGCAACGGCGAGCGCTACCGCTTCCTGAAGTGGGGCCAGCAGGCTTTCAAGAATTTTCGCGTCGTGCCTCCCGGCACCGGTATCTGTCATCAGGTCAATCTCGAATATCTCGGCCAGACCGTCTGGACCAAGGAAGAGGACGGCGAGACGATCGCCTATCCGGATACCTGCGTCGGCACCGACAGCCACACGACGATGATCAACGGTCTCGGCGTTCTCGGCTGGGGTGTGGGCGGTATCGAAGCGGAAGCCGCGATGCTCGGCCAGCCGGTCTCGATGCTGCTGCCCGAAGTCATCGGCTTCAAGCTGACCGGCAAGCTCAAGGAAGGCGTGACGGCAACCGACCTCGTTCTCACCGTCGTGCAGATGCTGCGCAAGAAGGGCGTCGTTTCGAAGTTCGTCGAATTCTTCGGCCCAGGTATGGACAACATGCCGCTCGCCGACCGCGCGACGATCGGCAACATGGGTCCGGAATATGGCGCCACCTGCGGCTTCTTCCCGGTCGACGGCGAAACCATCAATTACCTCACCATGTCCGGCCGCACGCATGACCGGATCGCCCTCGTCGAAGCCTATTCGAAGGCGCAAGGGATGTGGCGTGAGGGCGACGGTTCCGAGCTCGTCTTCACCGATACGCTGGAACTCGATCTTAGCGACGTCGTGCCGTCGATGGCCGGCCCGAAGCGTCCGGAAGGCCGCATTTCGCTTGAGAACATCGCGACCGGTTTTGCCGGCTCCATGGATGCCGACTACAAGAAGCCCGGCCAGCTGAACAATCGCTATGCGGTTGAAGGCACCGACTTCGATCTCGGCCACGGTGACGTGGCGATCGCTGCCATCACGTCGTGCACCAACACCTCCAACCCATCAGTGCTGATCGCCGCCGGCCTTCTTGCCCGCAACGCCGTTGCCAAGGGCCTGAAGACGAAGCCGTGGGTGAAGACCTCGCTGGCACCGGGAAGCCAAGTCGTCGGCGAATATCTCGCCAAATCGGGCCTGCAGGCCGACCTCGACAAGCTCGGCTTCAACCTCGTCGGCTTCGGCTGCACCACCTGCATCGGCAATTCCGGCCCGCTGCCGGCGCCGATCTCGAAGACGATCAACGACAAGGGCCTTATCGTTTCCGGCGTTCTCTCCGGCAACCGCAACTTCGAAGGCCGCATCTCGCCAGACGTGCAGGCGAACTACCTCGCATCCCCGCCGCTCGTCGTCGCTTATGCGCTTGCCGGCACTGTGCAGATGGATCTGACCAAGGAGCCGATCGGTGAGGACCAGAGCGGCAATCCGGTTTATCTCAAGGACATCTGGCCGACCTCGAAGGAAGTCCAGGAATTCATCCTGAAATACGTGACCCGCGAGCTCTACGAAAGCAAGTACGCCGATGTCTTCAAGGGCGACGTCAACTGGCAGGCCGTTCAGATCCCGCCGGGCCAGACCTATGCCTGGGACGACGATTCGACCTATGTGCAGAACCCGCCCTACTTCGTCGGCATGGGCAAGAAAGGCACCGGCGTCTCCGACATCAAGGGCGCCCGGGTTCTCGGCCTGTTCGGCGACAAGATCACCACCGACCACATCTCGCCGGCCGGTTCGATCAAGGCGGCATCGCCAGCCGGCGCCTACCTCATCGACCACGACGTCGCCGTTGCCGACTTCAACCAGTACGGCACGCGCCGCGGCAACCATGAAGTGATGATGCGCGGCACCTTCGCCAATATCCGCATCCGCAACCACATGCTCGGCCCAAACGGCAAGGAAGGCGGCTACACCATCCATTACCCGTCGAAGGAAGAGACCTCGATCTACGACGCCGCGATGCAGTACAAGCAGGAAGGCGTGCCGCTCGTCATCTTCGCCGGTGTCGAGTACGGCAACGGCTCTTCGCGCGACTGGGCTGCCAAGGGCACCAACCTGCTCGGCGTCAAGGCGGTGATCGCCCAGTCCTTCGAGCGCATCCATCGCTCGAACCTGGTCGGCATGGGTATCATTCCCTTCGTATTCGAAGAGGGCACGACCTGGCAGAGCCTCGGCCTCAAGGGCGATGAACTCGTCACCATCGAAGGTCTGGAAAAAATCAAGCCGCGCGAGAAGAAGATCGCCAGGATCACCTATGGCGACGGCACCGTGAAAGAGGTTCCGCTGCTGTCGCGCGTCGATACGCTCGACGAGGTGATCTACCTCAACAATGGCGGCATCCTGCAGACGGTTCTGCGCGATCTCGCAGCCTGATTTTTTAAGAGATGCGCGTGATAATGGCCGCCGGAGAGCAATCTCCGGCGGCTTTTCTTTGATGTGACGACAGTATTTGGACGGGCTCACGATGATTTGTTTTACGCAGGTTCCGGCCGGGCTACGTCTCACCCGTTCGTGATTTTCCGTTTGGACCCTGAGGGATTATTCGTACGTTCATATGTCAGGGCCTCCGGTACAAACATGCCGTCGGCGCTGAAAAAGAGGTGCAGGTGAATGTCCCCCCGTTTTTTGATTCCGCTGATCGCCGGCGTTGTTCTCTCAGGCCCGCTGCAGGCCGAGGACGGCACGCCGAAAGGTGTCGTCGAACTCTTCACGTCGCAGGGCTGCTCCTCCTGTCCTCCCGCTGATGCCGCTTTCCGCAAGCTGGTGAACCAGGGCGATGTCATCGCGCTCGCTTACCATGTCGATTACTGGAACTATCTCGGCTGGGCCGATACGCTGAGCTCCAAGGAAAACACCGAGCGGCAGTACGGCTATGCCAGGACGATGGGCCGCAGCAACGTCTATACGCCTCAGGCCATCGTCAACGGACGCGGCCATCTGGCCGGCGCCGATCTCAGCGGCATCAACGGCAAGATCGACACCTACAGCAGCGAAGGCAATGGGCTGACCGTTCCCATCAGTGCCGCGATGCGCGGCGACGAACTGGAGATCAAGATCGGTGCGGGACAGGGCAAAGCCAATGTCGTGATGGTCTATTTCGACAAGGAAAAGACGATCGATGTCGAAAAGGGCGAGAACAGCGGCAAGAAGATTTCCTATCTGCACAGCGTCACAAATGTCGAAACCGTCGGCATGTGGGACGGCAAGGCGACCAATCTGACGCTGCCGGCCAGCGTCCTGCAGCGGCCGCAGCTCGAGGGCTGCGCGATCCTGCTGCAATCAGCGACCGCAGATGGCGACCCGGCTGCGATCCTTGGCGCGACCGTGGTGATGGCTGGCAAAAATATCTGAGATTCCATCCGCTTTCGGATGAAGTGCTGGGGCGGCCCGGCCGAGCGTATTCGGGGCTGGGGTTAAGGTCGATACGCTCCGCCGGGCCTTTTGGCGCGCTGGCGCCAAACTGGAATTCATAAATCTCCTGCAAATGAGGCGCTGTTTTGACTGAAATGCGGCGCTGCGGAGAAAGCGTGGTGCCCGCCAGCGCCCTTGCGACAGAGACGCGCGGCGCTGCAGTGCGGCCGAATGTGACGGCTGGTACTCTTGCAATTTGCGGCGGCTCGGGCAAACTGTCACCCTCCTGTCACAAGCGGAGGCCTCGGGAGACTGATGACAGATCAGCCGGATTTGCGACACGGCGAGAGCCGCTCCGTCGACAATAGTTCCTCAGTCGTCGTCGATCTCAGGGAATACAAACAAAGCAAGGACCTGCTTCCGGTGACCTTCCACCGGCGCGAACTGGACGCGATCCTCTGGATCTACGGCCGCATGGTCGGTGACGGTGAGTGGCGCGACTACGCCATCGATCACCTGAAGGACAGGGCGGTCTTTTCCGTTTTCAAGCGCTCCGGCGAAATGCCGCTCTTCCGCATCGAGAAAAACCCGAAGCTTGCCGCCAAGCAGGGCGCCTATTCGGTGATCAGCGTCAACGGCACCATCCTGAAGCGCGGTCACGAGCTGAACCAGGTGCTGAAGGTGTTCGACAAGGCCCTGAAGCTCGTCGACAAGTAAGCCGCATCAGCCGGCAAACAGCGTCCCGGGATAGACGGACGGATCCGGATCGCTCGTCATAGCTTCGCCGAGCGCGCGCTGCATGAACATCGTGTCCAGCCAGCGGCCATGCTTATAGCCGGTGCCCTTCATCAGACCGACCTCCGCGAAGCCGGCTGCGCGATGAAGCGCGATCGAGGCGGGGCTGGCGCCGCCGATGACGGCTGCCATCTGACGGAAACCGAGTCCGGTGCAGCGGTCGATCAGTTCGGCGAGCAGCGCCTTGCCGATGCCCCGGCCGCGGGCCTGCGGCGCCAGATAGATCGAATCCTCGACCAGCCAGCGATAGGCAGGACGCGTGCGAAACGCCGAGGCATAGGCGTAGCCGAGAAGAGTTCCATCCGCATCGGTTGCGGCAACATAGGGATATTGCTGGCTGACGATGGCCGCAAAACGTTGCGCCAGCTCGGCCTCGGACGGCGGCTCGATCTCATAGCTTGCGACGCCGTTCAGGACCGATTCGCGATAGATATCGGCAATGGCGGGAATATCGGCGTTCGAAGCATCGCGCAGGAGGAAGGACATTTCAGCAGCATATCCATAAGGGCGGCAAGGGCTTTCTAAAACCATTCCGTGAAAGCCTACGCAACAAAAAAGGCGGCCGAAGCCGCCTTTTCGATCTCAGTCTGCCCTGCTTATTTACGGTTGCCCATGAACTGCAGCAGGAACATGAAGAGGTTGATGAAGTCGAGATAGAGCGTCAGAGCGCCCATGATCGCCTTGCGGCCGGCCACGGCAACGTCATCGGCTTCCAGGTACAATTCCTTGATCCGCTGCGTATCGTAGGCGGTGAGGCCTGCGAAGATCAGAACGCCGAGTACCGAGATGGCGAACTGCACGGCGGACGACGCCAGGAAAATGTTGACCAGCGAAGCGATGATCAGGCCGAAAAGACCCATGATCAGGAACGAGCCCATCGCCGACAGGTTACGCTTCGTCGTGTAGCCGTAAAGCGACAGCGCGCCGAAGGAGGCGGCGGTGACGAAGAAGGTCTGGACGACGCTCTGCCCCGTGTAGATCAGGAAGATCGATGAGAGCGACAGGCCGACGAGCGCTGCGTAGACCGCAAAGGTCGTCTGGGCGGCAGCCACCGTCATGGTATTGATCCGGAAGCTCAGGAAGAACACCAGAGCCAGCGGCGCCAGAATGACCACCCACTTCAGCGGGCTCACATAGATCGCCTGACCGAAAGCGGTCAGCTCGCCATTGGCGAAGGCGAATTGGAACGACAGATATGCGGCCACACCGGTGATCGCCAGACCCAGCGCCATCAGGTTGTAGACCTTGAGCATATAAGCGCGCAGGCCTTGATCAATCATCTCGCCGGTCTGAGCGCGGCTTTGATAGTTACGAAGATCAGCCATAGTTTCCTCTTACAAGCTCCGATGGAAATACGGTGTCGGGGTTTTCGACCCGGGCGCCGCTGCGGAGCTCCAGCATGCCTGCGAACAATATGAGGCTTTCGCCCATTGCAAACAAGAGGCTTGCAAAGCCTCGGCCGGTTAAATCGCCGTAAGGTGAAGGGTTTGAGTGCCGCGGCTTGATCAAAGTTCGCGCAAAACGGGGGCCGCCTTCTGCCCAAGGATGCGCCAGGTGCCGATCAGGCCGATGCCGACGGTGAGGATGAGCGCTGTGACGAGCGTCAACCCCGCGACGTCGGGCAGAAAGGTCGAGGGCAGGCGCATGATGCGGGCGACGATGAACCAGGCGGCAACGCCGCCGGCGATCAGCGCAAAGATTGCGGTCGCGAGCCCAAGGATCAGATATTCGTAGCTGAAGGCGCGGATCAGCATGGCGCGCGTGGCGCCGAGCGTTTTCAGCACCACCGCGTCGTGGGTGCGCGCCCGGTTTCCGGCGGCAAGCGCGCCGGCAAGGACGAGGATCGAGGCGATCAGGGCGACCGAGGCTGCGGCGCGGATCGCCGTCGCAAGCTGCGCGACCAGTTGGTTGACGATATCGATCGCGTCCTTGACGCGCACACTGGTGATCGTCGGATAGGTGTTGGTGACCGATTTCAGGATCGCCGCATCTTCGGCCGGTGTCGAAGAGGGATCGGTCAGCGTCGCCAGCCACGCATGCGGGGCGCCGCGGAAGGTATTCGGCGAGAAAACCATGACGAAATTGATCGACAGCGATTCCCACTCGACGCGGCGCAGATTGGCGATCTTCGCCGTGATGTTGCGGCCGAGCACGTTGACGGTCACGGTATCGCCGATCTTGAGGCCGAGTTCATGCGCCTCGTCCGAGGAGAAGGAGACGAGCGGCTCGCCGCTGTAATCCTTGTCCCACCATTTGCCTTCGGTGAGGGCGGCGTTCTCCGGCAGGGTTTCGGCATAGGTGATGCCGCGATCGCCGTTCAGCACCCAGCGGCCGGCGGCCGGCACGTTCATCTTGGTGACGTCCTCGCCGTTGAAGGCGACGATCCGGCCGCGCAGCATCGGCACTTCGACAAGCTTGCCCTGCGGCGCTTGGCCCTGGACGAGATCGCGGAAGGCACCGACCTCGGCGCTCTGGATATCGACGAAGAAGAAGTTCGGCGCACCCTCGTTCATCCGGCCGGTCAGCTGCTGGCGCAGGTTCCCGTCGATCAAGGTCAGCGTCACCAGCAACGCCAGGCCAAGGCCGAGCGAGAGCACGACCGAGGGCGTCAGTGCGCCGGGGCGGTGGATGTTGCCGATCGCAAGCCGCAGCGCCGGCGAATTGACACGCGGGCTGTGGCGCGCGAGCCAGGCGATCAGCGCGGCGACGAGGCGCAGGACAACGAAGGCGAAGACGATCGCACCGACGAAGACGACGGCGATGAAGCGGTCGTAGGCGGTGAGGATGGCAAGGCCGGCAAGGGTGGCCATGAACAGGGCGGCAAGCAGGATGTAGGGCCAGGAGGGCAGGCGGCGGGCCTCGAAGCCCTGCTCGCGGAAGAGCGCGGTCGCCGGTACTTCGCGGGCGTGGCCGAGCGGCAGGATGGCGAAAGCGAGCGTCGTCAGGATGCCGAAGAGCGTGGCGAGCAGCAGGGCGCCGGGATAGAGGGTCGGCGTCGTGGAGATCGGCAGGAATTGCGCCAGGAACTGCGCGGCAAGCATCGGCGACAGGGCGCCGATGACGAGGCCGATCAGGATGCCGCCGAGAGCGATGATGGCGATCTGGAAGAGATAGATCAGAACGACGACCTGCGCCGGTGCACCGAGACATTTGAAGGTGGCGATGGTGGTGCGCTTGGAATCGAGGAAGGCGCGCACCGCATTGGCGACGCCGACGCCGCCGACGATCAGTGCGGTGAGGCCGACCAGGGTCAGGAACTGCGAGAAGCGAGTGATGTTTTCGGTGAGCGAGGGCGCGGCGCGGTCGCTTGTGCGGATTGCCCAGCCGGCGGCGGGGAAGTCCTTCGAGGCGCGCGCCTGGATGCCCGACATCGCGCCCTTGTCGTCCAGCCGGATCTTATAGGCATGTTCGACCAGGCTTCCGGTCTGGATCAGCCCGGAGGCTTGGAGCGCCTGGCGGCTGACGAGCAGGCGCGGCGCAAAGCCAAAACCTTCCGACAGTGCATCCGGCTCGGTTTTGACGGTGCCGGTGATGCTGAGCTTGACGTTGCCGAGCAGCAATTCGTCGCCGACCGCAAGCCCGAGCCGATCGAGAAGCAGTGGGGCTGCGACCGCGCCATAAGTGCCGCTTTGGCTGGAAAGCAGCGCTGCAAGCGGATAGTCCGGCTCGGCCACGAACTTGCCGTAGAGCGGGTAGGCTTCATCGACGGCCTTGACCTCGACCAGCGCCTGATCGGAACCGTCGGGCTTGCGGGCCATCGAGCGCAGGCCTGTCGACACCGAAACGGTGCCGAGGCCTTCGAGGAAACCTATTTCCTGAGGCGTGGCCTCGCGGTTGTTGAGTTCGAAGCGGATGTCGCCGGCCAGCAGTTCCTGCCCCTGCGAGGCGATCGTGTCGGTGATCGACTGTGAAACGGAATTGACGGCGGCGATGGCGCCGGTGCCGAGCGCGATGCAGGCAAGGAAGATGTAGAAGCCGCGGATGCCGCCGCGCAACTCGCGCAGCGCCAGGCGAAAAGCGAGCGAGACGCGTGGCGTGATGATCATCATGCGATCGCCGCTTCGCTGCGGCGGGCGGCGCTGTCGCCTTCGATCCGGCCGGAGCGGACACGAATCTGGCGCGAGCAGCGGTTTGCAAGCGAGACGTCATGGGTGACGAGAAGCAGGGTCATGCCACGTTCGGCCTGCTTGGAAAACAGAAGGTCGGCGATCTGGCGGCCGGTCTCGGTGTCGAGATTGCCGGTCGGCTCGTCGGCGATCAGCAGGGCGGGCGACGGGGCAAGCGCCCTGGCGATCGCCACGCGCTGCTGTTCGCCGCCGGAAAGCTGGCCGGGATAGTGGTTCAGCCGTTCGCCGAGGCCGACCGCTTTCAGCTCGCGATGAGCAATCTCGAAAGCGTTGCCGACATTGGCGAGCTCGAGCGGCACGGCGACGTTTTCCAGCGCCGTCATGTTGGCAATCAGGTGAAAGGACTGGAAGACGATGCCGATGTTGCGGCCGCGGAAATCGGCGACCTGGTCCTCGCTGAGGCTATGGAGCGGCGTGTCATTGATGTTGATCTCGCCGCTATCGAGCTTCTCCAGCCCGGCGAGAACCATCAGCAGGGTTGATTTGCCGGAACCGGAAGGGCCGACGATGCCGACGGATTCGCCGGCCGCGATATCGAGATCGATGCCCTTCAGCACATGGACGGAGGCGGCCGCGCTGCCAAGGGTCAGATCGGCGCCCTTCAACTCGATAATGGTTTTTGCCAACAGAAATCGCCCTATATAAGTCCGTAATCGAAAGGCCGCATAACGGCACCTCGCCAATCTAGGGAAACCAGGATGAGATTTAAAGTTGCCGCCCTTCAATTCACCGTCATCGCCGTCTCGCTGATCCTTGCCACTGCAGCCGATGCCCGGACGATCAATCTCGTCGGTTTTGGAGACAGTTTGATGGCGGGCTATCAGCTGCCGCCCGGCGACGGCTTTCCGGAAAAGCTGCAGGCGGCCCTGAAGGCGAAGGGCCTCGACGTCACTATCGCCAATGCCGGGGTCTCCGGCGACACGACGACTGGGGGCCTTGCGCGCATCGACTGGTCGGTACCCGACGGTACCGATGGCGTCATTCTTGAGCTTGGCGCCAATGATGCGCTGCGCGGCATCCCGCCGGAGGAGAGCGAGAAGCATCTCGATCAGATGATTATCCGGCTAAAGGAGCGTGGGATTGCCGTGCTGCTCGCCGGTATCATAGCGCCGCCGAACATGGGAGCGGATTATGCTGCACGATTCAACCCGATCTATCAGAAACTCTCGGAAAAACATGGGCTTCCACTCTATGCCTTCTTTCTCGACGGCGTCGCGCTGGAGGCAGGGTTGAAGCTCGACGACGGCATGCATCCGAACGCGAGAGGTGTCGACGTTATGGTCGAAAAGATGGAGCCTGCTGTCACAAATTTCGTCGAAGCGATTTCTTCTGTGAAGAAATAGGGGCTTGCGCGGTTGTTGATTGCATGATTCCGTGTGAGCACCTGCAAAAGATTCGGGGAGTGCTCGTGATGCCGAGACTGTTTACCGCCCTCGAAATTCCGCGCAATGCGGCGATGAGTCTTTCATTGCTGCGCGGTGGCCTCCCCGGAGCACGATGGATCGATGTGGAGAATTACCACATCACCCTGCGCTTCATCGGTGATGTCGACGGCCGCACGGCCGATGAAATCGTTGAACGCCTCGACCGGATAGACCGGCCGGAATTCCAGTTTCGGCTGGAAGGCATCGGTTCCTTTGGCTCGAAGAAACCGCATTCGGTCTGGGCCGGCGTCTCGCAATCGCCTGAAATGTATGCCCTGCAGGGGGAGATCGAGCGCATCTGCCAGCGTATCGGCCTGCCGCCGGATCCCCGCAAATTCATGCCGCATGTGACGCTGGCGCGGCTCAAATCCTCACGGCTCGACGATGTCGTGCAATATCTGGCGGGGCGCGGCAACTTCCACACAGCAACCTTCGCCGCACCGCGCTTCGTGCTGCTTTCGTCGCGCGAATCGGTTGGCGGCGGGCCTTACCTCACCGAGGAAGTGTTCCCGCTGCACGAGGCGCGCTCGACGCCCAGCGTTTCGAACAGCCTGCAGCAGCCGGTCAAGAGCCTGGTGTAGGCCAGCTCGAAACCGCCTGTGCCGCCATAATAGGGATCGGGAATATCCTCTCCCGTTCGCAGCGCGGTATCACCGAAAAGGTGGATATTCGCCCCATGCGGCGCGCTCTTTTCGAGCGCCGCCAGGTTGGCGCGGTCCATGGCGAGGATCAGATCGAAATCCCTAAAGTCCCTCGGCCGTATGCGGCGGGCGCGCTGTCCCGATATGTCGATGCCGTGGCTTTTCGCGGTGGCGATCGAACGCCGGTCCGGCGGCTCGCCTTCATGCCAGCCGCTAGTGCCGGCGGAATCTATCGTAAAATCGCCGCTCAAGCCTGCCTCGGCGACGAGATGGCCAAAAATTCCCTCCGCAAGCGGAGAACGGCATATATTGCCCATGCAAACGAAGAGGATGCTGATGCGTTTCATCGGTAACCTGTCTGAGAGATGAGAGGACCATGGCATGAAAATGGAAAGACTGGAACGGGCGGCGGCCGAGGCTGAGCTGAGCGAGCTTTCGGGCTGGGTGCTGAATGATGCGGCTTCGTCGATATCGAAGACGTTCAAGTTCGCAAATTTCGTCGAGGCTTTCGGCTTCATGACGCAGGCAGCGCTCGCGGCCGAGAAGCTCAACCACCATCCCGAATGGTTCAACGTCTATTCCAGGGTGGATGTGACGCTGAACACGCATGACGCCGGCGGACTGACGGAGCTGGATTTCAAGCTCGCCAAAGCCATGGAGAAGGCGGCGACGCGACGTGTCGTTTGAAAGCGGGGTCGATTGAAAGGGGCCGATTGAAAGACTGGGCGCCGTCACCATATGTTCGCATGGACAAAAGGGATGCAGGGATGGACGAGGTCAAATTCGGGGAAATCCTCTTGCCGGGCGACGAGGACACCCGCAGCCGGCGCGAGAAGACGGTTAGGCAGAAATTCTGGCCGACGTTTCGGCGGGCCGTGCGGCAGATCCCCTTCTCGCGCGATGTCGTCGCCGGTTTCTATTGCGCGCTCGATCCGCAGACGCCGACCAAGGTGCGCGGCGTGCTGCTTGCGGCACTCGCCTATTTTGTCATGCCGATCGACATGATCCCGGATGTTTTCGCCGTCATCGGTTTTTCCGACGACATCGCCGTGCTCTCGGCCGCCTTCGCCATGGTGCGCGGCCACATCCGGCCGGGCCACTACGAAGCGGCCGACCGCGTTCTCGCCGACCGGCCGGAAGAAGCAATGAAGACGATCTAAAGCGCGTCCGCTGCACACTTTTGGGTGACATGCGTTAGGCGATTTCGCGTTCCAGCAGCTTGCGGAGCTTGCCGAAGGCAAGCCGAATACGTGACTTCACCGTGCCGAGCGGCAGTCCGGTCGCTTCGGCGATCTCCGAATGCGATTGACCGAGGAAGAAGGCGGCGCGCAGCATGTCGCGCTGGTCCTCCGGCAATTGACCGACGGCGGCGCGTATCTTGGCGTCGCGATCGTCATTGGCGATGATTTCTTCCGCGCCGATATCGGCCGGCGGCTGCAGGGCCGGATCGTTCTCGTCGAAGATGCGAGTATTGGCGCGGCGCTGCATGTCGATGCGGCGATTGCGGGCAATACGGAAAAGCCAGGTCGAGAGGGAAGAGCGCGCGGCATCATAGAGGTCTGCCTTGTGCCAAAGCACGATCATGATCTCCTGGACCAGTTCCTCGGCCTCGCCTGATGTCATCTTCTGGCGCATCAGCCAGGCTTTCAGGCGGGGCGCGAAATAGTCGAACAGGATGGAAAAGGCCTGCTGGTCGCGATCGTCCGCGACTGCCTTCGCGAGGGCAGCGAAACGCTGTCTTTCCTCGGCATCCATATCCCCTCACCAGCCCCCTGCGGCAATAATTTCGTCCCGGATTTCCAAGTCTTAATGAGGTACAACGGATTTGGGAAAGGTCAAACTCTTGCCTGAATCTTTGTGTCTTAAATTCAGCCGAACGGACGGCCAATGCCATTGGGGCACGGTGTCGCGGCCGATACAGTTAAAGGGACGAAAATTGACACCCGAGCTGAAATGACACAGGCAGATACAAATCGCAGCTATTGTTGACCATTTGGTAACCTGAATTAAGTCAAAATAAAGCAGATCGTGATTATGCGGCGCCCGCTATGATCGCTTCGGGCCTTGAATCGCAAGAACCGGCAGGAATCCATGTTTGTAAAAAGTATCGTATCCGCTCTCGCACTCACCCTTGTTATGGCCGGAGTTGCGGAAGCGCAGCAGGCCGCGCCGAACCGCATCCAGCAGTTCCAGGCATGGGGCGCCTACTCCTACAAGTCGGGCAACAGCACCGTCTGCTACGTGCTGTCCGTTCCGACGGCAAAGCAGCCGGCAAGCGTCGACCACGGCGACAATTTCTTCATCGTCTCTCAGCGCCCGGGCCAGAACATCTCCTACGAGCCGCAGGCGATGATGGGCTACACGGTCAAGGAAAATTCGAAGATCAACGTCGTCATCGACAACAAGACCTTCGTGATGTTCACCAAGGACAAGGCCGGCTGGGTCGAGAACGCGGCGCAGGAGCCGGCTCTCGTCGCCGCGATGAAGACCGGTCATTCGATGACGGTCAATGCCGTTTCGCGCAAGGGCACGGGCACCTCCTACAGCTATTCGCTTTCGGGTATCTCGGCTGCGCTGAAGCAGATCGAAACCTGCAAGTAAACGGATCCTTCGGACCGCAGAGTTTCAGGGGCCGGCCTTGCGCCGGCCCTTGTCGTTGTGCGCCCAGCATGGGCGTACTCTTGTGGGTGGAAGTCCCACCGTAAGCTGGTCATAGCGAGCGAAGAGAAGCGCAACTGCGGAAGGGCAACCGACCGTGGGGAGGAAGCGTGGATCGAAACTGCGGGCCGATGAACAAGAACCGGATATGAGGCGGTGCCGACCAGGGCGAGCGGGCAACGAACCGCGAAGCTCTTGTGACCAAGGGGCGGTGGCGTAAATCCGGCGGTCGTGCAGGGAAGGAGTGCGTTCTTACCTGGGG
>NZ_LWBS01000155.1 GCF_001652265.1 Rhizobium leguminosarum
ATGGCGAAATTCGACGACAATTTCCTGACCGTTCTGCGCAATGGCATGACCGATTATGCAAAGACACTGAGCGGCGTGACGCTGCAGGTCGAAGACGCACAGAACGACGTTTCCAAGCAGCAGAGCCAGATCCAGAATTTCATCGCCTCCAAGGTCGATGCAATCATCGTCAACCCTGTCGATACCGATGCGACCACGGCAATGTCGAAGCTCGCGGCCGATGCCGGCATTCCGCTGGTTTACGTCAACCGCCAGCCCGTCAACGTCGACACGCTGCCGGAGAAGCAGGCCTTCGTCGCTTCCAACGAGCAGGAATCCGGCACGCTGGAAACCAAGGAAATCTGCCGCATTCTCGGCGGCAAGGGCAAGGCCGTCGTCATCATGGGCGAGCTCTCCAACCAGGCTGCGCGCATGCGGACCCAGGACGTTCACGACGTCATCAAGTCGGATGAATGCAAGGGCCTGGAGATCGTCGAAGAGCAGACGGCCAACTGGGACCGCACCCAGGGCGCCGACCTGATGACCAACTGGCTCTCCGGCGGTATCGAATTCGACGCCGTGATCTCCAACAACGACGAAATGGCGATCGGCGCCATTCAGGCGCTGAAGGCGGCCGGCAAGGATATGAGCAAGGTTGTCGTCGGCGGCGTCGACGCCACGCAGGACGCGCTTGCCGCCATGCAGGCAGGTGATCTCGACGTCACGGTGTTCCAGGATGCCGCCGGCCAGGGCAAGGGCTCGCTCGATGCAGCGCTCAAGCTCGCCAAGGGCGAAAAGATCGAGAAGAAGGTCTACATTCCCTTCCAGCTCGTGACGCCTGACAACGTCAAGGACTTCGTCACCAAGAACTGAGGCAAATGCCAGACAGGATGCGGGCTTTGCCCGCATCCT
>NZ_LWBS01000156.1 GCF_001652265.1 Rhizobium leguminosarum
TCGACCGTCGTATCGACAACAAAGACACCATAATCGCCGAAGTCGCAGCCTGGGAGCAGCAACGCAACGCCCACGGCGCAAAGATCCAATGGATGTTCACAACCGAAAATGCCCGCAAAAAGCTCCGCAAAGCTTACCCCGTCAAAGAGTCATAATCTCTGTGGCGTGGTACTAGTGCTAGCACTAGGACTTCCGATGTTCGCCTCAACCTCGCAAGACGGCCTTCACCGTGGGCTTACGAAGAAGATCGACACGAAATGTTGCAATGAGCCAACCGACCGGAAACCCTGTCGCGTTCGCTCCCGTTTTCTCAACGGCAGGTGAGAATTCTCCGCCCGGTTGTTCAAGCCTTTATGCGAGCGGTGTTCCACGTTCGGCATGACCTGGCGTTTGGCCGCCCCGTAGGAGCGCAATTTGTCGGTGATCATACGCTTTGGCGGCATGCCCTGCTTCTTCAGGAGTCGCGCCAGCAGGCGCTTGGCCGCCTTGGTGTTACGCCGCGTCTGGACGATCTCGTCGAGCGGTAGCATCGCCTTAACATTTGCGGCGGCATTTACCGGCATGAGCCCGAACCCGTCGACCGATGTCACGCCGCCGCGATATAAGCGTCATCGTTTTCCCGCCGAGATCATAGCGCATCCGGTCTGGCTCTATTTCCGCTTTCCGCTGAGCCTGCGTCATACAGAAGATCTGCTGGCAGAGCGCGGGATAGAAGTCTCGTTCCAGACTGCAGCGGGATGAGCGTAAGCGGCAAGGAGACCCCATCTGGCGCTGCTGATGCTGGGCAGGGTATTTCGGACATACGACTTCTCTGAATGTGAGGATCTATGTCTAGGCCTGCGGCTAGCCTTGGATTGATGCGGATGATC
>NZ_LWBS01000157.1 GCF_001652265.1 Rhizobium leguminosarum
TAGGCTCCAGACTCAATCATGCCCACCAAATGACGAGAGCAGCGATGTAGCAAGTTGCCTCGAAGTTGATCATGAGCTTGTCGTATCGTGTTGCGATGCGCCTCCAATCCTTCAGGCGGCAGAAGGTGCGTTCAATAATATTCCTGCGCTTGTAGGCAATGGGGTCGAAGGGCTGCATGCGCTTTCGAGTAGGATTGTTGGGAATGACCGGCTGCGTGCCGCGGGCGGTGAGGAAGTCGCGTAATGTGTCGCTGTCATAAGCGGTGTCTGCGGCACATAGGCGGCTCGCAGGCAAGAGCGTGAGCAGTGGAACGGCAACGGGTGCGTCGCCGCGCTGCCCGGGCGTTATTCTCAGCGCGATTGGACGGCCGCAACCATCGACAACAGCATGGCTTTTTGTCGATCTGCCGCCTCGCGAGCGGCCGATTGCCTCGGCATCCGCCCCCCTTTTCCGCCAGCGGCTGATCGGTGGGCTTTGGCGGTGGTGCTGTCGATCATATGAAGATCCCGATCGGTTGTTTGCGCCAGAGCTTCAAACAGCCGCCGCCATATTCCTTTCGCAGACCAGCGATGGAAGCGATTGTAGATGGTTGTTGAAGGCCCGTAGCAAGTGGGACAATCCTGCCATCGGCAACCCGATCGCAGGACATGGATGATTCCACTAATCACTCGACGGTCGTCAGTGCGATGAGCACCGGGTTGGTTCGTGGGAAGTAGAGGCGCAATCACCGCCCACTGCTGATCATCAAGCCAGAACTCTCCTGCCATCATCAAAACTCCCATTGTCATCACAATGAATCACAGCGATCCATTTTGATCAATGGCTTGATTGGGTTTGGAGCCTA
>NZ_LWBS01000158.1 GCF_001652265.1 Rhizobium leguminosarum
ACGATTGCTGCGATAGTGACGACTGCGAGGTAGTTTTCGGCGGTTTTTTCGAAGCGCGTAGCGACCCTGCGGAACTGCTTGAGTCTCGAGAAGCAGCATTCGATCAGGTGGCGCTGGGCGTAGAGATGCTTGTCCAGCGGGTATTTTTGCGCGCGGGAAGGATTGTTGGGGATCACCGCCACAGCGCCTTTATCAGCGATGGCATTGCGCAGGCGATCGCTGTCATAAGCGGTGTCGGCCATGACGATGTTGGCGGGTAGGCCCTCGATCAGGGCATCGGCTTGCGGCGCATCGCCCTTTTGGCCTGCGGTCAGTGTGAAGCGGACCGGGCAGCCGAGACCACGCACGGCCATGTGGATTTTGGTGCTCAGGCCGCCGCGAGAACGGCCAAGGGCTTGATCTTCAGCCCCTTTTTTGCGCCGGCAGCGTGCTGATGGGCGCGGATGATGGTGGAATCAACGATCAGGTATTCGAAGTCCGGATCGTCCGACATCGCGGCGAACATGCGCCACCAGATGCCCTTCCGGCTCCAGCGGCTGAAACGGCGGAAGACACTGTTCCACTCGCCGAACACCTCTGGCAGGTCTCGCCAGGGCGAGCCGGTGCGCACAATCCAAAGCACGGCTTCCACGAACATGCGGTTGTCGCGGCCAGACGAGCCGCGCGTGCGCTCGTCACCAATGATGTGATGCGCTATCCGCGCCCACTGCTCGTCCCGAAGGATCAGACGATCCAAAACACCCATGACTGCCTCCAAAAGACAGTCTTGAATCTGATTTGCTCAGCCTTGGAAACCCAAGAGTCCACACT
>NZ_LWBS01000159.1 GCF_001652265.1 Rhizobium leguminosarum
GGCGCTGTCACATTGTTTTTGGCTTAAGAGATTGTCGATAGACGGTTCGGCATGGAACATGCCCATCGCCAATTACAAGAACCATCGTTTCCCGCCAGAGATTATAGCCCGCGCTGTCTGGCTCTATTATCGCTTTCCGCTCAGTCTGCGCCACGTTGAGGAAATGCTGCTTGAGCGCGGGATCGCTGTCTCCTATGAGACCATTCGCCGATGGGGCAGAATACATGGCCCCGCTATGCCCAATGCATTCGCAGAAAGCCACCTTCCGGCAGTGATGTCTGGTATCTCGACGAGGTTGCGGTTCGGATCAATGGCAGGCGATGCTGGTTGTGGCGGGCTGTTGACCAAGACGGATATGTGCTCGACGAAATCGTGCAGGTTCGCCGCAATACCAAGGCTGCCAGACGTTTGTTGATGCGTCTGCTAAAAAAGCAGGGGATGGTGCCGAGGCGCATGATCACTGACAAGCTCCGCTCCTATGGAGCGGCAAAGCGTCAGGTCATGCCGGGTGTTGAGCATCGCTCACACAAGTGCTTGAACAACCGGGCGGAGAACTCGCATCTGCCGTTTCGAAAACGGGAGCGAATGCGCCAGGGATTCCGATCAATCGGGAGCCTGCAACATTTTGTTTCGCTGTTCTCCGCCGTTCGCAATCTCTTCGTTCCAGATCACACAAAACCTTCTGCCAACCAAATTCGCAATCACCGACTGCAAGCCATGGCCCAGTGGAAAGCCGCCAGCGGCCAGCTCGTCTGAAACTGTCTGCGCGGGCCTTGACTCGCCTGCCATTCAAACAACGTGACAGCGCC
>NZ_LWBS01000160.1 GCF_001652265.1 Rhizobium leguminosarum
GGCGATGTCACGTTGTTTCACCAACGCCCGGGCAAGGCTTTTGTCTGACCTCAGACTGTTGCGCCGGCCACGGCATTCCACTGCGCCATCGCGCGGATCCGATGAATGTGGGTAGCGAGGGCTGAGCGTTTCTGGTGCGGCGGGACGAAGAGATTTCGGACTGCTGAAAAGACTGAGATGAAACGTTGCAAGCCGCCGGCAGATCGAAATCCCTGCATCATTCGTTCTCGTTTTCGAAGTGGCACGTGCGAATTCTCCGCGCGATTGTTCAGCCCCTTGTGCGAGCGATGTTCGACAGCCGACATCACGTCGCGTCTTGCCGCTCCATATGAGCGCAGCTTGTCGGTGACGATCCGCTTCGGCGCCAAGCCTTGCTTCTTCAGCAGCCTGGCCAGCAATCGCTTGGCAGCCCTGGTATCGCGCCGCGCCTGGACGATCTCGTCGAGAACGTAACCGTCCTGGTCAACGGCACGCCAAAGCCAATGTTTGCGGCCGCCGATGGAAATCACGACCTCGTCCAGATGCCAGATATCCTTTCGCGACGGCTTATTTCTGCGCAACTGCTTCGCGTAAGCCGCGCCGAATTTGCAGCCCCATCGCCGTATCGTTTCGTAGGACACGACAATGCCACGCTCCAACAGCATTTCCTCGACCAGCCGCAGGCTCAAAGGGAACCGGAAGTACAACAAACCGCACGGGCGATAATCTGCGGCGGAAAGCGGTGGTTCTTGTAGCTGATGGTCGGTTCGCTCATCCCCGCCAAATTATCCGCCAACCTTTAAGCCACAGACAACGTGACATCACC
>NZ_LWBS01000161.1 GCF_001652265.1 Rhizobium leguminosarum
CGCGTTGGTGCACGGATCGTTTAGCGGTCGTGGTGTAGGCGATCGGCAACCTCAATAACCGATCTGTGACCTTGATGCCTTTCAAACATAACGCCGCCCGCCACCATCGCATCGGCAGGATGAAATTCAAGGTGACGAACTGGCCGGAATATGAGGCGGGGTTACGGCGACGTGGCAGCTTGACCCTGTGGCTGACACCGGAGGCGCTTGCCATGTGGCTTGCTCCACGCCGAACGACGCGTGGTGGCCAGCCTCGTTATTCCGATCTAGCC
Source organism: Rhizobium leguminosarum (assembly GCF_001652265.1). Classification (GTDB taxonomy): domain Bacteria; phylum Pseudomonadota; class Alphaproteobacteria; order Rhizobiales; family Rhizobiaceae; genus Rhizobium; species Rhizobium leguminosarum_D. The sequence goes on from NZ_LWBS01000161.1 coordinate 273, forward strand.
ATCGAGACCGCCTTGACGCTGGGCCTGGTGTTCGGCTTGCGGCTGCGTCAGGTCGAAGGATTATTAGGATCGGTGCTGCCCTTGATGGGCTTGGCGCTCGCTGTCCCCGATCATACCACCCTGAGCCGTCGGGCGCGAACAGGGCAATCGCCCAACAAGGCGCATGACCTCCAGGGTCGACCGGACGGGCCAGTGCATATTCTTGTCGACAGCACTGGACTGCAGGTCTACGGCGCGGGCCAATGGTTGGAGGAGAAGCATGGCGCCAGATCCCGCCGTGGTTGGCGAAAGCTGCATGTGGCACTGGATGCCGATAGCAGCGAGATCATTGCACATACGATGACCGACCAGGACGCGGGCGACGCATCGCAGGTGGAGCCGTTGCTCAACCAGATCGATGGTCGGATCGGGCAGTTCACAGCCGACGGCGCCTATGACGGGAAGCCCACCTACGACGCGGTCACCGACCACAGTGCGGCTGCCGTCATCGTCATTCCCCCGCGCGCCAACGCGA
>NZ_LWBS01000162.1 GCF_001652265.1 Rhizobium leguminosarum
TGCTTAACCAAAACAGCAACCTACCTGTGCTGCTCGGCCTGTTTGGGCTTATTGGCGGTGTCTTGGCGTTCGGCCTGATTGGGCTTTTTCTCGGGCCGACCTTGTTGGCGGTTGCCTACAACCTTTTTCTCGAGTGGGCTGCAGCGCAAACGAAAGACCGCATACAATCTGCGTCCCCGATCCCTGCTTCTGACCAGCATTTGGAATCTAGTAGATGATGTCGCGAGGAATGGGTGCAGCATTCGGCGGAAGCCGGGTTTGTCGGCGAAAGCCGTAGAGAAGGGATATGTAGTTCCAGAGGTCGGTCTTGCGGTTCAAGGCGATCCGGCGACCGCCCGTTAAAACGGTCGCCGGTTCAGCTATTTGGCCGCGTGCCAAACTCCCCCAACGCCATCGCCGTTGGCTTCACCGGCTTTCTTATCCTCGACATAGGTGTAGAGCGGCTTGCCCTCGTAGGCCCACATCTCTTTGCCATCCGCAGCTTTGACTAGAGTCCATTCGCCTTCTGCCTTGGCCTTGGCTCCGGCGTGGAACGCCGGCCACTTCTTCAGGCAATCCTTATCGCAGTTGGATTTGCCTTTTGTATCTTTGTCGAAGGTGTAAAGGACCATGCCATTTTCAGTAGCCAGGACCTTGCCCATTTTCGTGTCCACCGTCTTGGCAGGCTCGGCCGCAAAAGCAGACCCGGCTAAAGCAGTTAAAGCCCCTATCGCGATCAATATCGTTCTCATGATTTTTCTCCCATTCGGCAGTGCCGGCGGAATGCCA
>NZ_LWBS01000163.1 GCF_001652265.1 Rhizobium leguminosarum
CTTCAGAATGCAGGAGGAAAAGTCATGGGCCTGTTTGCAGATCTCGCCTTCTATCTTGTGATCATCTTTATTCTGCTCGTCGTCGTCGCATCTGCGATCAAGATCCTGCGGGAATACGAACGCGGCGTGGTTTTCACGCTTGGCCGTTTCACCGGTGTCAAGGGCCCCGGCTTGATCCTGCTCATCCCCTATGTCCAGCAGATGATGCGGGTCGACCTGCGCACGCGGGTGCTCGACGTGCCCGGCCAGGATGTCATTTCGCATGACAATGTTTCGGTCCGCGTCAGCGCGGTGATCTATTTCAGGGTCGTCGATCCCGAGAGGTCGACGATCCAGGTCGAGGACTTCATGATGGCGACGAGCCAGCTCGCCCAGACGACCCTGCGCTCGGTGCTCGGCAAACATGACCTCGACGAGATGCTGGCGGAACGCGACAGGCTCAACATCGACATTCAGGAAATCCTCGACGCCCAGACCGATGCCTGGGGGATCAAGGTCGCCAATGTGGAGATCAAACATGTCGATATCAACGAATCGATGATCCGCGCAATTGCCCGTCAGGCGGAAGCCGAGCGCGAGCGGCGCGCCAAGATCATCAATGCCGAAGGCGAGCAGCAGGCTGCAGCCAAACTGCTCGAAGCAGCCGAAATCCTCGCCAGGCAACCCGAGGCCATGCAACTTCGTTATTTGAGTACATTGAACGTCATCGCCGGCGAAAAGACCTCGACGATCATATTTCCTTTTCCGATGGAGTTCGGCAATTTGAT
>NZ_LWBS01000164.1 GCF_001652265.1 Rhizobium leguminosarum
GGCTTCGGCTCTCCGGTGGAATCGATCACCCCCCAGCCGGGGCCGGGCAGCAAGTCTTGCAGCGTCCAGACGAGCGCGCCGTTGCAGGCGGAGCCCTTGCGCCGCCATTCGGCAAAAGTCTCCTCGATCACCTCGCCGGTAACGGCGCGGGAGAGATCGAGATAGCGTTCCGGATCTTCGCGGCGCAGCTCAGCCGGATCGAAACCGTAGAGAAGCTGCAGGTAGAAATCGCGAACATCCTCGAAATCCCACGATGCACTGCGGTCGCGGGGCACGCGGGCCTTCCATAGCGGGCTGTGGACGGCAGGCACGTCGAGATGTCGCTGCAGCGTCCTTTGCTGCGGCACATGCGCGAAGGCGAGGCTTTCGGAGGCAAAACGCACGTCGGCGCGGCGCGCATCGGCAATAGGCCGCATATAGGCGCCGACGCCATAATAATGGGCGATACCGGCATTCGGCGAAAAGGGCATCGCTCCGCCATAGGGAGAGTTCGGCACATAGGGCACATCGGGGCGCATGCGCGCGACGACCGCCGGGATGATTTCATCGGTGACCGGCCCGCTCCAGAATTCCGCCGGCAGGCCGAGCATCGCCGCCTGCTGGTGGATTTCGCTGCCGCCGCAGAGCACGGCCAGCGAAGGCGACGCCTGCACGCCGTGCAGGAATTCCTCGACCTCCGCATGCACGTGGCCGAGAAAAGCCTTGTCGTTGCGCGGATAATCGAAATTGGCGAACATGAA